>WSZJ01000021.1:4398-66794 GCA_009773755.1 Planctomycetota bacterium | reverse complement strand
CGACCATGAGATTCTCCGGCTTCAGGTCGCGGTGCACGATCCCCTGCGCGTGCGCCGACGCCACGGCGCGCGCCGCCTGTTCGAGGAGCGTCGCCGCGAGCTGGAAGTCGCCGCGCGGGAGTTTGAGAAGCGTCTCGCCTTCGACAAACTGCATCGCGATGTAATGCCGGCCCTGCGATTCCCCGACTTCGTAGATCGCCGCGATGTTCGGATGCGCGAGCCGCCCGGCAAGCCGCGCCTCGCGCTGGAAGCGCGTAACTTCCTCGAGGTCGCCGCCGAGCTGGAATTTCAGCGCGACCCAGCGCCCGAGCTCCGTGTCCCACGCCTTCCAGACTTCCCCCATTCCCCCTTGGCCGAGGAGTTTCGTCCTGGTGAATTTGCCGAAGCGGGCGTCCGGGGCGGCGGCGGCGACTTCAGGCGGAAGCGCGGGCGGAGGAACCGGCGTGGGCGTCAGCGAGGGCGAACCCGCGCGAATCGTGATGTCGGAGGCGCCCGGCCCGACACGGACGGTTTCACCCGACATCGGCAGCGTGTCGCCGGGGAGGGTCGGCCGTGCAGGCGGCATCGCGCGCTCGCTCACGCCGGGATTCTACGCCGCAGAGTTCGTAAAGGGATTGTTTGATCAACTCCGCGGCGAATTTGTCCGGGAGTCAGAAAGCGCTTCCGGGCGTCTCCTTCCAGGCCTATTTCATGGCCGTCAACGCGCGCACCGCTTCTTCCACGCGTTCCACCACTTCCTCGCTGTGGCAGACGGTCAGGAAGCCGTTCTTCAGCTCGATCCAGGCGCCCTCCTGCCGCCAGACCGCGTCTCCTCCGGCCGCCTGCTGGACGAGCGAAAGAAGCGTTTCAGGTTCGTCGAGGAGCCGCCGGCCCTCTTCGTAGCCCCAGAATCAGCCGAACGAGGGGCATCCGCTATCTTCCGGCAGCCCGACATCCGGCCCCTCGAAATCCGGGACGGTCGCCAGCAACTCGCGCACGTCGATGCGCCGCGTGACCTTCGTGCCGGCGGCCTCGTCGCGCAACCGCAGCCGCACCCAGCCGTCTTCGACGAGCATCACCATGCCATGATTCTCGAACAGCAGCCGGAGCGCGGCGGCCAGCTTCACGTCCTTCAGCCGCGCCGTGATTTTCAGTTTCTTGTCCAGCGCGCGCTGCCGTGCCGCCTCCGAGACTCTGATTTTCAGCCCCGTCTCCGTCGTGAGCCACTCGACAACGCCGTTCAACCCGGCGTCCTTGAAATCGAAGCTGATCCGCTCGGTCTCCATCCGTACGGTGAGCGGGTCCGCCGCAGGCGCAGGATCCCCGGCGTAACACGCCGCAAAAAGTGCGAACGACAGGACCGTGCAAGCGATTCCCCTCATGACGCGTCTCCTCAGGAGTCCATCCCACGGATCGCAATCCCCGTGCCGCAGGCTTTGCCCCGCGGCGGGCCAGACGCCGACGGATTGACAAGCCACTTTCCACCTCACCTGATTGAACGGGTTCTTTTCTTGCTTGCCTGCGTGCCCGCTCGCCCGCCTGCCCGCTCGCCCGCCTGCCCGCCCGCCCGCCTGCCCTCCGGCCTCCTCCCGACGGAATTTCCGCCGCTCCCCTGTAAACTCGGCCTCACCCGGCGTCTCTTCTTCAGCACGCCGCAAAGGACGCCGATGACCGAGCAGGAACTCGTGGAACGCCTTTCAGCGGGTGACCGCACCGCGGTCGCTTCGCTGCTCTCCGCCCACGAAGCTCCACTCCTCCGGTTCGCAAGCGCTCTTCTCGGCGACGCCGCCCTGGCCCAGGACGCCGTGCAGGAAGCCTTCCTGCGCGTCCTCCGCGAAGGCGCGCGGTTGCGGGACGTGAAGGCGCTCTTTCCCTGGCTCCTCCAGGTCACGCGCAACATCTGCCACGACCTGAGACGCAAGGAGACGCGGATGGAACGGAAACACGAGGCCGCTGCGGTGCTGGAGCCGCGACCGGCCCAAGCGCCGGCCGACGCGCGCGCTCTCGACGGCGAGCTGCGCGACCGCGTCCAGGCGGCCGTCGCCGGCCTCCCCGAGAAACAGCGCGAAGTCCTGCGCCTCAAGCTCTGGGAAGGCCTGACCTACCGCGAGATCGCCGAACGACTCGAAATGACGCTGACAAACGTGAGCTACCACCTCGGGCAGGCGGTCAAGGCCGTCGGGGGCCGGCTTCGGGAGGCGGGGCTCGTCGGGGACGACAACAGGAGGGTGATCTGATGACACGGGAAGAGATGCGCGACAAGCTGACGGACTACGCGGTCGGCGAACTCACGCCGGCCGAACGCGCGGAAATCGAACGGGCGCTGGAAGCGGACGCCGAGCTGCGGGCGGAGCTGGATGCAATCCGGGAGACGGTGGCGCTGGTGAGCGCGTGCCCCGCGCCGAGCTTCGCGGTGAAGGAAGAGCGGCTCTCTACGGAGCGCGTGGATGCGATCCTTTCGCGCATCGTGACAGCGCCGCGAGCGTCAGCAGTTCGACGCTGGTGGTGGGTTGGCCCGATCAGCGTTGCGGCGGCGGGATTGTTCGCGGTTTCGATGCACTTCGGAATGTTCGGGCCCACGAAGCGAGAGCGGGAACTCGAGAGCAAGATTGATTCGCTCGAGATGCTGAATCGCACGAACGGAAATATCCCGGGAAGACTCGTGTATGCCCCGGTTATCGGGCCTAGAGAGGGTGATTTGATCGCGGGCGGGATTCCTCCAGGGTCATCGGACTACACGGGAGGCAGCTGGGCTTCCGCGACGGACGAGAAGCGCCGAGAGGCCGCCGTGCTCGCGGTCATGTCAGAAACGCCCAGGAGCAGGAAAGCGCTGGAAGAACTTCGCAAACTTCAGTCACACGTGATCGCGGGAAAAGAGGTCCGCGATGTCGCCAAGGGTGGGAGCTTCAGACAATTCGTCGCGGGACAGGGACCCGCCGTCGGGGGTGAGGCATGTTGGGGACCAGACCCCTTTTCAAACACCGAGGAATACAACCCCCTCGTCGACAACCCCTTCAACCGCCCTTTCGACGCCCCTCTTTCGACCTTCTCTATCGACGTCGACACGGCTTCCTACGCGAACGTCCGCCGCTTCCTGACCGGCGGCCAGCTCCCGCCGCCGGACTCGGTGCGGCTGGAGGAGCTGGTGAACTACTTCCACTATGCGTACGTGCCGCCGGCCGGTGTTGAGCCGTTCTCGGTGGCGCTGGAGGCGCACGCGGCGCCGTGGGAGCCGAAGCACCAGCTGGTGCGGATCGGGCTGCAGGGGAAGGTGATCGAGCTGAGTGAAGCGCCGGCGGCGAACCTGGCGTTCCTGGTGGACGTGTCGGGGTCGATGAATTCGGTGGAAAAGCTGCCGCTGGTGCAGTCGTCGCTGGGGCTGCTCGTGGAGACGCTGCGCCCCCAGGACAGGGTGTCGATGGTGGTGTATGCGGGGAACGCGGGGTTGGTGCTGCCGCCGACCTCGGGCGCGCAGAAGCAGGAGATCTCCGCGGCGATCGGGAAACTGCAGGCGGGCGGCTCGACGAACGGCGGGCAGGGGATCGAGCTGGCGTACAAGCTCGCGGCGGACAACTTCATCAAGGACGGCGTGAACCGCGTGATCCTGTGCACCGACGGCGACTTCAACGTCGGCGTCACGAGCGAGGGCGACCTCGACCGGCTGATCGAGGAGAAGCGCAAGACGGGCGTGTTCCTCTCGGTGCTCGGGTTCGGCCGCGGGAACTACGCCGACGCGCGGATGCAGTCGCTGGCGGACAAGGGGAACGGGAACGCTTCGTACATCGACACGCTCAAGGAAGCGCAGAAGGTGCTGGTCGAGCAGGCGACGGGGACGCTGATCACGATCGCCAAGGACGTGAAGATCCAGGTGGAGTTCAACCCGGCGAAGGTCGCGGCGTACCGGCTGATCGGGTACGAGAACCGGCTGCTGGCGGCGCAGGACTTCAACGACGACAAGAAGGACGCGGGCGAGATCGGCGCGGGGCACCAGGTGACGGCGCTGTACGAGGTGATTCCGGCCGGGCAGGAAGTTCCGGCGTCGGACGTGGACGCGCTGAAGTACCAGGAGACGGCGAAGGTGATCGTGCAAGGCGCCGCCGCGGCGGAGCTGTGCACGGTGAAGCTGCGCTACAAGGCCCCCGACGGCGACGTGAGCCGCAAGATCGAGTTCGCGCTCGCGGATCCCGGGCTAAACGCGGCCGGGGCGAGCACGGACTTCGAGTTCGCGGCGAGCGTCGCGGCGTTTGCGATGTGTTTGAGAGACAGCGAGTACAAGGGGCAGGCGAACTTCGGGCTGGTGCGCGAACTGGCCGTCGCTGGCCTGGGCGATGACGCGAAGGGGTATCGCAAGGAGTTCGTGGAACTCGTCAAGAAGGCTGGAGAGCTGGCGGAGGCGAAGAAGAAGGCAGTCGAAGAGAAAAAGTAGATGGGAGTCGGGAGTCGGGAGTTTGGTGCACACTGCACGGCCCCGGTGAATGCCGGGGCCGTTTTTGTGTGATGCAAGGCGCGCCGGTTGATTGCAAATCCAGGAAGGCCCCCGACACAACGTGCGGTCGTGGAGTGGCGGCAACTCACTCCGTCGCGGCCGTGCAAACCGCCAATTCAAGGCACTCCCAGCCTTCTGCCTGAGGGTTCGTGACCGCCGCCACGACGAACCCAGGCCCCACTTCATCCAACGAAATCTTGAACGAGCCGCGCTGAGTTCGCGCTCGCTCGTCCGCAGAAGGAACATCAAGGCGCGCCATGCCGCCTCCTGATCAAATCGAGCATCGTCTTCGCGGTTCATTCGAGAAGATTGTAGTTTCGCATGGTCCCTGCACGCGCTCCTTGCACAGAACTCGGATCCGCCACCTTCCACCGGCGTGCTAGAATTGGACTCATGCCTCGCGCACTCCACGTCCGTCACCCCTACATTTCGCGCCGCAAGTCGGTTTGCGGCGGCGAGCCAGTCATTCGCGGAACACGGTTTCCCGTGCGCTCGGTCGTCGAATACGCGCTTCGCCAGGGCATGGCACCCGAGGAGATCGTCCGGGAATGGACGCGCTTGACGCTGGCTCAAGTCTACGACGCGCTCTCCTATTATCACGATCACAAGGGCGAGATCGACGGCTTGATCCGGAGACAGCAGCCTTCGGCGGTGCGCAGGAAGCTCTCCGTCTGACGTGGCGGATCAGGTCAAGCTCCTGCTGGACGAGGACACGCGGCCGCTGCTCGCGGCAACGCTGCGGGAACGAGGATTCGATGCCGTCCATGTCAACCAGCTCGGACTCTCAGGCTGGACCGACGTTGCGATTCTGCGCGAAGCCGAGAGGCAAGGACGCGCGCTTCTGACTCACAACGTGGCGGACTTTGCGCTCATTGCGGCCGATTGGGCCAAGCGAGGAACGCCGCATCACGGCGTCATTCTGGCTCCCCAGCGTCCCTTTCGGGAGCTGCTGGCGCGGCCTCCAGGTGAAGCACCAGGCGGCCGTCGCTGACGGTGTACTTCTTGCCGGGGGTGCGCCGCCTCATCGGATCAATGGTGCGTTCCATGGAGGGTCGAAGCAAGCCCAACCAGAATGAACGAAGGAGCGCGCCGACGGAGGTGCGCATAGCCTACGCCGCGCGCAAGCAGCCCCGGAATCCCGGCGGCGAAAAACAACCGGCCGGGCCTGGGGCCCGGCCGGGATCTTCAATGCTCGGACTCGCCTCTCTAGGACCAGCTGCCGGTGTTGTTGATGAGATCGAAAATGTCCTTGGCCTTCAGGAGAAACTCGCGTGAGAACAGGCTCGAGTGCGCTGCGAGATACTCGCCCCAGGCGACGAGAACTCCCTCGAGGCCGAACCAGGGCTCCGCGAGGCCGCGGCCGGAGACCAGGTTGAACTCCGTGCCCAGCAGCTGCTTCAGCAGAAGGTCCAGCGCTTCGCTCGACTCGGAACCCAGGATGTCCAGCGCCGACTGAAAGCCGTCCGGGAACTTGAACGGTTCCGGCAGATAGAGCGCTTCGATCGCCGCCAGGTATCCCTTCATGGTCGCGGCGCTCACCTGCGCGTTTCCCTTTCCTTCGATCGCGACCTCGAGCTGGTGCTTCCAGTACCCGATCGTGTTCCCGTTCCCGTTGAAGCTGAACCCGTTGCCGTCGGGATCCTGCGGGTTCAGGTCGTTGAGGATCTGATCGATGTTGAGATTGAACAGGAAGTTGTACGAGGCCCCTTCCGTGCCGTTCACCTGGGCCGCCTGTTGCCATGAAGGGGCGGAGAACCAGGAAGCGAGGCTCTCGTTGAAGTCGCCGGCGGCGGTGGACTTGGGGACAGAAACGGTGTAGGCGCCGCCGCCCAGGTTCTGGAATGAGTACTGTCCCGAGGCGTTGGTCGTCGTGGTGGCGACGAGGTTGCCCTCTCCGTCCCGCAATTCGACGGTGACTCCGGCGAGGACGGGTTCGCCCTCGGAGTGCGAGCCGTCGCCGTCGACATCGAGCGACACGATTCCCTCCACGGATCCGGTCACCTGCCCGGCGTCGGGAGCCGGGTTCTGTTCCTGCGCCCGGACTGAGAGGCCTGAGACGGCCAGGGCGAAGGAAACCGCGAGGGCGGCTCCTATTCGCGTCCGGCGTACGGCGGGAGTTCGGTTCATCGCGTTCTCTCCTTTCGATGACGAATGATGAATGCCGGGTTCGATCGGCGCGGGTCCGTCCCGTGAAGGAGGGGCCCGGAGAGCGGCGGGGGAGGCGGCTGTAGCCGCCGGAAATCCCGGCCGTTGGTTGCGATGCCTGAATTATACCTAATAGATTAAACAAATAAAGGCCTTAAATATTTATGTAGTTAATGCCAGTGGCGGACAGTCCTGCACGGAGTCCGGACCCGCGAACGCTCACTTCGCTTCGGATTCCGTTTCGGAGAAGGAAACCACGACCCACCCCCCTCCCTGTTTCCGCAGAGTGACGTCGTGCGTGTAATCCGTGTGCGGAATGTCCTTTTTCGGCGTGAGGCCGGACGCGATGACGTGTCTCACGGTCATCGTCGCGTTGAAGGTCATCTCGCCGCCATTGCGCGTCACGGAGTTCTCCTGAAACGTGGCGGTGACGAAGGGCAGGCCGAAGGCCTGCATGCCGGCACTGGCGAGCTGGTTGTGGCGCTCTTCGCGCTTGTCGATGAGATCCTTCACGGAAGCGCCGTCCGAGATGGAACGGCAGTCGGTGATGCGGTCCTTGTGATAAGACTCGGCGAAGCGCCGGTACATGGCGAAGGCTTCCTCCTTTTCGATGTTGCGGGCGCGGAGGACCCACGAGATGACGGCGATGGGAATGACGACGGCGGCGGCGATGGCCAGCTTGATGGGAGTGCGCACGGGTGCCTCAGCAAACGTGGGCCGAAGGGAGTTTCCACGCCTCGACGTCCATGCCCGCGAGAGGAGCTACCTAGGTCCCGGGGGGTTCTTCCACCTGCCACCCGTTGGCAC
Source organism: Planctomycetota bacterium (assembly GCA_009773755.1). Classification (GTDB taxonomy): domain Bacteria; phylum Planctomycetota; class MHYJ01; order WSZJ01; family WSZJ01; genus WSZJ01. The sequence continues at coordinate 59,377 of WSZJ01000021.1, read as the reverse complement.
TCTCGCGTTTCTGGACCTCCTCCAGCGGGATCGCTGTGGGCAGAGGTTCCGTCTTCTGGGTGACATTGGTCCCGGCCTCAAACAGCGCGAGATTCCTTTCGGTCCACGGCTTGTACGGCTCTGGGACGTCCGCTTCCGGGTAGATCGCGTGCACGGGACACTCCGGGATGCACAGTCCGCAGTCGATGCAGGTACCGGGGTCGATCACCAGCATGGCCGGGTCCTTGACTTCCCAGAAGCAATTCACCGGGCAGACGGCCACGCAGTCCGTGTAGCGGCAATTCACGCATCGTTCCGTCACAGTGTGGGTCATGGCTCGGACCTCCAATGAGAATCATGCCCCTTCAGTTCCCCCGCGTGCAGCGCGAGGCGTTGCGCTGGTGCGGTAAGTCACGGCACCGCATCGGGCGCTACTGTACCCACACTCCGCGATCCTGCATCATGCGGTGAACATTATTCCAGGAACTTTACATGAATCAGGACCCCGCCTTTGCGCCCGGTGTCGAGTTGGAGCCGCAGGACCCGCCGCTCGTGCACCTGGCCCTGTTCGCCCCGTTCGTTTCGCTCATCAATGCGATGAAGTGAAGGCCCCGCGGTCATAGCCCCTTTACGAACGCCAGCCAGTCCTTCTCCAGCTTGTCCATGTCGGTGAAGAACTTCGACATAGGATCGCTCTTGCCGGACTCCGCCGACTTGCGGTACTCGGCGTAGGCCGCCTTCGACGGAGCGTCGCTCGTCTGTGTCAGGTAGTAGTTAAGCGACCAGCACTCCGCGTAAAAGAGGATCGCCTTGGAAGCGTCGCTGTTGATGAGCGCGCCGGCGTCTCCGGCGAGGAGGTCCTTGAGCGGAATGTGCGTTCCCGCCTTCATCGCGTCGCGCACGTAGGGCAGGCGCGAATCGCTGACGAAGGTGAAGCGCCACGAGTCGCCGGCGGGCTCGAAGCCTTCGAAGTAGGTGGCCATGGCCTCGGCGTGCCAGGACGGGCAGCCCGACGGGGTGCAGATCCGGTAGTAGTAGAGGTGCGCGGCTTCGTGGACCATCGTCTGGTAGAAGAGCTGGACGTTGCCGGTCTTGTTCCAGCCGACGACGACGTTGGAATCCGACGAGGCGAAGCCGGCGGCGTTGAGTTGGGCGTCGGCTTTCTTGTCGGTGCAGTAGCGGCGGTAGTCCTCGTAGGTGCGGAAGGCGTACAGCGTCATCTTCTCCTTCGCGGCGATCTTCGGCTCGCGGCCGCCGTAGAACGTCCGGTATTCGCCGTAGGCGACTTCGACGAGCTTCGCGAGCTGCTTCGTAAATTCCTCCGATTCGTTCGAGCGGATCCTGTAGTGCGCCGTGTCCTCCTCGAACGCGTTGTCCCACTTGCCGCGCAGCGCGCTGTAGTCCTCCGCGCTCATCCACTGGTCCTTGAACTTGCGGAAGCCCATTGCGAGGAGCTTCTTCTCCTCGCCCGAAACCCACTTGCCGGAGACCTGGATCAGCCCCTTCGCGAGTTTCTCGCGATCGCCGGTCGTGACCCACTGGCCCTGGAAGCGCACGAGACCCTTCTCGAGGTTTGTTTTTTCCTCCGGCGTCACGAATCGGCCCTTGTGCAGGACGAAGCCGCCCTTCGGCGCCTCGATCCCGCGCTTCCGCGCGACGACGGCGTCAACGCGCTCCTTCAGGTCTTTCGCGGAGGGGTCGCCGAGCGTCTTCTGCGCTTCCGCATCCTCGCCGATGTCCCAGAGGAGGACGCCGAGGGCGAAGCGTTCCTTCGGCGCGAGGGACTGAGCGTTGGCGAGCTTGAAGAAGTCGAGGGGCGCGACGTACGCCCACGGGAACTTGCCGCTGCCGCCCGTGATCGTGAAATCGAACGCCCGGTCGTCGGCGCGCGTCAGCGTGAGGTCGGATTTTCCTGCCTTGATCCTGATCGCGCCGGATTTCGCGTTCACGGCGGCGACGAGCTTGTCGAGCGCGCCCGCCATGCCCCTGACTTCCTCGAGGCGCGCGGTCACCTCGGCCTTGCGCACCGGCGACAAGAGCGTCGGCTGCAGCTTTTCGTATTCCGCGGCGGCGCGGGCGAACTGGAAGCGGCGCACGAGCGTTTCGATTTCGGCGACGGTGAACAGGTGCGTCGCCAGCTCGAAGCCGAGCTTCGATTCCGACGACCCCGCTTTCCGTTCCGCCGCGATGTCGCGCTCCGTCGGCGCCAGGAACTGGTCGAGCCCGGGAAACCGCTTCGCATGCACCGTCATGTACGGGTTGAGCCGTCGCGCCTGCGTGAATGCGATGCGGGCGTCGCTGAAGCGCTCAAGTTTCCAGAGGGAGACGCCGAGCCACCACTGGTGCCAGAAGCCGCGGGCCGGGAAGCGAGTCGTGAAGAGGGCGACGGCGTCGGAGTACCGCTCGGCGAGCACGAGGGTCCGCGCGAGAACATCGAGAATTTCCGGGGCCGTCGCGCCGCTCTGGTCGCGGATGAGCGATTCCAGCAGGCCGACGGACTTGTCGGGGTCGAATCCGGCCTTGTACTCCGGTGTGCCTGCCAGGAGCGCGCTCACCGCCGTTACGATCCAGTGCGACGGGAAGTTCTTCGCCACCTCGTCGCCGATCTGCCTCGCCTCGTCGTACTTGCCCAGCTCGATCAGCGCCTGCGCCTTGCCGCGCCGGGCGGAGAACGCGTTCTTGTACGCCGCAATGATCGCATCAGCGTCCGAAATGGAGCGCGCCCAGTCGCCGGTCAGATTCCTCGCCTCCGGCAGCGCCGACGCTTCCCTCGGCTGCGCCGTCATCAGTTTCTCAAACCCTGCAATTCCTTCGTCCACCGCACCCAGCCCCACCAGCGATCCCGACCGCGTCCCCGTCGCCCAGGTATCTCCGGGCCAACGCGCCAGCACCGCCTCCGCCTGTTCGAGCGCCTCGGGAAAGCGGTCGAGGTACCGCAGCGCCTGCCCCCGGATGTTCAGGCACTGGTGCTCCAGCGGCTCGTTGCGCGGCGTCCCGTTCTTCTCGATGTCGATCGCCGTATTGATGTCGATCAGCGCCGAAAGTCGCTTCACAGGCGCCATCTTCACGTACGCCCGCATCATCCACCCCTCGGCCCACCCCGGGTCCGCCGCGATTGCCTGCGTCGCGAGTTCCTCCGCCCGATACATGTCGTTCTGCTTGCTCGCTTCCAGCGATTCCTTCACGAGCCGCACGGCGGTCTCGTGATCGGCGAATGCGGAGCCGGCGAGAAGGAGAAACAGCGCGAGGACTCGGTTCATGGGGAAATTCCTGATCGTGGAAGCGGCGATCTTCGCAGAATCGGCTATTTCTTGACCTTGATCTTCACCGCTGCTTCGCCCGCCCACTCCCCCACGCTCGTGCCGGAGTAGTCGGCTTTCACCTTCTCGAACGCGGCCTTCTGCTCCGCGGGGTCGCGGACTTCGCGGAAAATCCGGAGCATCTCGGCACTGCCTTCCTGAAGCGCCTTCTCGATTCCGGCGCGGGCGTCGGCGACGGGTTTTTCCTCGGCGCTCCAGCCGTCGCCGGCGCGGATTGCGGCGGTCCAGGCGGCGATCTTTTCGCCCGGCGATTTCGCGGTGGCGACCTTCTCCATCGCGAGACGGCAGGCGTCCCTGTCCTTCTGAGGCTCCTCCTGCTTCGCGCACTCCGACGCGCGTCGGAGGAGCGGCATCACGTCGTCCATGTCCGGCGACGTGACGACCGGCAGCCCGGCGTACGCGGGATCGGCGTTCTCGCCCTTCGGGTTCAACACGAGCACCGACGGCGTCCCCTCGACGTTGCCGCCGCAGTTCTTCACGAACCAGCCCGTGTACTCGTCCGTGCCGACCTGCACCGCGAGCCACACGAGCGACAGCGTCGCGAGGCGGTCGTCCTTCGCCAGGTTCTGCATCAGCTCGACCGAGTGCGCACACCCCTTCTGGATCAACACCACCGCGATGGGCTTCTTCTCCGCCGCCGCCTTCTTCGCTTCGTCGATGTTCTTCGCCCACGCGATCGCGTCGGCGTGCGCCGCCGAGCCCGCGAGAAGCAGCGCCGCGAGAAGTCTCACTTCGCCTCCTTCATTTTTGGAAGCGGCGTAAGCGTGAATCCTCTCGCGATCCCCGAGTACCGCGATTCGAGGCCGTCGGCGGTGACGCTCGTGACGACGTAGAAGTATTTCGACATCGGCTTCACCGCGACGTCGGGGAAGCGCGTCGCGCCTTTCACGGGCTGCTCGGTGAGTTTCGTGAAGGGCCCCTTTTCGCTCGCGCAGCGGTAGACGTGGTAGCCGACGACCCCCGGCGAGCCGCTCGGCGACCAGCCGACGGCGACCGACTTGAGGCCGGGCTCAGCGTGGACGAGGATTGGCGGCGCCGGAGGAACCGTAAAGACCAGCCGCCCTTCCCACTTGTTCTTGCGGTCGTCCTCGATCGCGAGCGCGAAGGCGATCGGGTGGCCGTCGTAGTCGACGGCGAGCGTGAACTCGAACGTCTTGTCTTTCGGGTGGGCGACGTCTTCGAGCGTGACGGAGCCGAACGCAATCTCCGGCTTCGAAAGCGTGACCGACGGATCCGTCGAGCTCGCGACGATTTTCACGCCGCCCGCCTTCTGCGTGCCGCTGTTGTACAGCCCGACGCTGAACTTCAGCTTCTTGCCCGCGTCCTCCCATCCGACGCGCTTGTCCTTGTTCCCGTCGGCGTCGTCGACCGCGACGGCCGCGACCGAAAGCGCGGGCCCCTCGACGGCCTGCCGGAACATCCACGTCCACGGGTCGGGCGACGCCTCGAGCTTGAACGTCAGCTTCGCCCAGCACTGGTGCCAGCTCGGGATGCGGCGGTTCGCCTGCACGACGAACGACGCGCCGTTCTCGACCGGGTCCGGTCCCGAGACGACCTTCACGAACGGGTCCTCCTCGAACTCGAGCGCGAGATCCCCGTGAGGAAACGCCGTCTCCTTCGGCCACGTGAACACGAATTTCACCTTCTCGCCGGGATTCAGGTCCTTCTGAGCATTCCCCTCCGCGTCGTCCACCGCCAGCGACGGCCGCGCGACCGCGACCACGTCCTGCGGCAGCTTCGATTCGATCGAGACCTTCTTCTCAAAGCGCGTGCCGTTCTGCGCCAGCACCGAGACGCGCGCGGCGCCTCCTTTCGGGGGCGGCGGAAGCAGGACAAGGCCCTTTTCGTCCGAAGTGCCGACGACGTACACGCCCGCCGCGTCGACGAGCACGCGCGCGCCCTTCAGCGGTTTGTCGGAGGCGTCGGTCACCGTCAGGCGGCCCGGGACGTTCGCCATCAACTTTTCGCCGGACACTTTCAGCGCGAGGGGCGCGCCCGTCCGCACCCACATCTCGGGTTCGCCGAAGAGCTGGAGCACCTGCACGGTCCACTCATCCTGCGCGGTCCGTTTTTTCGCGAGATGGAGCGCGGCTCCGAGCTGCGGGCACTCGCCCGAAAACAGGATCTTGTAGATCTCCTGGTCGATCGGCGCGCCGAACGCGAGGTGCGAGTAGCCGAGGTAGGCGATCCCGCCGCCCTTCGGCTGCAGCACCATCTCCGACGCGAGGCAGACGTCCTTGTCGAACTCCCCCGTGTCGCACGAGTTCGCGAACACGACCGGGTACATCCCGGGATGCTTGAGCGTCCGCACCTGCGTCACGCCCCAGCTCGTGTGGTCGTTCATCGCCCAGAAATGCGAAGGGCAACCGTGGCAGAAGAAATCGAAGAACGCGCACCCCTTCGAAAGTTCCTCGGTGATCGCCTCGATCGGCTTCGGCGCGCGCTCCACCACCAGCTCCACCGCGTACGCCGCGCCGCCGAGATCCCGGAACAACTGCGCGACCTGCTTCTGCCGCTCCTCGAATTCCTTCGCGCCGACCACGAGCGCGCGGCTCATCCACGCCGCGTCCCTCCCCTGCGGATTCACATACTCGAAATACTTGTCGACCCACGCCTCCGCCTCGTCCTTCGACGCCGCGGGAATCCGCCCGACGCACAGCTCCGGCACCATGTCGAACCCGTCCTTCCCCGCTTCACCGACAAAACCGTCGCCATTCCCGTTCCACCCGTATCCCGCGAGCTTGTCCGCGTCGCTGCAATCCGCCGGCAGCACGTCGGAGTAATACACGTCGCACGCAATCCGGTTGCTCCCCATTGCGTTCTTCCAGGCCTTGACCATCTGCGGCGGCACCGCGTCCATCCCGCCACCGATCAGCACCCATCGCGTGCGCCAGTTCAGCCGCAGGTCCTGAAGCAGCCGGTACAGCCGCTCCGGCACGTCCACCCCCGGGTAATACGCGCTCTTCTTCAGCCACTCCACCGTAATCACCTGCGCGGGCATCCCGGACGCCCGCTTCCAGTCCGCGATCTTCTGAAACGACGGCGCAAGCTCTTCGCTCGTAAGGACGACGTAAGGGACTCCGGCGTCGGGAGGAAGTTTCGGGTCGGGCTGGAAGCGGCCTGCCGGGGACTGCGCGGATGCGGCGGCGGCGAGGAGAAGCGCGAGGGCGAAGGCTCGTGGCATGCGATCTCTCCTTCGAGGGGACTGAGAAGGTAGCAGCGGCGCGCGGGCAAATCAATTTCCGCGGGAGCCCCGGGCCCCGCCGCTATACTTCGCGCCTCGTGCCTCCATCGAGATTCACTTTGTGACGAAAGAGGAAGCCGGCCCGAAGCTGGCCTTCGAAGTCGAGCCCGCCCATCGCCTCTTCCGCCTCCGCCTCGCGCGCTACCGCTATCACGCGGAGGCTCTCGCGGAACACCTGCCGGAGGGCCCGTCGTTCGTGCTGGACGCGGGCTGCGGCAAAGGGCGGCTTCCGGGGTACTGGAAGCGGTGGGGTGCGCCGAGCAAGTCGCCGCGTGTGGTGGGGATGGACTTTGACCGCAGGCGACTGGCGAAGGCGAAGGAGCGGAATTATCCGAACCTGATCGTCGCGGATCTGACGCGGCCGTGGCCGTTCCGCGACGAGTCCGTGGATGCCGTCGTGTGCGAGCAGGTGCTGGAGCACCTCGAAGACCGCCATTTCGAGTACGCGCTATCCGAAATCCGCCGGGTGCTCAAGCCCGGGGGGTTCGCGCTCGTGGGGACGCCGGTTTTCATGGGGATTGAGCTCCTGTTTGCGCCCATCTGGACCCGGATCAACGCGCTCTTGCGCCGTCTCAAGGGAATGAGCCAGGCGCCCCACCTGCAGCACATGTCGGCGAAGCGGCTGCGGCGGCGGGTTGAAAAGTGCGGGCTTCAGCCGCTTGGCGTCCGCGGCCACCGGGTGTTTTCGCTCTGGTTCGCGGCGCTGGAGGACTACGAGTGGTATTTCCGCCTTCATCGCTGGTTCGGCCGCAACATGCCGAGTCTGTGCGGTGAGGTGACGGTGAGCGCAATCAAGCCGAAGGGGTAGCTCCTCATCTCTCGCGCGGTACGCCTTGAATCCTGCACAATCCGGCCATGCCCCTCGATGCGACTTCCCCGGAACTCTGGAACAAAGTCATCGCCTCGGCCGTCGTGCCCGTCGTCATGATCTCCGCCTGCGGGCTGCTGACCTCGGCGTTCTACAACCGGCTCACGGCGATCCTCGCACGCCTGCGCGCTCTCGGGCTGGAGGCGATGAAGGACCAGGAAGCGGTCGTCGCGAAGCCGAAGCCCGGGGAAACGAACAGTTTCGTGCGCGCGCGTTCCCGCGTCCGCGCAGAGGCCCGGCAGCGGCAGGCCGACGAACTGCTCTGGCGGGCGCGGATGCTGCGCGGCTCCGTCGCGTTCATGCTCACGGCCATCGGGCTGCTGGTGCTGACCTCGCTCGCGATCGGCGCCGGCGTCTTCTGGCCCGCGGCCGTTTACATCGCGGGAGCTCTCTTCATCTGCGGGCTGTCATCCGTGCTCGGGGCCGTCCTCCTCGCGCTCGTGGAAGTCCGACACGCGCTCGGACCCATCGAGATGGAGCACGAAATGGTGGTGAAACTCGGAAAGGAAATGCCCGGGGAAGCGGCACGACCGCCGGACATTCTTCACCATCCTGATCAAGATTGAGTATGTGACTTCATTATTTTGATGTGGCGCTCTTTGCCTTCCGCGATAATGCACGCGTCCCGATCCACGGAGCCCGCCACCTTGCCCGAATCCGCGCGCAACCTGACGTCCCGCTGGCGCGAAATTCTCTTCGCCGCCATGGTTGCCGCCTACGCCGGCCTCTCCGTTGTCGCCTACACCGATCACCCGCGCGCGCCCGGGCCGCAACTCACCGACCTCGAACGCGACGGCCTCGACGTCTGGCGCCGCAACAACTGCCAGGTCTGCCACCAGATCCACGGCTTCGGCGGCTTCCTCGGGCCCGATCTCACGAATGCCGTCGATGCGAAGCGCGACGACTCCGATTTCGCCTCGCTCCTCACGAACGGCTGGGGAAAAATGCCCGCGCTTCACCTCCCCGACGACGACCAGCGCGCTGTCCTCGCGTTCCTGCGCGCGATGAACCGCACGGGGCGGTCCCAGCCGCGGTCCAATGCCGCAAAGAAGCCGGTGCAGCCGTCGAAACACTGGAAGGCGCTGATGGCCGAAGGGGCTTCCGTGGCACCGTCCGAGAGCGCGAAGCGCGGATGCGAGGTCGTGACGACCGCGGCTTGTGGCGCGTGCCACATCCCCTTCATGGAGGGTTTCCATCGCGCGCCGGATCTCACGCTCGCGGCGCAGGATCGCTCGCCGACGTATCTCGGCCCGATTCTCGCCGAAGGGCGCCGGGTCATGCCCTCGCACGCGTTCACGCCGGATCAGGTGCAGGACATCGCCGAGTTCCTTGAGTGGGTCGCGCGGCATCGCGACGAACTGGTCGAAAAGAACGACGCCATGCTCCAGCGCGAAGGCTTCACGTGGAAGGATCTGCCGTGGTGGGAGTACAAGTGAACGCCATCGGCCAGGGCGGGCGTTCGGTCGCGATCCTCGCGCTGATGGCGCTGGGGGCGTGCGCGCTGACGCTCCTCGGCGGGATGGCCGCGTCGATTGTCTACACGTCGTGGGAGCCGTCGCTGCGCTCTTCCGGGTTGACCCTTCAACACCTGCGCCCGATCCATGAGTCGTTCGCGTTCGCATGGGTGTTCCTCGGCGGCGTGACCGTCGTCCACGCCTGGCTCATCTCGCTCGGAGGACCATTCTGCGGCGCGGAACGGATGCGCTTCCGCGCCATGATCGCGCTCTGGCTCACGGCGGGCGCCGGGATCATTGTTTCGCTCCTCGCGGGCCGCTTCACCGGCCGCGAATATGCCGGCTACCACCCCGCGTTCGGCGCGATGATCCTCACGGGCTGGGCTCTGTTCGCGTGGAATTTCTTCGCCCGCGCCGGCTTCTCGCTTCGCGGCAAACCCGTCTACGTCTGGATGTGGACCGCGGCGATCCCGCTCTTCGCGATCACGTTCCTCGAAGCCAACGCCTACACGCTCGAGTGGATCAGCCGCCGGCCGCTTCGCGACATCGCGATCCAGTGGAAGGCGAACGGCGTGATGGTCGGCAGCTTCAACCTGCTCGCGTACGGGTCGATGATGTGGATCGCCGGGAAGATGCGCGGCAACGACAGCTACGCGCACTCGACGACCGGGTTCCTGCTCTTTGCGGTCGGCATCATCAACACGTTCACCAACTACGGACACCACACGTTCCACCTCCCGCAGACGGCGTGGGTCCACTGGGTCAGCTTCCTCGTCTCCATGATCGAAGTCATCCTCCTCGCGAAAGTCACCATCGACCTCTGGAACCTGCGCCGGAAGGCGCCGCCCGCGCCCGACCTCGCCGTTCCGGCGCGCTTCGCCTCGTCCGTCACGCTCTGGACCTGCCTCATGCTCGCCTCGGCGATCGCGATGTCCGTCCCGCCCGTGAACTCGCTCATCCACGGCACGCACATCGTCACCGCCCACGCCATGGGCACCATGATCGGCATCGACTCCATGATCCTCTGGTGCGCGATGTCCTGGGCCGCCCGCCAGCTCGCCGGCCCGGCGCACGCCGCCGTCCGCGACCCCTGGATGCGCCGCGCCGTCACCGCCCTCGACCACCTGCTCATCGTTTTCCTCACCCTGTTCGCCATCCGCGGCGCTTCCGCCGGCCTCGCACGCCAGCTCGGCCCCTCCGCCCCCGACCTCTCCCGCTTCGTCGCCGCCTTCCCCGCCCTCATGGTCGCCGTCGGCTTCACCTTCGCCTCCGTCGCCCTCTGGATGGTCGCGCGCTGGATGGGCGCCTTCGTGCGCGCGCTCCGGACCGCGGATGCAGAAGCGCCGCCAACCGCTTCGGAGGGCACTCCCGTGCCGGATTCCGACCGGGTCGCGGTCTAAGCGAACAACGGTAAGTGTTTTCCCACCTGCGCCGTCTCGCAACTTCGGAACCGTTCGACTCGCCCTTCGGGCCCGCTCACGATAAGCCGGGCCGAGTGCGGTGAAGGCATGAGAACGGTCTTACCCGGCCCGGCTTAGGAACTTCCCGGGAGTCCCGGCGTCCAATCTCAGAATCCCATGAAGCGCTTCGCCGCCACCACCGCACTTCTCGCCATCTCCGCCTGCGTTGCCGGAGCCGACATGCTCCTGCTCAAGGACAAGCGAGTCATCGAGGGCCGTATCGTCGAGAAAACTGCCGACTCGGTGACGCTGGAAAATTTCGACGGAAGCCTCACGGTGAAATTCGCGGACATCGCAAAATGGACGAAGGAAAAGAGCGCCTTCGAGCTCTACAACGAGAAGCTGGCGAAACTCAAGGACGGCGACGCCGACGCGACGTACGCGCTCGCAAGGTGGTGCCGCGACCGGAAGCTCTGGCCGCAGGCGAAGCCGCTTCTGGAAAAAACTCTCGAACTCAAGCCGGAGCACAAGGATGCAAAAAAAGACCTCGAGGCGGCCGGGAAAGCGCTCGAGGAGTTGTTCCAGGCGTCGCTCGTGCCGCTCACGATCAGCATCGGCTGCAAGCAGGACCTGTCTCGCGAGGAGATCGAAAAGCTGGCCGAAGAAATGAAACTCGCTTCCGCGAAGATGGCGACGGCGACGCACGGAGCCATGTTCATCGTCGAAGTGATCTTCACGGACCAGAAGGCCGAGGGGCACTTGGTCTACGACATCGAGTTCAAGGACACGCCCAACGGTTGGTTCAACATCCCGATGGGCGTCCAGAACTGGTTCGCCCGCGTCATCTTCCACGAACTCGGGCACGCTGCGCTCGGTCTGGAGGACGAGTACAAAGGCGCGGGCTTCGGCGCGAATACGGGCGCTACCTGACCCGAGTGCATCATGGCCCTCCGGGACAAGGGCTTCTGCCACGCGAAAAACCACAACGGCAACGGGAACAATCCCACGGGGTGCCGTGACCGGCTGATCTGGAAGTGGCCTCAACTGAAAAAGGCGTTCGCGGCGCTGGATGCGGGGGACCCGGTGCAGCGGCAACCGCCCGAGATGAAAGTCACAGTCAATAACACCGGGAAGTAACGAAGCGCGCGCCGTGTTGTATCTTCCGTGCTTCTTCGGCACACTCTCGCCCCACCTCTTCCCCCTAAAGGAGCTCTCATGCGCATCCTGCTCGCCGCTTCCGCGGCGCTCCTCTTCACGGCGCTTCAGACCAGCGCCGGCGACGAAGGCTGGACCGAAATCAGCGTCGAAGATCTCGACACGGCCATCCGCTCGGGCGACGCAAACATCTACGACAACAACCCGAAGTTCATCTGGGAGAAGCGGCGCGTGACGGGGGCGCAGTGGCTGAACGCGATGAAGTACACGGCGAAGGACCTGCCGGAAGACAAGGGGGCGATGCTTGTCTTCTACTGCATGAACGAGAAGTGACACACGTGCCACAAGGCAGCCGACCGGGCGGTCGGCTTCGGATACACGAACGTGCGGGTGTTCGGCGCAGGGCTTGAGGGCTGGGAGAAGGCGGGCAAGTCGAGCGCGCCCGCGGAAACCGGAAAGAAGGAGGAAGGAGTGCTGGGGTTCACGATGAAGGGGCTCGACGGAAAAGATGTGAAGCTGGGGGACTACAAGGGAAAGGTCGTGGTGCTGGTCAACGTGGCGTCGAAGTGCGGAATGACGCCGCAGTACAAGGACCTGGAGGCGCTGTACGGGAAGTACAAGGAGAAGGGGCTCGTGGTGATCGGCGTGCCGGCAAACGAATTTGGCGCGCAGGAGCCGGGGACGGACGCGGAGATCAGGGAGTTCTGCACGAAAGAATACTCAGTCACGTTCCCTATGCTGTCGAAGGCGGTGGTGAAGGGGGACGGGATCTGTCCGCTGTACGAATTCCTGACCGGGGAGAAGACGAACGCCGGATTCTCGGGGGAGATCAAGTGGAACTTTACGAAGTTCCTGGTGAGCCGGGAGGGGAAGGTCGTGAAGAGGATGGAGCCGAAGGTGAAGGTGAGTGATGAGGAGGTGGTGAAGGTGATTGAGGGGGAGCTGGAGAAGAAGTAGGTAGGGGGTAGTGAGTAGGGGGTAGGAAAGGCCAGGTCCGGATTGAGGGGCGGACTGAGGTCCTATCGAAACCTGGGTGGCGTCGCGGGTTGCCGCGACGCCACGGCTTTTTACGGGACGGGGATGGGTTGCGGAAGTCACGCTGAGGTAACCTGCGCCGGGAAAGGTAACGGGCGCTCGAGTTTTAGATGAAGGAAGTTAATTGACAGAAGTATAATATATACAACGGTTTGCGGCTAAGATTAACCTTCTTCATCATCTGGCCTGCCGCTTGCGACCCCCGCCTCCCTGCCAGCGCAGACCCTGTCTCAAAACCCGCGACGGCGCCGCACCGGAGACTCTCCGGCCCGGCGACGGCGCCACCGATGTTTTTATTTCGGAGCCTCCGCCCATGCGCCTCGCCCGCCGCTTCCACGACCGTGGCTTCGTCATCCTCGTCGCCCTTGGAATCCTCGGCGTCCTGGGCCTTCTCGCCGCCGCCTTCGCAACCCTGTCGCGCGTCGAACGCGCAGTCTCCGCTTCCTACGTCGACAAGGTCCGCGCCCGCCTCCTCGCCGACTCGGGCGTCGAGCGCGCCCTCGCAGCGATCCGCGCTCGCAACCTCATCCAGGCCTGGGACGACACGCGCAACGACTGGTACTACCGCGAGATGCTCAACGGCCCCGTCGGCAGCTTGACCTATTCGCCCGCGACGATCGCGGCCCTCGGCGGGTACACCCCCAGCCGGCCCTACGGAGCGCCGTCCCGCCGGCTCGAGCAGGTCTGCGACGACGCTCTCCTCAGCGGCGTCCCCGCCGGTCTCTCCTTCGGTGATCCTGCGCGCGCCTGGATGAGCGGCAGCATGCCGGGGAGCTACGAGATCGACGGCGACTTCTACGCCGTCAAGGCCGTGGACTGCGCTTCCCAGCTTTTCGTCAACGACCAGAACCCCCAGATCCAGCGCCTCCTGAACAATCTCGGCGCCATCGTCAATCTCGACGCCGGGCTCCCCGCGCCGTTCAAGCTCGGCGACGAGATGGTCGCCGCCGCGAAAGCCCGAAACAAACCCTTCGCGCACAAGGGCGAAGTCCTCGAGCTCGTCTTCATCGCGAAACTCGGGTCCGCCGAAGGCCGCGCGCGCTTCGGCAAGGTCCGCGACTTCATCTCCTGCCATGCCTGGGTCGACTACACCACGATGCACTTCGGCCCCAAGCCCGCAGGTTTCCCGGCCAGCGCTCCTCCGACCCCCGCCGACATCATCGACCGCGGCGGCATCGCGACACAGTTCGTGACCGCGTCCGGCGCGGCGACGAAGGCCGCCAAGTTCGGCGGCACCAACCAGTGGAAAGAACCCCGCGCGCCGATCAACGTCAACACGGCGAGCCGTGAAGTGCTCGTCGCGATGCTGTGGGGGCTCACGGCGAAGTTCGTCGATTACGACCACGCGACGGCGCACCTCGTGACGCGCAACATCGCCATCACGCAGGCGCAGGCGGAAGTCGCGGCGGACCACATCATCAACGCCCGCTACACCTTCGGCACGCCCGCCGGCGCCTGGTCGTACAACGACTGGATGCACTTCCGGTCCGAGGTCATCGACAAGATCCCCGGCCTCGACCGCTTCCAGAAGTCGCTCATCCACGCCAACGGCAACCCGAACACCGACATCCGGAAAATGAACCCGGACCTGCTGCTCGTCGACCCGAATCCGCTGACGGAATCGAAGGACCTCGTGCGGCTCGACAAATCCGACATCACGCAGAAGTCCACCGAGTGGTGCTTCTCTTCGATGGGACTGTTCGAGATCGAGTCGCTGGGGCGCGTCGTCGCGGGCGGAAAAGTTCTGGCTCAGGAGCGAGTCGAGACCATCGTCAAGATCTTCGACGCGATCCGCATCACGACGCAGGAACAGTTCGAGAAGGACCGCAGCTGGACGAACGACGATCCGGGAAGCGGCGAAGGAGATCTGTACGCCGACGGGTTTCCGCCGATCGTGTCGATGCCCGAGTATCCCTACAACAACCCGCTCCTGTCGTCGACGCGGTACAAGAGCGCGACCAACGACGTCTCCTGGGCGTCGGACTACGACGGGTACCTGACGCTCAACGGTCCCGTCAACATCCTGTCCGGCATGACTCCCCTCGACTTCAACACTTCGACTTCGAAAATGTGCCGCAAGCCGCTTCCCGGCCAGTCGGCGAGCTGTGCCTGGAACCTCGTCGACTGGAAGAACTCGGGGAAGGACTGCATGGTGAGCGGCGTGTGGGGATTCAACCTCGGCAAAATCGGGCCGAACCTGTCGCACGCGACGAAGGCGCCGAACCTGCAGAAACACGTCCTGCCGAACCCGACCAATCCGGAGTACGCGTTTACGTCCCCGGATTGTGAAGGGACGATGACCTCCAACAGCCCTGCGAATTCGCTCACCTCGGACACGGAATACAAGTCGGCGGGCGGGTTCTCGCCGAAGCGCGCCTACCAGATCCAGCCGACCGGCGCCCTCAACACGATCGGGACGGGTTTCTTCGAAGACGGCGCGGACATCCAGCCGTTCGGGCTCTATGTGAACTACCTGAAGCGCCGCCGGTTCCACACGATCTGGGGCGACGAGCTCCCGACGAGCCGCTTCACGGTCGAGTTCGTCTACAAGCCCGAGATCGACCACTGGGAGTGGGCGAAGGGGCTTCCGAAGACTGCCGCGGCGACGACGCTGAACGCGGGACCGTGCTCACGGATGCACCTGTGGGGGCTGGGCGCGGCGACGCACGGGACAAACTACGAGCAATGGGTCTACGTGCAAGGGTCGCGGGTCTTCTACAACCTCTACCAGGCCGGCAAGCATTACGTGATCTATCGCGACCACGACTTCCGCGCGCACACCTGGCATCACATCGAGATTTCCGTGATGCCGGAAGAAGTGAAAACGCTGGCGGACGGGTCGACGGTGACGATCCCGCCGAACGCGATGCTGTTTGTCGACGGGAAACCGGCGTCCGGGATTACCGGCGACGGCGTGGACGTGGCCTCTGTAGTCGGGAAGGACGTGTTCGACGTGAAGGCGATGGCCCTGCCGACCCCGTTCATCGGCGTGTACCCGAACAACGACTGGGGAACGGGCCCCCGGATGGAAATCCTGAGCAAGCTGCAGTTCACCGGAAGCCCCTTCGGCATGAGCCAGCCGTCGACGATCGGAACGATCGACAACCTCGTGATCCACCACTGGCGGAGCCACGACACGGCCTTCACGCCGCGGAACCGCTTCCACAGCATGACCTACTTCGACGGGACGACGTTCAAGAGCGGGAAGGGGTACAAGGGGGAGAAGGCGGGTGTGTACAAGAAGCGGCTGACGGCGGTGGAAACGGCCGTTGCTGGCGGGGGCGAAGTGACGATCGGGACGGTGATGTGCACGCACTACCATCCCTGGCACGTGCATCTGTACGGGCATGACGGCGCGGCGCCGACGACGTCGTTCGGGCACATCACGCCGTCGATCCGCACGAAGACGGGGGGGAGTTATCTCGACTCGTACTATTACGACGGCTGCGCGGGATTGCCGGTGAAGACGACGGTGAAAGCCGGGACGGAGGTGTACTACCTGGGCTGGTTCGAGGTGGCGGCGATGGTCCCCGTGGTGATGTCGCCGATCCTGGACGATCTGACGGTGACGTATTTTGCGGAGCCGAAAGTGCTTTATCGGGTCAGCTCGGTGGAGGCGCGATAGAAGGAGGGGCTGGCGGAGGCGGGCGGAGGCTGGCGTAGGCTGCGGAGGCTGCGGAGGCTGCGGAGGCTAACTGCAAAATGCAGAGAAAGTGAAGTCGGCGCTGACGTTTCTGTTTCGGCGAATTGCCTGGCGAATGACGGTGGTCGTTAGCGTCCGCAGCTTCCGCCAGCCTCCGCAGCCTCCGCCAGCCGCACTTCTACCACAGATTCGTCAGCGGCCGCTCGCCGAACTCGCGCTCCAGCGCTCGCGGAATCACCATGATCTTCAGCACCTCGTTCGCCCCCTCCCCGATCCGGCCGAGGAGCGCGTCGCGCAGGTGCCGCTCGATCCGGGAGTCGGCGACGTACCCGAAGCCGCCGGCGAGCTCGATCGCGCGCTCGGCTACGTGGACCGAGGACTCCGTCGCCATCACCTTGGCCATGGCGGCCTTTGCCGCGATGTCCGCGCCTTTCGTCTTCCACCACGCCGCCTGGTAGGTCATCAGCCGCCCCGCGTTGATCCCGATCTGCATCTCGCTCATCTCGCGGCGCGTGTTGTCGAGGTCGATCAGCCGCTTCCCGAAGAGCTCGCGCTCGTGCGCGTACTTCACGAACTTTTCGTAGGCGCCCTGCGCGATCCCGGTCGACCACGCGCCGATCGTGACGCGGCCGCCGTTGAGCATGTGCATCGCGTAGTTGAAGCCCTTGCCTTCCTCGCCGATCAGCTGGTCCTTCGGGACGCGGTAGTCGGCGAACACCAGCTCCGCCGTGTTCGAGCCGCGCACCCCCATCTTTCCCTCGATCTTGTGCTGCTCGAACGTCCCCTTCCACCCCTTCTCCACCGCGAACGCGCTGACTTTCCCGTCCGGCCCCTTCGCCATGATGAAAAACACGTCGGCGGTCATGCCGTTGGTGATCCAGTACTTTCCGCCGTTGAGCAGGTAGTCGCCCGTCGCCGCATCGCGCGTCCAGCAGCACTTCATCGTCTTCGCGTCCGACCCCGAGGTCGTCTCGGTCAGCCCGAAGCAGCCCATGAGCCGGCCGTGCGACAGCTTCTCGACGTACTTGTCCTTGAGGCGGTCGCTGGCGAAGCGGTAGATGCCATCGGTCGCCGTTCCGTGGATGGCGATGGCGAGCGTGAATCCGGCGTCGGCCTTGGCGAGCGTCTCCATGCCGGCGGCGAGGTAGGAGAAGCAGGCGTTCATGCCGTCGTACTTTTCGGGGAAGGGGAGCGACATGAAGCCGAGTTCGCCGAGCGCGCGGAGGTTGTCGGCCGCGAACGATTCCTCGGCGTCGTTGCGCGCGGCGCGGGGCGCGACTTTTTCGGCGGCGAAACTCGAGAGCGGCCCGGAGAGGAATTCGAGGAGGTCGCGGTGCGCCGGGTTGGCGTGATGAAGGGCCTCGAGGGCGTCCTGCTGGTCGCGTGTGAAAAATGGCATCGTGGGGTGACGGCGGGATTCTAGCCGGGAGTCGCGAAGGGCGCTGCCGTAAATTCGGGGACATGCGGAAGAGCCGAAAATTGGGGACGCCGCGGCGGCGTGGCATAGAATCCCGCGCATGAAATACCTGAAGATGTCCCAGTTCGTGCCGATGAAGGGCGAGGCGTGGATGTACTACGAGTGCGAGGACGACCTGACCGTGAACCGGGTCGTGACGCACCTGCCGATGACCGGGGAGACGACGCTGACGCCGGATCCGGTGATCAAGGTGCTGTTCCGGCCGGAGATGATGTTGCCGTCGACGCAGGCGGATTTTGAGAAGCACTGGAAGATCGGGGAAGCGAAGGGCGGCTAGCGGTTCTTTAAAGAACAGACGGGAGACGGGAGTTCGGAGTCGGGAGGCGTAGACCACGAGCGGGTGTCTCCCGTGTCCCTGCTGAATTCAGGCGCGGAACGTCACTACCAGAACGCCTCCACCGCCCTCATCCGCTTTGCCGGTGCGGAAGTGTGAAACCTGCGGATGCCGCCGCAGGAATTCCGTGGCCGCCTGCCCCAGCGCGCCGGTCCCGAACCCGTGAATGACGCGCACCGATTCGCAGCCGGCCCGCAGGCACACGTCGATTTCTTTCCCGATGCGGCGCTGGGCCTCCTCGACGCGCAAACCACGGAGATCGATTTCGCGAGGCGCTTCCGGCGCAGAACGGTGAACTGCCGGGGCGCCGGCCTCGACGCGCGGCGCCTCTCCGCGAACCAGGTCTTCCAGCGCGACCTCGATTTCCATCCCGCCGCACGAAACGGTCGCCCTTCCCTTTCCGCCCCTTACCGCGAGCACGACGCCGTCCTGGCTCAGTGAACGGAGGTGAACCGCCATCCCCGGCTTGACTTCCCCGGGCGCGAGCGGCGTTCCGGGTCGCTCCAGCTGGTGCGCCTTCTGCGCCATCTCACGGTGAGCGGAATCCAGGCGGCGCTGCGCCTCTTTCGGCGCCACTCGCTTCTGCCGAACGTCGTCGAGCGCCGACTGGACTTCCGCGCGCGCCCTCCCGACGAGCTCCGCCGCCTCGCGCGCCGCCGCTTCCATCGCGGACCGCTTCTCCTCGACGGCGTCCTGGATTTTCGCTTTTGCGCGGGCTTCGGCGATTTCGGCATCGGCGCGGGCCTTTCCCATGGCGACGCGGTCGCGCTCGGCCTCGTCGCGCGCGGCGCTGAGCCCGCCGATCGCCCGTTCGAGCAGGCGCTCCCGGCCGCCGACGAACGCCTCGGCGCGCTTCACGACTTCCTCCAGAAGTCCGAGCCGCCGCGCTATCGCAAAGGCGTTGGACTGGCCGGGAATGCCGATCGTGAGCGTGTACATCGGGCGAAGAGTCTGCACATCGAAGAGCACCGATCCGTTGACGACGCCGGCGGTGGTGGCGGCGAAGGTCTTGATGTCGCCGAGGTGAGTGGTCGCGATCACCTTCGCGCCGCTGGCAAGAAGCGCTTCCAGAATCGCGCACCCCAGCGCTCCGCCCTCGGTGGGGTCGGTGCCGGCGCCGAGTTCGTCGAGGAGGACGAGGGTGGTGGAGTTGGCGGCGGGGAGAAGTTCGGTGATGCGTTTGAGGTGGGCGGAGAAGGTGGAGAGCGACTGCTCGATCGATTGTTCGTCGCCGATGTCGGCGCAGACGTTCGTGAAAAAGCCGATGCGCGCGCCGATTTTCGCGGGGATGTGGAGGCCGGCGAGCGCCATGACATGGAGGAGGCCGACGGTTTTCAGCGCGACGGACTTGCCGCCCGTGTTGGGGCCGGTGATGACGAGGACCTGGAAGTCGTCGCCGAGCCGGACGTCGATCGGGACGGTGTCGATTCCCTTGAACAGAAGCGCGGGGTGGCGCGCGCCCTCCAGACGGACGCGGCACTTGTCGTCGATCTCGGCGCGGACGCAGTTCCAGCGCTCGGAGAAGCGCGCCCGGGCCGCCGCGAGGTCGAGGGCGGCGAGAGCGCGCTGGTTCGTTTCGACCGCGGGGAGAATGACGCGCACGATGTCCGACAGCGCGGTCAGAATGCGGCGCACTTCGGCTCGCTCCCTCGCGCGGCACTCGGCAAGGTCGTTCCCGTCCTCAATGACGGCCGCGGGCTCGACGTAGACGGTGACGCCCGAATCGCTCGCGTCGTGCACGATGCCCGGGACATTCGTTCGCGCGCCGGCTTTCACGGGGATCACAAAGCGCCCGTTGCGAACCGTCATGAACGTGTCCTGCAGCCAGACTTTCGTCGATCCGATCACGTCCTCAAGCCGCCGCCGGATCCGCTCCTCGAGCTTCCCGATTTTCTTGCGCACGTCCGCCAGCTCCGGACTCGCGTCGTCCGCCACCGCCCCCGCGTCGTCGAACGCCGCCGTTATCCGCTTCTCCGCCTCGGCTTCCGCCTTCACATTCCCCACGATCGCGTCGAGTTTCGGATGCTCCCACGCGATCCGCGACGACCAGGAAAGCACGGCGCGCGCGGCTCGGAGCGAAGCGGCGACCGCGAGCAGTTCCTGTGGCTCGAGCGGGTGGCCTTCGATGCGCGCGGCGACGAGCACTTTCGCAAGGTCTGTCAGCCCGTCGACCGGAGGCCGCCCCTCTTCCGCGGCCGCGCGCCGCATTTCCATCGTCTCATCCTGCATCCAACGCGCGGCGTTCGGATCGGGAAGCGGCTGGAGCGCGAGCGCGGCGCGCCGGCCAGGGTCGGTGAACGCTTCGTCGGCCAGTTTTCGGCGGACGACGTCGAATTCAAGGGCGGAGAGGGTGTGGGAGTCCATGTGCGTGGGTTCGAAGGGTGGACCATGCTAACAGCGGAGACCGGGCGGAGGTTCAGGCTGTTCCTTGCCCTTTCCCTTTCCCTTTCCCGACTTCAAGAAAGCTGGCCTACACCCATCCTCTGCCAACGCGATGGGGCCGCACTATGAGCTTTCCTGCTACGCGCGCGGGAAAGGGAACGGGAAAGGGAAAGGGCCCGCAAACCTGGCCTGCCCTCCGACCCAAGTTGTTACTCAAACGAGGTTTACTGAATTCACATTTTTCCCAGGATTTCCACTGACACCCCTTCCCCACCCGCGCATCGCGTTCAGACCCACCATCCGTCTGCACTCAACCGCACGGCTGCGAAGGAGGGGGAGATGAATTCAATCCGTTCATTTTCTGTCGCCGCGTTGCTCCTTCTCTCGGCCGTCACCGCTTCCGCCCAGGTCGCCAAACCCGCGACGATCTGGAATTCCTCGCCGAACTACTCTGCCTCCTCCCGCGAGTCCTCCTACAACATCGACTCCGTCGTCATCCACACCACCGAGGGCACCTACTCCGGCGCCATCTCCTGGTTCAAGTCCACGGCTTCAGGCGTCAGCGCCCACTACGTCATCTCCCCCGGCGGCGAAATCACGCAGATGGTTGCCGACGACGACATCGCGTGGCACGCGACCTACTACAACAAGCGCTCGATCGGCATAGAGTGCGCGGGGTACGCAGGCAAATCGTCGACCTGGACGCCGGAGCTTCTCGATTCGCTCACGAAACTCGTTGCATTCCTTTGTGACTCCTACGACGTGGAAGTAGTCCACCCGTCGACCGACGCCTACGACGAACCCGGCGACACGTTTACCAAAACCGGGATCCTCTCCCACGGCCAGATCCAGCCGTGGAACCGGACCGACCCGGGCCCGTACTTCCCGTGGACTTCATTCCTCGCCGACGTCGCCGCCCTCATCGCCCCCGGCGTCCCTCCACCCGCTCCGGCAGGCCTCAGCCCCGACGGTGGCGCCTCGGCATCCAGCCCCATCGCCCTCTCGTGGAGCCCCCTGGACGAATTCGCCGTCGACACCTATTACGTCCAGCTCGATCGCTGGGATGGTTCCGCCTGGATCTTCTATTCGGAGACCTACCCGGCCGGCGCTTCCACCACCATGACGTTTTCAACCGCAGGCTACTACCGCTTCGCCGTTTGGGCCCACAACGCGGCCGGCTGGGGGCCGGGAAGCGACTACGCGGAGTTCTACGGCCTCCCCGCGCCGCCAGTCCCGCCCGCGCCGACCGGCCTGAGCCCCGCAGGGAGCATCTCGAAGTGGGGCCCGTCGGTGACGTTCAAATGGGGCGCCGTCCCGGGCGCGGACAAGTACGAGCTGTACCTCCAGTACTACAGCGGCGGCAGCTACAAGTACTACTACGCGTGGACGACGACGACCGCGTCGAAAGTCGTCTGGCCCAGCGCGAAGTACACGTGGTACCGCTGGTGGGTCCGCGCGCACAACTCAACGGGATGGGGCCCGTACTCCGGCGGCGGATCGCCCTCCAGCGGCACCGGCTCGGCGAAGTTCTACTTCAACAAGTAGTCGGAAGCTTCTCAGCGCGCGTCGAAGAGCGGCAACGCTGCGGCGACGTCAAGGCGGTAGAGCTTCTGAGACATCAACAGCGTTAGCGATTCGCCGCGTAGACATGCCGGTCCCAACCAACTCCCAGCGCGGCGAGCCATCCCTCTTCGAGACGATTCGAGAGATCCAGGGTCGGAGCAAGCGCCAGCGTCGGCTCCCTCACTTCAAGTTCGTTTCGGTGTTCGGGAGCATCGGTCCAAGCGCCGCCAGGGCCTTTGAAGGCGGCCGCTTGTGAAGCGCTTCCCCGATCGCGCGTGATGCGGACGCGAGTTTCGGGAAATCGACACCCGTTTTCACTCCGGCTTTTTCGAACGCATACACGAGATCTTCCGTCGCCACGTTCCCCGCTGCCCCCGGCGCGTACGGGCAGCCGCCGAAGCCGCCGGCGCTGGAGTCGAAGCGGCTGAAGCCCATCTGGGCGGCGGTGAAGGCGTTGGCGACGGCGGTGCCGTGGGTGTCGTGGAAGTGAAGCGCGGTGCGGTCCTTGGGGAATTTCAACAGCCCGAGAAGCGCCTCCACGCCTGGTGGCGCGGCGACGCCGATGGTGTCGCCGATGGAGAGCTCGTCGCAGCCGAGGTCAGCGAGGCGTCGCGCGGCGATCGCGGCCTGCGTCGGGGGGACGTTCCCTTCGTATGGGCAGCCGAACGCGGTCGAGAGGTATCCGCGCACGGCGATTCCGTTTTTCTTCGCCTCGGCGACCACGGGTAGAAAGGCCTGCAGCGATTCCGCAAACGTCATGTTGATGTTTTTTTTGCAGAACGTTTCGGTCGCCGCCGTGAAGACCGCGACCTTCCGGACGCCGCTCGCGATCGCGCGCTCCATCCCCTTCACGTTCGGAACAAGCGCGCTGTACACAACCCCTTCCCGGCGCTTCAGCTTCCCGAAAACTTCGGCCGCATCCGCGAGTTGAGGCACCCACTTCGGCGAAACAAAGCTGGTCACCTCGATCTCGTGCAACCCCGCCTCCGCCAGCGCTTCCACGAACGCCACCTTCTTCCCGGCCGGCACGATCTCCCGTTCGTTCTGGAGGCCGTCGCGCGGGCAGACTTCGATGAGGAAGACCGAGGGAGGAAGAGTCATGACACCAGTTTAGAGTATTGAGGAATGAGTAGTGAGAGAGGCCCGTCTTGCGACACTCCGCCTGCAGTTGCTACCGTCCCTGTCTCCCTTCCCTTCGCAGGAGCACGCCATGCGCTTCCTCAGAGTCGCCGTCGTTTCCCTAGTGGCCCTTTCGACGCGGGCGGAAGATCCGCCGGCGAAGCCGACGGAAGCGGATGCAAAACCCAAGGCCGAAGCGGTGACGGCGGCGCTGAAGGGAAAGGACGAGGCGGCGAAGAAGGCGGCGATCCTGGCGGCGGGCGACTGCGCGCACGCGCTGTGCGCCAATGCGCTCGCCCCCGCGTTCGGGGACGCGTCGGAAGACGTGCGCGTGGAGGCCGCGAAAGCGCTCGGCAAGATGAAAGGGCTGGCGGAAGCGGCGAAGGTTTTGAACGCGGCGTTCGTGGCGAATCCAAAGCCCGGTAAGACGCTGCACGCGGTGACGCCGGCGCTGGGCAGCGTCGGGCATCCCTCGAGCGTGCCCGTGCTGGGGGCATATCTGGAAAAGCGGATTCCGGAAAAGGACGACGAGGAGAATATCGAGGTGGCCGACGCGATGATGTCGCTCGGGATGATCCGCTGCCGGGCGAGCGTCGAGACAATTCTGGATCTGCTGAAGAAGGCTGCGGCGGTCGGGCAGATGAAGAAGCCGCATCAGCTCGTGACGGAGGGCGCGGCGCTGCGGTCGCTGAGCAAGCTGTCGGTGAAGGAGAACTTTCAGACGGTCGCGGCGGCGGAGGGATACTGGAAGCCGATGTTGAAGAAAGTGAACGAGGACCTGTCGCTGAAAAAGTAGGGCTACGTCGTTTCGTCGAGTTCCGCGAGCACCTGCCCCATCTCGACGAGCGCGCCTGCGACGGCGCTGACTTTCGTAAGGACCCCGGCGTGAGGCGCGGTCACGCGGTACTCCATCTTCATGGCTTCGACGACGACGAGGACCGCGCCCGCATCGACGCGGTCCCCGGCCTTCGCGAGCACCTGGCGCACCTTCCCGGTCATCGGGCTCACGATTCCCTCGTGCCCCTTTCCCGCTTTTCGCCGCGCGCCGTCCTCCGCGGCCTCGAGCCGCCACACGTGCCCGCCGCACCACGCCTCGATCCCGGCCGCCGTCCTCGCGACCCGGACGCGCTTGCCGTTCACGAGCCACGCGCCGTCCTCCAGCCGCTTCGCGCCGGCCGGATTTCCCTCGTAGTCCTTGCCGTCGCACCGGAGTTTCAAAGGTTCCTCCAGGCGTCGCGGGCGCGCCACGGGGAGTGCGGGTCGCGATCGGAGGAAGGCCCCGCGGCGGCACGGGAGGTGGGATCGGAAGCGGCGACGGCGGCGAGGACCTCGGACGGCGGCGGCGGAGACGGGGGCTTCCAGGCCTGAAAGTGCTTCGCGAGAAAGTCGGTCGTTGCGCGTCCCGCGGCGAATTCCGGGTGGCCGAGGATCGCATCGAGGTACGCGATGTTCGTGCACACGCCGAGGATCGCGTATTCGCGAAGCGCGCGCCGTGCCGCGGCAATCGCCTCGGCGCGGTTTCGCCCCGACGCGATCAGCTTCGCGAGCATGGGGTCGTAGTCGGGGGGCACGGCAGACCCGGGGCGAACTCCGGTGTCGATGCGCACGCCGCGCGGCTCCTCGTACTCCAGAATGCGGCCGGCGGACGGCATGAAATCGCGCTCGGGGTCCTCGGCGTAAATGCGGACCTCGATCGCGTGGCCTCGGAAAGTCACGTCCTCCTGCCGGATTGGAAGAGGCCGCCCTGCCGCGACATCGAGCTGAAGGCGGACGAGGTCGAGGCCTGTAACGGTCTCGGTGACGGGGTGCTCAACCTGGAGGCGCGCGTTGACTTCGAGGAAGTAGTACTTCCCCGCCGCGTCGACGATGAACTCGCACGTCCCCGCATTGACGTAGCCGGCCGCCTTCATCAGCGCCGCCGCCGCGCGCCCCATCGCCGCCCGCGTCTCGGGTGAAATCGCCGGGCTGGGCGATTCCTCGACGACCTTCTGGTGCCGGCGCTGCACGCTGCAGTCGCGCTCGCCGAGGTGAAGCACGTTTCCATGCGTGTCCGCGATCACCTGGATTTCGACGTGCCGCACCGGCCGCAGATATTTCTCGAGCAGCAGCCGGTCGTCCTTGAATCCACCCGCTGCCTCGCGACGGCAGGCGCCGATTGCGTCCTCGAGATCCGCCTCGCGCTCGACGACGCGCATGCCTTTGCCCCCGCCGGCGCCGCTCGCCTTCACCAGCACCGGGAAACCGATCTTGATCGCCTCGGCTTTCAGATGCGAGTCCGACTGGTCGCCGCCGCTGCACCCCGGCACCGTCGGCACCCCCGCCGCTTCCGCCACGTCCTTCCCCGACATCTTGTCCCCGATCTTCCGGATCGCCGCGCCAGGCGGGCCGATCCACGTCAGCCCCGCGGCCGCGACCGCGTCCGCGAACAGGTGGCTCTCGCTGAGAAACCCGTACCCCGGGTGAATCGCGTCGGCCCCGCATTTCTTCGCCGCCGCGATCAGCTCCGCGCCGTCAAGATAGCTTTGAATTGAAAGCGTCTCGTCGGCCGCGAACGCGTGCAGCGCTTCAACGTCCGGCGGCGTCGCGACCGCGACTGAGGCGATCCCCGCCTCCCGGCAAGCCCGCGCCACGCGGCAGGCAATTTCGCCCCTGTTGGCAATGAGGACCTTCTTCATGGCCGGAAACTCGCAACTCGCAACCCGCAACTCGCAACTTTCCTCACCTACAACTCCACCTTCTCGGTCAGCCACTTCCACGCGCCCCCGGTCGCCTCCTCGAGCGCCTTCATCAATTCCGCATTGGGCGCTCCCCCCTTCGCTCCCACGAAACACACGAACGCAGGCGCCAGCGCCGTCTCAATCGAGCATTTCAGCTTCGACACGTCCACGACCGCCTTGCACTTCGGGCACTTCTGCCGGTCGTCCTCTTCGTCCGACTCGTTGAAGTCGACGATCGCTTCCACCACGAGCACGTCTTCAAGCGCCGCCCCGCAAGCAGGGCACTTCCCTCCATACTCGCTCGTGTCGCCGTCCGGGATGAAGTAAGGGTTCCCCATGTGCGCCCGGCAGTCCTCGAACGCGGGCTCCTGCTCCGTCTTCGTGACGTACCCGCTTCGCTTGCCCGCCGAAAACCAGACTTCGCCCTCCTCGGCACCTTCCCCCGTCGCGGAAATCACGTTGCGGGACACGAGCACCGAGAGCGCCTTCTTCCAGAGCGCCTCGTCGACCTTGAACCAGACCGGGTACAGGAACAGGTTTGTGTCGGCCATCAGCGGCTCCGAAGAGAAGTAGTTCGGGAAACTTGCGCCTGTCAGTCCTCATTGAAAATTGATTATTGCGTATTGAATATTGAATATTGGTCTTTGAGCACCCGTCACTTCACCCATCTGGGCTTCCTCTTCTCCAGGAAAGCATGCAGTCCTTCCTGCCCTTCTCCCCCGACCCTCAGTCGCGCGATCGTCTCGACGCACACCTTGTCCGCGGTTTCGGGCCGGTCGACCATCTCGCGGATCAGCGCTTTAGCTTCTCCCATCGCCCGCGGCCCGCTCGTCCGCAGGCCGGCGACGACTTCGGCCACCCTGACATCCAGCTGCTCCGGCACCACCGCGTGGTGCACCAGGCCGATGTGGCGCGCCTGGACGGCGCTGAAGCGGTCGCCGAGCAGGAAATGGTGCCGCGCGTGCGATTCGCCGATCTTGCGCACGACGAACGGCCCGATCGCGGCGGGGACGATGCCGAGTTTGACCTCGGTGAAGCCGAATTGTGCGCCGTCGGCGGCGACCGCGATGTCGCACGCGGCGACAAGCCCGCTTCCGCCGCCCAGCGCGTTCCCCTGCACCCGAGCGACAACGGGCTTCGGGCACTCGTTCACCGCGTGGAGCATCAACGAGAGCCTCTTCGCGTCCTCGAGGTTTTGTTTTTTCGTGAACTTGACCGACTTCTTCATCCAGTTCAGGTCTCCGCCTGCGCAGAAAGATTTCCCGGCGCCGGCGACGACGACCAGCCGGACTTCGTCATCGCGCCCGATGCGCTCGAAGCAGTCCGTGATCTCGCCGATCGCGGTCTCGTTGAAGGCGTTGTGGACCTCGGGACGGTTGAGGGTGACGGTGACCATGTCGCCCTGGACCGAAACCAGCAGGTGGTTGTAAGTCATCTCCAGCATGGGGCGTCCCGCCTACTTGAAGTAAAAGGTCGTATCCGCGCCTGTCTGCGTCGATCGCGTTTTATCTGCGCGACGTCGTTGACACCGTCGCACACCGTCAGCCCGCCTGCCAGTCTCCAGCCTCCCTTACATCCGGAACACCGGCCAGTCCGTCGCCGCGATCGGCGCGTTCAGGCACGCCGAAATCGCCAGCCCCAGCGTCCGCCGCGTGTCCACCGGATCCAGAATCCCGTCATCCCAGATCCGCGCCGTCGAATAAAACGGATGCCCCTCCGTCTCGTACTTCTCCAGGATCGGGTCCTTCATCGCGGCGATTTCCGCTGCCGTCATCCCCTTCTTCTTCTCGTACGCCAGCTGCTCCTGCTTCACCTGCACCAGCACGCTCGCCGCCTGCTCCCCGCCCATCACGCTGATGCGCGCGTTCGGCCACATCCACAGGAAGCGCGGCTCGTAGGCGCGCCCGCACATCCCGTAATTCCCGGCGCCGTTCGAAGCGCCGATGATGATCGTGAACTTCGGCACCGCAGCTGAGGCAACCGCCTGCACGAGCTTCGCGCCGTCCTTGGCGATCCCGCCGGACTCGTACTTCCTGCCGACCATGAAGCCCGTGATGTTCTGCAGGAAAAGCAGCGGAATGCCGCGCTGCCCGCAGAGCTGCACGAAGTGCGCGCCTTTCTGCGCCGACTCCGAGAAGAGGACGCCGTTGTTCGCGACGATCCCGATCGGGTAGCCGAGGATCCGCGCGAACCCGCAGACGAGCGTCGGGCCGTAGAGCGCCTTGAATTCGTGGAAGCGCGAGCCGTCGACGAGGCGGGCGAGGACTTCGCGGACGTCGTACTGTCGTTTCAGGTCGGTGCCGACGATCCCGTAGATTTCCTCGGCCGGGTACTTCGGCTCCTCGGGCGTGGCGACGTCGAGCCCGACGCGCTTCACCGTGTTGAAGTTCGCGACGATCGAGCGCCCGAGCGCCAGCGCTTCCTCTTCGTCGTGGGCCAGGTGGTCCGTCACGCCGCTCGCGCGGCAGTGGACATCCGCGCCGCCGAGATTCTCAGCGGTCACCTCTTCCCCCGTCGCCGCTTTCACCAGCGGCGGACCCGCGAGGAAGATCGTCCCGTTGCCTTTGACGATCACGCACTCGTCGCTCATCGCGGGGACGTACGCGCCGCCCGCCGTGCACGAGCCGAGGACAATCGCGACCTGCGGGATCCGCTTCGACGACATCACCGCCTGGTTGAAGAAAATGCGGCCGAAGTGGTCGCGGTCGGGAAAGACCTCGGCCTGAAGCGGCAGGAACGCGCCGCCGGAGTCGACGAGGTAGACGCACGGGAGCCGGTTTTCGAGCGCGATGTCCTGCGCGCGGACGTGCTTCTTCACGGTGATCGGGTGGTACGAGCCGCCCTTCACCGTCGCGTCGTTGGCGACAATCATGCATTCGCGGCCGTGGATGACGCCGATCCCCGTGACGAGGCCGGAGCCCGGCACGTCGCCGCCGTACATTCCGTGCGCCGCCAGGGGCGACAGCTCGAGGAAGGGCGAGCCGGGGTCGCACAGTTTTTCGATGCGCTCCCGCGGCAGAAGCTTCCCGCGCGCGTGGTGCTTGGCGGCCGCCGCTTCCGAACCGCCTTTCTTGACCTTCGCGTACTCCGCGCGTAGCTGCTCGACGACCTTCAGGTACGCGGCCCGGTTCGCCTGGAAGTCGGCGGCGTCGGGGCGGATGTGCGATTCGAGAAGGTCCACGAGAGCGATGGTAGGGAGGGCTTGGGATCGAGTCCAGCAAACGGGCGGGCAGGCGGGCGGGCGGGACGGATCAGCCTTTGTGGTCGTAGCTTGCCCAGGCCAGCCAACCGAGCATGGAAATGACCAAGGCAATCAGGGCGAACAAGAGCAAGGCGACGATGACGCCCCGCTTCATTTCCAGGTCATTCCGGAATTATCCGGCGGCCGCACGTTCCTGAAGCCCCAGACCGCGGCGACGATGGCGCCGACGACGCCGACGAGGAGGAGAATGACGACCCAGTTCTGGCCTTCCTTCGGGCCGGACTTGCCAAAGAGCTTCTTGAAGAGGATCAGCCCGAGCACGACACCGACGATCAAGGTCACAGTCGGGAAGGCGCGGAACCACATCGTGAAGGAATCCATGGGAGGGCGGCCTCAATGGAAGCGGGTGCCTGGTCTCGGGTCCGGCGACGAGCCCATTCTACCGCGCGGCGGCGCTATTTCTCCGGGGCCATGGCCTGCGACATTTGCCGCTTCCAGTAAAGGACGCCCGCCGTGGCGGCGAAGACGACCAGAATCCCCGCCAGCACGAGATAGGCCGCTCCGACGCCTTTTCCCATCCCGCTCTTGAGGCTGAAAATCCGCAGCCCCGCAAGGATGCTCGCGACGAGGAGGATTCCCAGAATTGCGGGTGTCACCCAATCCTGGATCACTTTTTTTCCTCCGCGTAGAGGGGAAGCGCCTTGACCCGCTCCTCGAGCGGCTTCCAGACCTTGTTGTAGTTCTCGCTTCCGACCGGCCCGTACTTGTCGTCGAACTCGTCGGTGCGCAGGCCGTCGGGGAAGCCCTCGAGGGACGGGAAGCACGATTTATGCGCGAATTTCTCGGCGGCTTTCTTAAGGCGGGCGGCCGGGTCGCCGAGCAGCCACGACGCGTACACGACGCCGGCTTCGTCGGCGGCGAGGTCCGCGAACGAGAATCCGGTGCCATTCCCCTTGTCCAGCCCGTGCATGTCGCTCATCTCCTTCGTCATCCCCGCGGCGCGCGCGGCGCCTTCGCCGATGGCTGCGGCGATCGCCGCCGAAAGCACGAAATGCTTCGCCGCGTCCGCGCGGCCGGCGCACGTCGGCGTCCCGCGGAACTTCCCGGCCGCCGCTTCCTGCTCGTCGGATTCCATCCCCGCAAACGACTTGCCGATAATCGGGGCGCGCAGCACTCCGTCGTCGAAGAACAACCCGAGCGCCCCCAGCGCCCCGCGGACCTCGGCGTCCGCCGCGCCCCCCGCCGCAATCCCCTTCTCCGCTTCCGTCAGCACGGTCTGCACGTACAGGTCGAACAGCTCGTCCCCCTTGAGCGCTCCTTTGCCAAGGTTCGCATTGGACTCAGCCGCCTTGAGAAGCGCCGCGGACTGGCGGGCGACGACCTTCGCGTCGAGCTTGCCGGCGAATACGGTCGCGGCGGACAGCAGCATCATCAAGAGCACGCGCATCCCTCTTCTCCCCAAATATCCCGTGCAGTCCTTCGTTTCCTCGCGATAATCTTACCTCCCTTGGGGGGGCAGGGTTGCGACCCGTCGTACATTCTTGTCCGACGGAAAAACACTTCTCCCTCTGCGCCGCCCAACTCCTTCCGGGCACGCGAATTGAGTCTTCCCCACCGACCTCATCAGGAGACGCCCATGTTCGGACGACTCATGAACCTCGTGAGAGGCTTCTTCGGCCTCTTCGTCAGCGGCCTCGAAAAAGCCAATCCGAGAGCCATGCTGGAATCGGAGATGCTCGCGTTCCAGGAAGCGGTCGGACAGTACAACACGAACCTCGCGAAGCAGGCGGGGATGGTGGAGAGGCTGAAGGGCCAGATCGCGTCGCAGAAGAAGCAGCTCGACCTGCTGACGGCGCGCGTCACGGCGAACATGGCCTCGAAGAACATGGAGGAGGCCGGCCGGTGCGCGCTTCAGGCCAAGCAGCTCAAGCAGGACCTGACGGAGAACGAGGAGCAGCTGAAGGGCGGCGAGGAGATGTACCAGAACCTGAACCGCCAGCGGGACGTGTACGTCCGCGAGGCGCAGCGGAAGATCGAGGCGATCAAGCAGAAGCTGTCGAAGGCGGAGATGGCGGAAGCGCAGGCGAAGCTGGCGGAGATGGCGAGTTCGACGGCCTTCAATCTCAGCGGCACGGGCGCGAATCTCGGGCGGCTGGAGGAGAACCTGGACAACCGGATCGCGGAGGCGAGCGGCAAGGCGCGCGTCGCGCAGGACTCGATGAAAGGCGGCGGCTGGGTGGTGAAGGAGGAGGAGCAGAAGGCGCTGGAGGCGCAGGCGCTGGCCGAGTTCTCGGCGTCGATGGGGCTGCCGGGGCCGGCGAAGACGGAAGAAGCGGCGCCGGCGCCGAAGGACCTGGGGCCGAGCGAGTCGGTGAAGGCGTAGGAAGGGCAAGTCGGGAGTCGGGAGTCGGGAGTTGGAAGTCAGCAGTCAGCAGATGCTCGCGGACTGTTCTGTTTCGGCCGGCCGACTACTGACCACCGTTGTTCGGGCAACAGACTTCAAAGTCCAGACGGTCGTTCATTCACGAAGGAGCCCTCTCAATGGCGCAAGTTCCCGCTCAGGCAGGCCTCACCGGCCTCGGCAAAGTCATCGTCGCCCTCGTCGTCCTCGGCATGATCGGCGTTGCCGGGTACATGCTGTCGAAGGACAAGGGAAAACCGAAGGAGGCCATCAAGGCCGACCAGGAAGAAGCGCGCAAGAACCTGCCGAAGATGGGCCCCGACGCGAACCCGAAAGGCCCCGAAGCGCCGGACTACACCGGCGTGACGACGGTCAAGGAGTACGCCTACGTTCCCGCCGCACGATTGCCCGCCGTCAAGGAGGGCGCCGGGCAGGCCTACAAATGGGACGCAGCCAACAAGACCTTTAAATTCCCCATCAACGTCTGGATCGGCTGGCTGCCGATCATCGCGGCCAACCACGGATCCAAGGCGAACGAGGAATCCGTTTTCTTCAAGAAGTACGGGTTCAAGGTCGAGCTCGTGCTGGTCGATGATCCCGTCGTCTGTCGCGACGGCTACATCACCGGCGACTGGCCGATCCTCTGGGGCACTGTGGACATGATGGTGCTCTTCAGCGAACAGCTCATGAAGGACACCCGTCTCTCCCCCCGCATCTACCAGCAGATCGACTGGTCGAATGGCGGCGACGGCGTCGTCGTCCGGGACAGCATCAAGTCGGTTAAGGATCTGAAGGGAAAGACGGTCGTCTACGCGAATAATTCGCCCTCGCAGTACTACATCAACGCGCTTCTGCTCTACGGCGGCCTTTCGCCGTCCGATGTGAATCCCAAGCTCACGAACACGGCGTTCGAGGCCTCCGCGGCGTTCGTGGCCGACAAGAGCATCGACGCCTGCGTTTCCTGGGCGCCGGACATCTACAACATCGCGGAACGCGTGAAGGGAACGCACCTGCTGTCGACGACCGCCGACGCTAACAAGCTGATCGCGGACGTCTGGGCGGTGCGCGCCGATTTCGCGAAGGACCACCCGGACATCGTCAAGGGCCTCGTGGAAGGCATTTTCCACGGGATGAAAACTGCCCGGGACGACCAGGCGAACGCATTCAAGTGGATGGCTGACCTGTACGGCATGACCGCAGAGGACGTCTCCAAGATGCAGTACGACGCCCACATCACGAACTTCGCGGAGAACTGGCAGTTCTTCAAGAACCAGAACAACCCGACGAACTTCGAGGCGACCTGGAACTCGGTCAAGTACGTCTACCGCAAGCTCGGAAACGTCACCAACCCGGCGAATTTCGACCAGGTCATGGACTTCAGCGTCCTCGACCAGATCCACGCTGCGGGAACCTTCGCCAAGGACGTGGACGAGTACAAATCATCGTTCGCCCCGCGCGTCTCGACAGGTGCCGGCGGCGCGGAAGCGACGATCCTGACGAACACGATCCGCATCAATTTTTTCCCGAACTCGGACAACCTCTACGAGAAAGCCCGTGACGAATACGGAAACGTCGTCGAGGGAAAGCTGTACGACCCGCTCGTGGATGAAACGCTGAAGAAGGTCTCCGAGCTCTCAGGCAAGTTCGCAGCTGCTTACGTGAAGATCGTCGGCCACACGGATTCCTCGATGAAGGGCAAAGTGGACGCTTCGATGGTGAAGGACCTGTCGCGGCGCCGCGCCGAGGCTGTGAAACGAGCTCTTGTTGCGAAATACAAGGACATCTTCCCCGCCGACAAGTTCGTCGTCGAGGGCGCCGGCTGGGACCAGCCTGCGGACCAGGAACATCCGAACGACCAGGTGAAGAATCGCCGCGTGGAGATCACAATTCTCCAGCCGGAGCAAAAGTAGGTGGAAGGACGGAGCAGGTCGGTCGCCAAGCGCCTCGCGCGGGAAATCTTACCCGCGCTGGTGGCACTTCTTTGCCTGATGACGGGCTGTTCCGGCGGCGGAGGCGAACCAAAGGAAGAACCGGTCGTCTCCTCCGAGACGGAGAAACCCAAAACCCCGCAAAGCGCCGAGGCCCCTGACTACAGCGGCGTCACGACCGTCAGGGAGTACTCGTACGTCCCGGCGGCGCGCCTGCCGCAGGTCAAGGAAGGGGCCGTCGCAGGATACAAATGGGACGCGACGAAAAAGACGATCAAGTTTCCGATCAACGTCTGGATCGGCTGGCTTCCGCTCATCGCGGCCAACCACGGTCACAAGCCCAATGAGGACTCCGTCTTCTTCAAGAAACACGGATTTAAAGTCGAGCTTGTCCTCGTGGACGACCCCGTCGCCGCGCGGGACGGCTATGTGGCAGGCGATTGGCCGGTGCTCTGGTGCACGCTGGACATGCTCGTCATCTTCAGTGAGAGCCTCATGAAAGACGCCCGCACGGCGCCGAGAGTCTTCCAGCAGATTTCATGGTCTAACGGCGGAGACGGGGTCGTGGTGCGCGACTCGATCAAGACTGTGAAGGACCTGAAGGGAAAGACGATTGCGTACGCGCAGAATTCCCCTTCGCAGTACTACATCAACGCGCTTCTGCTCTACGGCGGCCTTTCTCCGGCAGACGTGCTTCACAAATACACGAGCACGGCGTTCGAAGCATCCGCGGCATTCGTGAACGATCCGAAGATCGACGCTTGCGTCTCGTGGGCGCCGGACATCTACAACATTGCGGAGCGAGTGAAGGGAACTCACCTGCTGTCGACAACTGCTGACGCGAACAGGTTGATCGCAGACGTCTGGGCGGCCCGCGCCGATTTCGCCCGGGATCATCCTGAGATCATCCGGGGACTGGTCGAGGGAATTTTCGAAGGAGTGCACGAAGCGAAGCTCAAGAATGCCGATGCTCTCAAGTGGACGGCCGACCTGTACGGAATGAAAGCAGGGGACGTCGAGAAGATGTGCGGCGACGCACACTTCACGAATTTCGCCGAAAACCAGCAGTTCCTGCTCAACCTGAACAACCCGACGAACTTTGAGACGACCTGGAATTCCGCCAGGTACGTCTATCGGAAGCTCGGGCTGGTCGACAACCCTTCGAATTTCGACCAGGTCATGGACTTCAGCGTCCTCCTCGACATCCGCAAGGACGCCCTCTTCAAGAACGACGTCGACGAGAACAAGAGCCCGCTGGTAAAGAAAACGAATGACGACGTGATTCTGGTCAACACGATCAGGATCAACTTCTTTCCGAACTCGGACAACCTGTACGAAAAGGCGCGGGACGAGTACGGAAATGTGCTTGAAGACAAGCTGTACGACCCGCTCGTGAAGGAATCAATCAAGAAAGTCGCCGAGCTCGCCGCGAAATTCGGAGGCTCCCGCGTCCGGATCGTGGGCCACACCGACAGTTCGATGAAAGGCAAGGTTGACGCGTCCATGGTCACCGAGCTCTCGAAGCGGCGCGCCGCCGCGGTGAAGAACGAGCTGGTCAAGACTTGGGGGTTCGACGAATCGAAATTCGAAGTTGAAGGCAAAGGCTGGGCGGAACCGGCCGACACGGAGAATCCCGGGGACCAGATAAAAAACCGCCGCGTCGAAATCGTCATCCTGGGCGGCGGCGGGAAATAGCGGCATGAAACGCCTCATCGACCGCTTCTTTGCGATCCGGGCTCCCATTAAGCTGCAGTGGGCGCTTCTGCTGGGCGTCGTCCCTTTCCTCGTGACGTTGGCGCTGTGGGTCTGGTACACGCGCGGGGCGTCGGTGGAGGATCGCCGGGGCGGTTTGAGCATGCCGCAGCCGGAGGAAGTGGCGAAGGAAGGCTGGAAGCTGCTGGGCAAGAAGGACACGCGGAATGTGTACAAGGAGATCACGGCGAGCCTGAAGCGGGTGGCGATCGGTTTCGGCGTGGCGCTTTCCATAAGTCTTCCGCTGGGGATCGCGATGGGTTCTTTCTCGCGCGTGGGCGCGCTTTTCCGGCCGATGTCCGTGGTGGGTGGCTACGTGCCGATTGCGGCGCTGGTGCCGCTGACGCTGCTGTTCTGGGGCACGGAGGAGGAGCAGAAGGTCTACTTTCTCGCGATCGCGGGGACTCTTTACTTGTTGCCGCTGGTGGTGAAATCGGTCGAGCAAGTTGACGACGTCTACCTGCAGACCGCATACACGCTGGGCGCGACGAAACGGCACACGGTGACGCGCGTGATGGTCCCGATCGCTGCGGGAGACATTTTCGACGCCGTTCGGATGGCCTTCGGCGTGGGGTGGACTTACATCATGCTGGCCGAGATCGTCGACCAGAAGGAAGGGCTGGGGGCGATGATCCAGATTGCCCAGCGGCGCGGGCATCCGGAAACGGTGTACTTCGTGGTGTTGCTGATCGTGGCGATCGGGTTCCTGATCGACCGCGGGTTCGCCTGGGTTGGAAAGCAGGCCTTCCCCTGGAGGTCCGCGCGATGAGCATCCCCGCGCCGAAGCCGGCCGCCCCTTCCCTCCCCCCCGTGGTCGAATTCCGAGGGGA
Organism: Planctomycetota bacterium; assembly: GCA_009773755.1. Lineage (GTDB taxonomy): Bacteria > Planctomycetota > MHYJ01 > WSZJ01 > WSZJ01 > WSZJ01. Next base: position 23,574 of record WSZJ01000021.1, on the reverse strand, counting down.
CGTCTCGAAGACGTTCAACGCGGGGACGTCGAAGGCGTACACGGCGATTCACCACATCAATTTCCGGATCGACGACGTGCCGGGGCGCGGGGAGTTCATTGCGATCATCGGGCCGTCGGGGTGCGGGAAGTCGACGCTGATCAATCTGATTGCTGGATTCTCGACGCACATCCCGGCGACGACGGGGGAAGTTCTCGTGCGCGGCGAGCCCGTGACCGGGCCGGGACGCGACCGCGGCATGATCTTCCAGCGTTACTCGTCGTTCCCGCACCGCACCGTGCTCCAGAACGTCACCTTCGGGCTCGACATCCACCGGCGCGAGCTCGATCTCACGAAGGACGCCATCAACGACATGGCGATGGAGATGATCCGCAAGGTCGGCCTCTCGGGGCACGAGTACAAGTACCCCTCGCAGCTCTCAGGCGGCATGCAGCAGCGCGTCGCGATCGCCCGCACGCTCATCCTCAAACCGTCGATCATTCTCATGGACGAGCCCTTCAGCGCCCTCGACGAGCCGACGCGCATCGGGATGCAGAAACTGATCATCGACATGTGGCACGACATCCACGCCACCGTCTTCATCATCACGCACTCGATCACCGAAGCGGTCTACCTCGGCGACCGCGTGTGGATCTTCACCAAAGGCCCCGGCACGATCGCCGTCGAAATCAAGGACCTCATCCCGCCTTCGCAAGGCGTCGACCCCCTCGAAATCCAGGAACGCCAGGAGTTCAAGCACGCCCTCGAGGCCGTCGCCAGGGAATTCAAGAGAGTCACCGGTTAGAATCGCGGCCCGGAGCATGCCCCGGGCCTACTTCTTCTGAAAGGCAGGATCGCCCCCGGAAGAATTCGGGGGAAACAAGCGCGATGGCCGAAAAAATCGGGCTCTGGGGTTACATCAAGGCGGCCTTCAACGTCCGCTGGCCGATCCCCGGCCTCGGCGGCCTCCCCATTAACTGGCTGTTTCTCTTCGGCGTCGGCCTCGCCGGCTGGCTCCTTCACCCCGCTCTCTGGCTCATGGGCGGCGCGCTTTCCTTCGGCTTCGTCATGATGCTCGCCCACAACCCGCGCTTTCAGAAGATCATCGACGCCACCGCCGGCGCGAAAGACGACTTCAACTTCTCCGCCCGCGCCGCGCAGATGCTCCAGGGCGTCCCCGGCCTCGCCCGCAAGCGCTACGCCGACCTGGAAGTCCGCTGCGGCCAGATCCGCCAGATGAGCGAGTCGCTCGCGCCGGGGGCGATGACGGAAGTGCAGGTCGGGGGGCTGAAGCGGCTGATGTGGATCTTTCTCAAGCTGCTCGTATCGCGCGAGACGATTCTGACGCAGGCGAGAACCACCAATCGCGAGGATCTCCAGGACGAAATCAAACGCGCCGAAGAGCAGCTCACACAGCTGGCCGACCCTTCCAGGGAACGCCTGCGTAAGTCCGTCGAGTCAAACCTGGAGATCATCAAGAAGCGGCTTACAAATCTCGACGAGTCGAAGCACGCGCTGGAGTTCATCGAGGCCGAATTGAAGCGCATCGAGAACCAGGTGGAGCTGATTGCGCAGGAAGCGGCGATGGCGAAGGACGGCGCGCATCTGTCCGGGAAGATCGATACGATCGCCGGCACGCTGACGGAGACGCAGGACTGGATGAAGTCGAACCAGGAGATACTCGGCGGGCTGGAGGATATGGAAATGCCTGGAGGTCTTAAGGTTTGAGTAGGGAGTCGTGAGTGGTGAGTAGTGGGTAGGAGGTAGGGGGTAGGAACGGCCGAACGACCTCTCGTCGCCCGGCTGTTTCTACCTGCTACCTCCTACCAACTACCCCCTGAGGTGCCCGATGGCTGAACGCGCTACCAGGATTCCCGGATGGGCGGAGGAAATGCGCCGCATCTTCAAGGGCGGCACCGTGTCGCAGTTCGTGCTGCACGGGAACGTCAACGACCTCGTGCCTATTGAGGAAGAGGGCAAACTCCGGTTCGGAGGGCTGAAACCGTTCCTCGTCGACACGATGTTCGCGAACTACGACGTGGTGCTGACTTACAACCGCGGCGCGGGGATCCGGCCTGTGAAGGGGATGGAGAGTTTCCTGACGACGCTCAAGGGGCTGGACACCTGGAGCCAGACGTCCTTCGGCTCCAATCCCGGCATGATTCCGCGCGACCCGCGCGCGGCCCTGGAGCTGATCGACCGGTACGTGCACGTCGTGATGAGCAAGCAGCGCGTCGCCGTCATCCTCGACTGGGCCCAGTTCGTCGTGCCGCGCGGCGAAGTGCTGCAGATCTCCAACTCGCTCGCGGAACCGCTGATCCGGATCATGGAATGGGCGGCGGACCCTGAAATCCAGGGGTCGCACGTCTGCACCGTGCTCGTCGCCGAAAACCTCGCCGACATGAACCAGCAGGTCTCGCAGTCTCCCCACAGCGCGAAGATCACGATCCCGCTTCCGTCCGAGGCCGAGATCACGCAGTACCTGGGAGCGCTCAAGTCGAGCCTCGCCGACTTCGAGAAGATGTGCGACGTGCCGATAGAAGCGCTGTCCCAGAAGCTGATCGGGATGACGCGGGTCAACGTTCAGAACATGCTGACGGAGGCGGTGCGAAACGGAGTGCGGATCGACCCGCCGTTCCTGATCAAGAAGAAGAAGGAGATGATCGAAAAGGAGTGCTACGGCCTTCTCGACTTCATCGAGGTCACGAACTCGCTCGACGACGTCGCCGGGCACGACGAGGCGAGGAAGTGGCTGCGGGAGGACGCGCGGCTGCTGCGGCTCGGGAAGCTCGATTCGATCCCGATGGGGTACCTGATGAACGGCCGCATCGGGACGGGCAAGACGTGGCTGACGTTCTGCTGGGCCGGCGAGATCGGCATCCCGTGCGTCGTGCTCAAGAATTTCCGCGACAAATGGCAGGGGTCGACCGAGGGAAATCTCGAGAAGATCTTCAACATCCTGCACGCGCTCGGGCAGGTGATGGTCTTCGTCGACGAGGCCGATCAGGCCGCGGGGAAGCGCGAGAACGATTCGAACGACGGCGGCGTGAGCGGGCGCGTCTACTCGATGCTCGCGAAGGAAATGAGCGACACGCGCAACCGCGGCAAGATTCTCTGGGTCTTCGCGACCAGCCGGCCGGACCTGCTGGAAGTCGACCTGAAGCGGACCGGACGTCTCGACGTGCACATCCCGCTCTTCCCGCCCCAGACCGACGACCAGCGCAACGCGCTCTTCAAGATCATGTGCCGCAAGCTGAAGATGCCGATCAAGCCCGAAGAGGTCCCGCCCGTGCCGAAGGACATGGGAGAGATCGGCGGAAACGAATTCGAATCGCTGCTGGTGCGGGTGAACCGGCGCTGGCAGCTGGCGGGCGAAGACGAAAAGAAAAAGGGACTCCCGGCGATGATCAAGGACGAGCTGGGAGGATTCCGGCCGTCCGCGCACCTCAGAAAGATGGAGTACATGGACCTGATCGCGGTGAAGGAATGCACCGACGACAAGTTCCTGCCGGAGAAGTACAGGAAGATGGAGCCGGAGCAGATTGAAGCACGACTTGCGGCGTTGAGGATGTCGGTGGAATGACGACGGCAGGGGATCGGGAACGACGGGATAGGGATGGGGAGGGATCGGGATTGGGATAGGGATGGGGATGCAAGCGCAGGAGAGTGCTTCGCTGCCCTATCCCCATCCCCATCCCGATCCCCCCCAATCCCGCTCCCAGCCCTTCCCTCCCCCCTGCCGTTTTTCTCAGTCAAAGGCGCAACCATGTCCCTCATCTACAAGCTCCTCGAAAAGACCGGCCTCTACGTCGCCACCGCTTCCAACGTCACCCCCGGCCAGAAGCCCCCGGCGGAAATCCTGATCACCACGACCAAGGTCGTGTCGATCAAGGAACTGTGCGGCGCGCCGACCGACGTCATCGCCGGCCCCAAGGGTTTTCAGGCCACCCCCGAAGACGTTTACGCCGCCGCGAAAATCAAACCGCCGGATCGCGGCATGACCGTCGAGAAATTCCGCGAGCTCGCCGCGAAGCCGCTTTACAAGGACATGTCCCCCCAGAACCGCCAGAAAGCCCTTCTCGCCGAGCTCGCCACCGCCGGAGTCCCCTCCGAAGAAGTCGTCGCGGACGCCGTCCGAAAGGACCAGGCCCTGGATTCCTACGAGCGCTTCCTCGTCAACCGCCTCGCACAGTCCAAGAAAGAGTTCGCCGCCACTCGCTCGAAGCTGGAAGCGGACATCGTGGCGCTGGCGGGAGTCGAGAAGAAGCTCGAGCTTGATTTCGAAGCCTGGAAGAAGACCAAGCAGGCGCGCGAGAAGGAATTGGCGGAAGCGCTTGCGCCGCTGACGTCAGAGTCAAGAATCAGCCTAAGCTAACTCCGGGGACCATGCCGAAGGCGACAGTGTTCGAGAGAACTTCGCCAAACCACGGCTCGGCGCCGGCGCTGCGGGCATCCTCGACAACGCCCGAAAACTCGTGCAGCGATTCGGGATGCGCATACCCGGCTCCCTGGCCCAGGCGGAGCCGCGCGTGGAAGGCTTTCCCGGTGCACTCGAGACGCCATGGCTGAGACCAGCCGGTTTCCGTGCCGCTCGGGCTTTCCACGAACGCAATCTCTAGCTCCGTTCGAAGCGTGGCGCGGGCGGCCAGCACAAATCCCGTTGCAGGGAAGCACGACAAGCGGTCTGTGAACCACTCGCCACGCACGCCCGTTTCTGCATCTTTCACTTCCAGCTTCATCAGGTCGGGCGGCGGGACCCACAGGTTGCTCGAAGTCTCATTCTCGAGATCAAGTCCGAGCACGGAGCCCGCGGAAGTGGCCCGGAGGAAGTAGAGCCTCGCGGACAGTCCGTTGGAGCGATTCATGGGATTCCTTCGCTGCTCGGCACGCGCTTCCATCGTATCGCCGCCGAGTGATCTCAGACGAATCCAAAACAAACGACCCCCGGCTCGTCGCCGGGGGTCGCTTCGTTTCAGGACTCGTTACTTGGCTTTCGGCAGCGCGGCGATTTCCTTGTCCGCTTCCTTCGCGCACTCGAGCGTCTTGTAGTTCTTCGACACCTCGAGGAGCGCCTTCTTGCCCTCGTCCACCTTGCCGGCGGCGACGTCTTCCTTCGCCTTGGCGATGAGGTCCAGACCGGCCTTGTTCAGCTTCTCGAGCTCCGCCTTGATCTGGTCGACCACGGCCTTGGCGGCCGGGTTCTTGCCGATCGTCTTGTTGCCGGCGTTGAGCGCGTCGATGGCGTCCTTCGTCTTCCCTGCTTTGAGGGCGTCCTCGCTGGCCTTGAGCTTGCCCTTGCCGAACAGGTATTCGTCCTGGCCGAGGCCGGGGCCGACCTTGGTGGCCGCCTCCTTGATCATCTCGATGAGTTCCTTGTTCGGCATCGAGCCGACCTTGCGCTTGATCTCGGTGCCGTCCGGCATGCAGAGGATCGTCGTCGGGCAGGAAATGGAGCCCTTGAAGAACAAGTGGGAGGTCTCGTCCTTGATCGCGTTGTGCTCTTCGCAGGTCAGGCCGTACACGTGCTCGCACCACTCCTCGGTGCCGTACTTCTTCTTGGCCTCGTGCTTGGCTTCGCCATGGCAGAACACGTTCACGGCGGTCTTGGATGCCACGATCACGTCTTTGTTGGGATAGACAGTACTGTCCATCACAGTGCAGCCGCCTCAGCCATCCTTGTGGAAGCTGATCTGGATGGGGACGTTGCGCTCCTTGGCTTCGGCCTTGGCGGCCTCCCAGGAGTGGGCGAAGTGCATGTAATCGGCCGGGATCTGGGCCGGCTTGTCCTTCTTGTCACCGGCTTGAACGGCCGAAGCCGCTGCGGCGAGGAAGAGGACGGTGACGAGCGTTGACTTCATGAAAATTCTCCGATGGTTCACAGGGATGGGTTGAATTCGTGGACCTTCCGCGCGGGGCGGAGGGCTATTTAGTTTTGGGAAGCGCCGCGATTTCCTTGTCTGCGGCCTTTGCGCACTCGAGCGTCTTGTAGTTCCTGGAAACTTCGAGCAGGGTCTTCTTCGCCTCTTCCACTTTGCCGGCGGCGACATCTTCCTTCGCCTTCTCGACGATCTCCATGCCGGCCTTGTTGAACTCCTCGAGCTTCGCCTTGATCTGGTCGACGACGGTCTTGGCGGCCGGGTTCTTCCCGATCGTCTTGTTGCCGGCGTTGAGCGCCTCGATCGCGTCCTTCGTCTTGCCGGCCTTGACGGCATCCTCGCAGGCCTTGAGCCTGCCTTTGCCGAAGAGGTACTCGTCCTGGCCGAGTCCCGGGCCGACCTTTGCGGTCGCTTCCTTCATCAGATCCACGAGTTCCTTGCCCGCCATGCCTCCGACCTTGCGTTTGATTTCGGTGCCGTCGGGCATGCAGAGGATCGACGTCGGGTTCGGGATCGAGTCCTTGAAGAAAAGGCTGCTGGTCTCCCGGTGGTTCTTGACGTGCTCGTCGCAGACCTGGCCGTAATTGGCGGAGCACCATTCCTCGTTGCCGTACTTTTTCTTTGGTTCGTGCTCGGTCTCGTCGTTGCAGAAGATGTTCACGCACGTCTTGGAGGCGGCGATCATGTCTTTGTTGGGATAGACGGAGACGTCCATCGAAGTGCAGGGGCCTCAGCCATCCTTATGAAAAGCGACGTGAATGGGGACGTTGCGTTCCTTGGCCTCGGCTTTCGCCTCTTCCCACGAGTGCGCCCAGTGAATGAAGTCGGGCGGAATGGTTCCGGGCTTTTCCTTCTTGTCGCGGTCGCCGGCGAGGGCGACGGATGCGGCGAGGAGAAGGGCTGGGGCGATCGCGAGTCTCATTGAGCTGCTCCGAGAGGATTCGAGATGGAAGAAAGGTGGAGTTCTGGTTGGTAAACAATACGCGCAATGGGCATGCCGTATTCCAGCGGTGTTCAGTAGTCCTAACTCACATCAGTACAACATGTTACAACGGCGATTCAGCACTAATTCCATCAGGATTCTGTAAGAGCTGGCTTACAACCGCGTCCAATTGCTCAGGCCGCTTCACACAATCCCCGCCCGCGACTTCACGCATTCCCACTGCTCCACCGCACGTCTGCGAAGCGCTTCGACGCTCAGCCCGACGAGTTCCCCGTCCTGGAGCACGGGCCTTCCGGCGACCACCACATGCCTCACGTCGGCGGCTCGCAGCGCGAACACCAGCGTCGAGTAGACATCGGGAGCGTGCGGAAGCGCGTGAACGCCTCCCGGATCGATCAGCGCGACGTCGGCCTGCTTTCCTTCTTCGAGCGATCCTATCTCTTTCTCCAGCCCGAGCGCCTCCGCTCCCCCGATCGTCGCCATTTCGAACACACGCTCGGCGGGAAGCGAGACCGGGCCGTAGCGAGGTCGCGGAAGCAGCGCCGCGAGCCTCATCTCCTCGAACACGTCGAGCCGGTTGTTGCACGGCGCGCCGTCGGCGCCGAGACCGACGCGGATGCCGCGCGAAATCAGGTCCGGGACCGGCGCAATTCCGCTTCCGAGCTTGAGGTTGCTCGAGGGGCAGTGGGCGACCGCGGTCGACGATTCGGCCAGGGCCTCCAGCTCGCCTTCGGCAGGCCAGACGCAGTGGGCGAACACGGAGCGCTTCGTGCAAAGTCCGGTCTGACGCAGGTACGCAATGTTCGTGGCGCCCCGGGAGTTCTTCACCGTTTCGCACTCGGTTCTGTTTTCGCTCGCGTGCGTGTGCAGTCGCGCGCCCGACGCCACGCGCTCCCCCACTTCCCGCAGCAGCTTGTCGGTGCACGACAGCGCGAATCGCGGCGCGTAGGCGTAGTGCAGCCGGCCATCTTCCGCTCCGTCCCAGGATTTGGCGAGCGCGTCGCTCTCCGCGAGGGAATCGGCGGTCAGCTCGCGCAGGCCGGGGAACGTGCCCGGATCGTCCATCATCGCCTTGCCGCCGATGTATCGAAGGCCGGTCGCGCGGGCGACCTCGAAGAGAACCTCGGTGTGGCGCACGCTCCCCATGTCGAGCACGGTCGTCGTGCCGCCGCTGAACAGCTCGGCGATCCCGAGCCGCGCAGAAGTCTCCATCGACTCCTCGTCGTGCGCCGCTTCAAACGGCCAGATCCGGCGCCGGAGCCAGTCGAGGAGCTCGAGGTCCTCGGCCTGGTTGCGGAAGAGCGTCTGGCACAGGTGCACGTGGGCCTGCACGAGACCGGGAATCGCCCACAGGCCGGTGCCGTCGATGACGGACAGCTTCGACAGGCCGAGCATGTCGTTGCGGCCGATCGTCCCGACGCGATGCAAGCGCGTGCCCTCGACGAGAAGGTCGCCGCGCTGGACGCGACGGCTGGCGTCCATGGTGACGAGCAGGGCGTTCTTGATGAGGAGTGCCATGAGGTGTCGATGAACCGCTCGACTTGCGCGTTCAACATCTTACACCTATCGTCTCAACCTCGCCTCGCATGCCCACCCGAGCACCCCGGATCGCCATCTTCGGCGGATCGTTCAACCCGATCCACGTCGGCCACCTCCTGGTCGCCGAGGAAGCGGCCGACCGGCTCGGTCTCGATCGTGTGATTTTTGTCCCCGCCGGCGAGCCGCCGCACAAGAAGGCGACCGGTCTTGCCTCCGCGTCGGCTCGGCTGGAAATGGTCCGCCGCGCGATCGCGGGAAATCCGCGGTTCGGGGTGAGCGACGTGGAGCTGAAGCGCCGCGGCAAGTCGTTCACGGTCGACACGCTCCGGCATTTCCACGAATCGCTCCCGCGCGGCGCGCGCCTTTTCCTCGTCATCGGAGAAGACGCGGCGCGCGACCTTCCGGGCTGGCACGACCCGCGCGGAATCCTGCGGCTCGCCCGCCCGATCGTCGCTTCTCGCGCCGGAACCGCGACCGGCGCGCTTCGAAGCCTCGGCCGGCTGATGCCGGGCGGCGGGCGGCCGGAGCAGGTGCCGGTTCGGGTCGGTGTTTCTGCGACTGAAATCCGTGCGAAGCTCGCGGCAGGGCGTTCGGTCCGCTACCTCGTCCCTGAGGGCGCGCGACAGGTGATCGCCCGGCGCGGCCTGTATCGCGGGAGGCCGCGATGATCATGCGCACCGCGTTACGGATGGTCGCCAGCGTCGAGGGCGCGGGGCACGCGCTCATACTGCTCATGCGCACCGCGAGCTGGCTGCCCTGGCTCTGGCGCAAGCGAAACGAAACGGTCGCGCAGATGGCGAGCTGCGCGTTCGGCGGACTCCTCGTCTCGCTGATTGTCGGCATGTTCAGCGGCATGGTGCTCGCCCTCCAGTCGGGGAACACGCTTCAGAAGTGGGGACAGGAAGAGCTGATCGCGATCGTCGTCCCCGCCGCCATGGTTCGCGAAATGGGCCCCGTCATGACCGGTTTCATCCTGGCTGGGCTTGTCGGATCGACCATGGCGGCCGAGGTCGGCACGATGTCGGTTTCCGAGGAGATCGATGCGCTCGAGGTCATGTCGATCAACCCGGTCTATTTCCTCGCCCTCCCGCGCGTCTTTGCCCTGGCCCTCGTTTCACCCCTTCTCACCCTTTTCGCCGACGTGATCGGCATCTTCGGCGGAGCGTTTGTCGGCGACCGCATCCTGGGGCTGTCGTACACGACCTACATCAAGCACACAATGGACACGCTGGAGTTGAAGGACATCTATTCGGGCCTGCTCAAGGCGGTCGTTTTCGGAATCCTGATCTCGGGCGTCGGGTGCTCGCAGGGAATGCGGGCGCGCGGCGGCGCCGAGGGAGTCGGCAACGCCACGATGAGGACGGTCGTTATTTCATTCGTGTTCATCCTGGTCTTCGATTACATCCTGACCTGGGCGGTCTACCAGTGATGCCCGAGCACGTCATCGACATCGTCGACCTGTGCAAAAACCTCGGCGGCAAGCAGATCCTCAACCGCCTCAATCTCCAGGTCCGCAAAGGGGAGACCTTCGTCATCATCGGCCGCTCGGGAAGCGGCAAGTCCGTCACGCTCAAGCACATCGTCGGCTTGCTGTCCCCGGATGCGGGCAAGTGCAACGTGTTCGGCATCGAAATGGGAAGCGCGCGGCGCCGCGATGCCGAGTCCGTGCGCAGGCGCATCGGCTACCTCTTCCAGGGCGGCGCTCTCCTGGCCTCCATGAACGTCCAGGAGAACGTGGCTCTTCCGCTGCGCGAGCTGGAGAAGATGTCGGAAGACGAAATCCTGAAGACCGTGCGGCAGAAGCTGGACCTGGTGGACCTGGACAAGGTTGAGCAGAAGATGCCGAGCGAACTGTCGGGGGGCATGCGCAAGCGGGTCGGGCTGGCGCGCGCGATCGCGCGCAACCCGGAGCTCGTGCTGTACGACGAGCCGACGAGCGGCCTCGACCCGATCGGGACGGCGGCGATCGACGAGCTGATCATGAACATGAAGAAGAAATTGAAGGTGACTCAGGTCGTCGTGACGCACGACATGGCGAGCGCGCGGCGAATCGGGGACCGGATCGGGCTGCTCTTCGACGGCCGCATCTATTTCACCGGGACGCCGCAGGATCTCGACGAGACGCAGGACGTCGTCGTCCACCAGTTCGTGCACGGCGAAGTTGCGGGGCCCATGACGGAGAAGAGCGGGGAGACGAAGCGGTACAACGTGGCGAAGACGCCGGGAAAAAACGGGGAGCCTCCGGGAGCGCCTGAGGCGGAGAAGGGGCCGGAAACAACGACTTAAAATGAAAGGCTCAATCGGGAACCCGGTGGGTCGCTCCGCGCAGGATTCCGGTGGGAGCGCCGACGACTCCGCGAGACTTCCGGAATCGCGATTTCCACCGGCGAAAAACGGCGACCACAGAGCGCACAGAGTGCACAGAGAAAAACGACTTTGTTGTTTTTCTCAGAGTCCTCTGTGGTTGCCGTTGAATTCGGGGCGATGTCCGAAGAATGCAAACCACCCGAAGTGCGGCGTCCACGCATGATTGGTGGCGGCTCTGCCGCGCTACGGCTTCCCCTATTTCTTCTCCGGCCTCTTGATCCGCGGATCCCTCTTCCCATCCAGTTCCTTCACCCACGCCTCATATTCCCCCTGCAGTTCTTCCATTTTTTTCCCCATCGCCTTCGCCAGCGCATCCGGCGATTTCGTGTCTCCCTTGACCAGGTACTCCTGGTACGCCTTTCGGTAGGCGCGGTCCTTTCCTTCCAGGAAGAAGATGTGCGCTGAAGCCCCGAGGCAGTAGATCGTTCCTTTGTCGTTCTTCTTTCCCGAGATCATGTCGGCCAGCTTGAACCCGCCGGGGTCGATGACGCCTTTGCGGATGACCTCCCACCGGTACAGGTGATCCTGGAATGGCACGTCCCCGACGCACTCGAACGTCGTCGCAATCCCCTCCCCGAACCACGCCTCTCCGTCGCCTCGCACGTAGTGGGCCACGAACTGGTGCCCGCACTCGTGACGCGTCGTGAACGACGATCCGCGCAGCTTCTCCATGTACCAGAGCACCGCCGGACGGAATTCGTCGCCGTGCTGGTAGACGCCGTACGCCCCCGCCGCCGAGCCCGGCGCGTTGTTGTACTGGTCCTGCGTGCCGTACACGACGATGTTGTGAAGCTTCTTCTGGACCGGCTTGAGGTTGAACGTGTCGCAGTAGTACGTCCAGAAGCCGTCGATCATCTCGACCAGCTTCTTGTCGAACTCCTCCGGCGGCGCGTCCACGTTCGTCACGAGCCTGTACCGCTTCCCCACCTTGAGCCGCCACCCGCTCCCGAACTTCGCGAGAATCGCCTGGTCGTCCTTCGGGTCGTGGCGCTTCGCCTCGGCTTCCTTCTCCTCGCGCTCCTGCGCCGCCTTGCGCGCCTCGATCTCCTCGAGCTCCTTCTTCGCGATCCACTTTCCTTCGTGAAGCACCAGCCCCTTCGCCTTCTTCGCGTCGTCGGGCGACAGAAGCTTCCCGTCCACGTACTCCCACCCCTGCTCGATCTTCGCGTTGTCCGCCTTCGTGATCCACTTCCCGTCACGCTTGACGTGTCCCGTCGCGGCCTGGAATTCGTCCTCGGTCATCCACTTTTCTTCGTGGAAGCGGTGACCGAGGGCCTCGTGGGCCGGTTTGCAGGCGGGGTCTTTTTCCAGCGCGGCATTCCACGCGTCCCGGGCCTGCGGCTTCATGCCGTGAAGCGAGGCCCAGCGTGCCGCGTCGCAGAAGGCTTCGACGGTCGCCGGTTTCCGCCGCTTCGCCAGTTCCGTCAGCCCGGCGTTCTTGTCCTTGAGCTCGATCCAGTCGATTTCGGAGAAGGGGATCGTGACGGCGCCGCCACCCTCGAACTTGATGATGACGGAGTCGGCTGTTTCCTCAAGGCGCTCCGCTTCCATCGTCCGGCCGGTCTTGAGGTGGACGATGTCGGCTGAGGACCTCCCGAGGAGCAGCGCCGCGACGAGGAAGGGTGCGATCGCGCGGAGCGACTTACTTGGCATTTCCAGCCCCTGGCGGCTTCTGACCGGGCGGCCACTTCGGTTCTTCTTTGTCGCGCCGGATGTCCATTTCCTTGATGAATTCACGGTACTGCTTGTCGAGTTCAACGATGGGGACGCCGACCGCCTTTTCGAGACCGGAAGGACTGTCCGAACCCTTGCACATCCACTCGACATACTTCTTCCGGTAGAGGCCGTCCTTGTAGTTGAGGAAGAAGTAGTGCGTGGCGGCGCCGCGGGAGTAGACCTGGTTCGCGTCGAGCGAGCCGCTCTTCTTGATCAGGTCCGCCATCGTGATGTCGTCTTTCCCTTCCAGCACCTGCAGCCGGATGAAGTCCCAGCGGTAGGGATAGAGGTAGTAAGGAATGTCCGGCTCCTGCAAGGCCGCGATTCCTTCCTGGAACCATGCGCCGCCGAGGCCGCCTACGTAGAAGGCCACGAACTGGTGACAGGCTTCGTGACGCCCTGTGAAGAGCGTCGTCCGCACGTTGTCGTCCACGCCGTCGACCTGGCGGTACCAGAGAATGGCGGGGTTGAACTGCATCGAGTGCGAGTACACGCCGAACGCGCCCACGCCGGCGCCGCCCGCGTTCTTCCTCAGCCACTCGTCGTAGGTCGCGCTGTTCTGGTGGACCATGATGTTGTGGAGCTTCTTCTGTTCGGGCTTCTTTTCGAAGAGCTCGAGGTAGTGGAACCAGTAGCGGTCCATGCTCGCGACGAACTTCTTGTCGAATTCCGGGTCCTTGTCGTCGCAGCAGGTGACAAGCCGGTAGTGGATTCCGGAGTACGCCCGCCAGCCGTTGCCCAGCCAGCCGAGGATCTGCGCCTGCTCCTTGTCGTTGTGGAGCCTTTTTTTCTCCGCGTCGGTCAGCTTGTCGTCCGGCGTCGGCCTGTCGTCCAGGAAGGAGGGCTTGTTTGCGCCCCCGGGAGGATTGTTCGCCGGCGGCTTGTCGCCGTTGCCCGCCGGCGGCTTGTCGGGGATCACCGGCTTCTTCTTCTGGATCTCGTCGTACTCCTTCTTCGAGATCCACTTCCCCTCATACTCCACCAGACCCTTCGACCGTTTCAAGTCGTCCGGGCTCAGCAGCTTCCCGTCCACCCACTCCCACCCCTCGTCCATCTTCTTCTTCTCGTCCGCCGTTACCCACCGTCCGCCGACCTTCAGCTGCCCCGTCGCCTTCCGGTACTCGTCCTCCGTCAGCCACTTCCCTTCGTGCTTGCGTTTTCCCAACCCGGCGTTGGCCGCATCGTTCTGCGGCTCGAGCCGAAGCACCGCCAGCCAGGCGTCTTCCGCATGGTCCTTCAGCCCGTGGAATTTCGCCCAGGCCGCCGTGTCGAGAAGCGCCGCGACGGTTCCGGGCTTTCGCCGCTTCTCGATCTCCGCCTTGATCGCCTCGCTGCTCGACCATTCGATCCACTCGATGTCCGCTTTCTTGACCTGAATCACGCCGCCGGCGTTGAGCTTGAAGGGGAATTCGTCGCCTTCCTCTGAAACGGCGCGCCCCTCCAGGGTGGTGCCGTTCTTCAGGTGGAGGATGTCGCCGGAAGCCAGGAGCGGCAGGGCGAGGAGAAAAGCGGCAGCGAGACGTCGCATGAAGGAATCTCCGGAGGGAAGGCGAATTGTAGCGAAGGCGGGGGGGGGAATGGCAACGACCGCCGCAATCCCGGAATTTAGTATCCTCGACTGTTCGTCGCCGGACCGCCCTTGCCCCGCCCCCCCTCCCCCGCTAAGGTGCCTCTTACCATGAATGAAACCAGAGCGAACCTGTTCAAGGTAGGCATCATCTTCGCGATCGGCCTTCTCATGCTCTTTGCCGCCACGGTCACTTTCGCGCACCTCGACTTCCTCCGCGAGCCGCATTACATGAAGGTCCAGTTCAAGAACGTCGGCGGCCTGAAGGAAGGCGACGGGGTCCGCGTTTCGGGGCTGGAACTCGGCCGCGTCGATCGCCTGGACATCAACCCCGGCGGCGTCGAGGCGACGCTTCGCCTTCACAGCGAGATTCAACTCCGTGAGGACTACGTCATCCAGGTCGCGATGTCGAGCCTCGTGGGCGGGCGGCACGTCGCCATCGACGCGGGAGACCCGGGCAAGCAACTGATCGACACGAAAGCGACGCTGAAGGGGCTTCCGCCCGGCTCGCCGGTGGACGAAATCGGGGAGATGGTGAAGGAGAACCGGAAGGCGGTCCGGGAGTTCATCGAGAACCTGAACGAGGTGGCCGGGACGCTGAAGCGGGGCGAAGGGACGCTGGGGAAGCTGCTGCACGACGACAAGCTGTACGACGAGGCGACGAGCGCGCTGACGGAAGTGCGCGAGGCGGTGGCGGAGTTGAAGAAGGCCGGCGAGGTGATCACGAAGGTGGGCGACGTGGTCGGGCAGGTGAGGGACCAGCTGGACAGCGGCGAGGGGACGCTGGCAAAGCTGCTGAAATCCGACGAGATCTACAACAGCCTGAACGGTTCGGTCGAGAAGCTGAACGGGATCCTCGCGAAGATGGAGCGCGGAGACGGGACGATGGGGAAGATGCTCAACGACCCCGCGCTTTACGACGAGGCGAAGTCGCTCGTCACGCAGACGAAGGACGCGATCGCTTCCGTCCAGAAGATCGTCGACAAGATCGAGCGGGGCGAGGGGGCCGGCCGGCTGCTCAACGACGACAAGCTCGCGCAGGACATCGCCGACACGGTCGCGGAGGCCAAGGCGATCACAAGCTCGCTCAAAAACATCATGGCCCAGATCGAGAGCGGCGAAGGCATGGCCGGCAAGCTGATCTTCAGCAAGAAAATGGGCGACCAGGCCGAGGAGACGATGGACGCGCTGGACAAGACCCTGGGCGCCGCGGGGCGAGTGAAGACACTCGTCTCGTTCGGGTCGCACTACTTCCAGGAAACGAACATCTTCGGCCCCTGGGCCAAGCTGCAGATCTACCCGACCGAAGACCGCTATTTCGAGGTCGGCGCCGTCGCCTGGCCCGCGAGCGACCGCACGCCCTGGGAATTTCCCGAGCAGCTTGAGCGCGAGGAAGGCAAGGTCTTCATCAACGCCACGGCCCTGCTTGGATTCAAGTGGATGGACGGCCGGCTCGACACGGCGATCGGCCTGCTGGAAGGCAAGATCGGCGCGCGCGCCAGCTACAGGATCACGATCCCGTGGATTGAGCACGACGTGACCATCGCGGCGGAAGTCCGCCAGGCGTATACGGACCCTGACGAACTCGACGAGCACGCCGGAAAGGTGAACACGCGGGTGTACCTGGACACGAAGATCTGGAAGTGGTTCCACGCGCAGGTCGGCGTGAACAGATTGTTCCACGACCCGGAGATTTTCGGCGGGGTGAGTTTCACGTACGAGGACGAGGACATCCGGACGTTCATCAGCCTGCTGGGGCTGGCGAAGTAGCGTCCTTCACGGTGCATGGCCCGTATTGCATTAGCCTTCGATGGCGACCCGAAAA
This sequence comes from Planctomycetota bacterium, assembly GCA_009773755.1. GTDB lineage: Bacteria > Planctomycetota > MHYJ01 > WSZJ01 > WSZJ01 > WSZJ01. The sequence continues at coordinate 7,762 of WSZJ01000021.1, read as the reverse complement.
GGCAAAATCAAAACCGCGAAACGCAAAGCCAAACGCCAAAGTCAAAGAGGAGAAACAAAGGCCCGTAAAGCCGCCGCCCGGCAAGCCATTCGACATCTGCGAACGGACGAATCGGTTCGCGCTTCGTGCGCTGAGCGCCATGATCCGCCTCCCGGGCCGCCCTGCAAGGCCGGTCATGCACCCCTTGCCAGGCCCTTCCTTGAAATTGGCCGAAGCGCGTGTAAAGTGTCCGCGATGCCGGAGAAAAAACTCACCGATTACGAAAAATACATCCGCACCGAAGAACTTCTGGCGCTCCAGAAGTCGCCCGACCAGATGGTTCACCCCGACGAGCTGCTCTTTCAGGTCCTCCACCAGTCGATGGAGATCTGGCTGAAGGAAGCGTGCTTCGAAATCGAGCGCGTCTCCGGGATGATCGACCGCGACGAGCTCGAGAGCGCTGACCACTACCTGCGGCGGATTGCGCAGATTCTCGAGCACCTCGCGGGCTCGCTCAAGATCCTCGAGTCGATGCCGCCCGCGGACTACCACGTGATCCGCCTGAACGCGCTCGGAAAGGGGAGCGGCCAGGAGTCGCCGGGGTTCAACGCGTTCCTCGAGCGGCTTCCGCAGATCTGGCCGAACGTCGCGGCGCTTCTCGAGAGGCGCAAGGCGAACATCGACGCGATCTACAGGGAGCCGAAGAAGAACTGGGACCTGTGGATGTTCCTGCAGGCCCTGATGCAGGTGGACGAGAACTTCCAGTCGTGGCGGTACCACCATTTCCATCTCGTTCGGCGGATCATCGGGGACGAGGTCAAGTCGCTGAAGGGCGTGCCCGCCGCCGCGCTGGCGCCGACCGCGGTTGAAAAGGTGTTTCCGCCGCTGTGGAAGGCCGTGAACGACCTGACGAGGGCGGTGTCGCCTCAGTACGGATAGGGGGTAGTGGGTTGGGGGTAGTGGGTAGGAACGGCCAGGGCCACCGTTCGGAGGGCCGTTCCTACTCCCTACTCCCTACCCCCTACCCACTACCCCCTACCCACTACCCACTACCCACTACCCACTACCCCCTACTCACTCCACGGAGAATCATGCACGGATGAAAGACCTCCTCACCTGGCGCAGGCAGTTCCCGATCCTCAGCAAATGCGTCTACATGATCTCCAACTCCCTAGGCGCGATGCCTCGCGGCGTGTACGACGAACTGGAGGAGTTCGCCGACCTCTGGGCTACCAAGGGCGTCGTCGCCTGGGAAGACTGGGTCCCCATGGTGCAGTCGACCGCCGAGCTGATCGCCTCGATCGTCAACGCGCCGAAGGGGACGATGATCATGCACCAGAACGTCTCGGTGCTGCAGCACGTCCTCATTTCATGCTTCGACTTCAAGGGGAAGCGCAACAAGGTCGTCTACAGCGACCTCGAGTTTCCCACCGTGCACTACAACTGGAAGGCGCGCGAGAAGGACGGCGCGAACGTCGTCATCGTGAAGTCCCCCGACGGCGTTCACCTGCCGACCGAGCTGATGCTGCGCGAGATCGACGAGACGACGCTGGTCGTGCCGATCTCGTACGTGTTGTTTCGAAGCGCCTTCATCCAGGACGCGAAAGCGATCATCAAGCGCGCCCACGAGGTCGGCGCGGTCGTCGTCCTCGACGCCTACCAGGCGGTCGGGACGATTCCCGTCGACGTGCAGGACCTCAATTGCGACTTCATGGTCGGCGGCAGCGTGAAGTGGCTTTGCGGCGGGCCGGGCGGCGGGTACCTCTACGTCCGCAAGGACCTGATCGGAAAATACGAGCCGAAATCGTGCGGCTGGTTCTCGCACGAGCACCCCTTCAATTTCGACATGGACCCGATCAAGTACTCGCCCACGGTGATGCGTTTCATGGGCGGCTCGCCCGGCGTGCAGGGCCTGTACTCGACGCGCCCCGGGTACCGGATCGTGAAGAAGGTCGGCGTCAAAGCGATCCGCAAGCGCTCGATGAAAATGACGGCGCGCCTGGTGGAGCGCGCGCTCGAGCAGGGGCTCGTCGTCAACACGCCGATGGATCCCGCCGTGCGCGCCGGCACCGTCTCGGTGGATTTCCCCGGCGCCGAAGCGGCCTGCAGCGAACTGATCCGCCGCAAGTTCATCGTCGACTACCGCCCCAAGGCCGGCGTCCGCATCTCGCCGCATTTCTACAACACGGACGACGAATGCGAAGCGATCATGGACGAGATTGCGAAGATGCGCGCGAAGGCGCGCAGTAGGTAGTGGGTAGGAGGTAGGGGGTAGGAACGGCCGTGCGTGCTGCGGCCCTTTCTACCCCCTACCTCCTACCCACTACCCACTGCCGTTCTCGTGCCAATCACCTCGCCAATACCTAGCTGTTTTCCCCGTTCCCGACCAGCTCATCGTAGGCCCTCTTCAGGCGGGCCTTGTACTTCACGCTCGCCCGCTGGATTTTCTCGCGGTAAGACGCGCCGCCCATTTCGACGGTGCTCTCGTACTGGGCCGTCAGCACCGCGACGCCCTCGTCGTGCGCCGACTTCGCGCGGCGGCAAGCGTCGCCGTACTGCTTCTTCGCTTCGACCAGCAGTTGCTTGTAGCGGACGACGACCTCGTCGTATTCCTTCCTGGCGGCGCCGCGGGCCTTCATCTCCTTGACCGTGGCTTCATATTCCTGCTCGGCGCGCTTCGCGACTTCCACCCACACGGCCTTCGCCGCGATGACCGACTCGTCGTAGTTCTTCCGCATTTCTGTGGCGCCGACGGTCCACGATTCCTTGACGGCGTCCACCCCGCGCGAGTAGTCGATTTTCGCATCGCGGACTTCCTGCTGGTACTCGATGGCCGCTTCGCGGACCGCCTCGGCGTAGACCTGCTTGGGGCTGGGTTCGGCCGCGAGGGAGGGGAGGGCGAGCAGGGAAGCGAGGGCGGCGAGAGGGATCGTTTTCATTGAGGTTCTCCGATGTCGGCGCTGAGTAAAGAAGTCTAACAGATGAGTCGCAAAAGGGGTGCCAGCCGTGCGGAGGCCCGTGGACGCAGAATGGCGGGAAAAGGAGTCTCCCATTGAGGACATCCTGTCTCTACCGGGAGACCTCCCGCTATTCCCCGTCCTTACGGATGAGCAGGTCGCGCTGGCCAGCCACCTTGCCGTCGATCACGATCTGGACCGACAGGAACCCCGCCTTGGTGAGCGGAAAATTCCGGAGTTCCGCGACCACTTCGCCCAGCCCGACGTCCCCCACCTTGAACTTTCCCTTCGGCGTCGGCGGCGCGAGATCCTCCTCGCTCGTCCCCTTGAACTGAAACCAGAACTCGTGCTCCCCGGGCTCGGCGTTGAGCTCGGCGACGAGGGCGAGGAAGGGGTGCTGTGCGGGGAGTTTGCGGACGTTGACGATG
>WSZJ01000021.1:0-4371 GCA_009773755.1 Planctomycetota bacterium | reverse complement strand
GATGTTGAGCTTGCCGGCGGTGCGGAGGGCGCCGTCGCAGATGATGAGGTAATTCACCTTCATGGGATTACCGGAGCTGGGGTGGAGGAAAAAGACGACAACGAAACGAAAAACGAAAAACGAAAAACAAAAAAGGAAAAATGAGCTCGGCTGTTCGGCGTTCTTGACCGCGCCATGTCCGGTCTCTAAGGTATCGCCCCGGGAGCGCGCGGAGGCTTGGCGCTTAAGGAGTGCCTTGAGTCGGGAGGTTGCGCCCCGGCGCCGTGCCGTACCGGCGACGGGTTGCAACCTCCCGACTCAAGGCACTCCTTAAGCGCCAAGCCTCCGCGCGGTCCAGCGGCGTAGCTCAGCTGGTAGAGCAAGGGACTCATAAGCCCTCGGTCTCCGGTTCAAATCCGGACGCCGCTATGAGCGCGAGAAGGTCGTCGTGGGTCAGGCTGCGTCGGCCCCGTGAAGGTAGAAGGAGGGCGTTGGTGATGCGGGCCGACTCCGCCCGACCCACGACGACCTTCTCGCGCTCACGTAAAACGACTTCACCGACGTCACGCAGAACAGTCGTCTTTTTTTCTCCGGGACCTCCGTGATCTCGGTGTCGCAGAACGAACCCCGTCGCTCCGCTACGGCTTCTCGCTCGCGCCGTTCGAGTCGCGCAACGCCTTCCATCCGCGCGGCCTGCCTCTCGTAGTACGGCGCCCCCATCGGGTCACGGTCCAGCGGCGCCAGATCCAACGCTCGCCCGGCGGTTGCCGCCGCTTCCTTCCAGTTCCCGTCCGCGCGGTACGCCTCGGCCAGCGTGTCCAGGTTACTGGCGTTCCAGGGCTCGGCGGCTACGGCGCGAGTCGCCAGCGGGATCGCGGCCTTGCCGTCGAGCATTCCCGGCGACTTTGCGATCGTGCGGAACGAAGTCGGGTTGTCATTCGACTCCGCCTTGTCGGGCGGATCGCCCCGCAGATATTGAGGTGCTCCTGCGTCGTCGTTCCCCCGTCCTGCGGTCCATAGGCCGGAGGAAGAGGATTCCGCCGGAAGTAGACGCCTCCACGGCCAGTCTTGAGTCAGGGTGATCAATTTTTATTATTTTTTATATTGCGTTTGATTCGAATAGGTGCTAGACTGTATTTAGTGCAGAGCGCTTCCGACTTCCAAGATCCTGTTTCTCCCACGGCTGACGAGTCCACCAGCGCGAGGGTCGCGATGCATCGAATCGCTCCGCACGTCGCAAACGGGAAAAACGTCGGGATTCGAGTCCAGGGCTCAACGGAGTCCATCCCGTTGCCAGTACTCGCAGTTCGGCTTCTCCTGGACCTGCTCGTGCACATGGCAGAGGGTAAGGCCGTCACCTTGGTACCGCTCCGCTCCGAACTGACGACCCAGCAGGCCGCGAAACTGCTCGGCGTTTCGCGTCCGTTCTTCGTCGAACAACTCGAAACCGGCCGGCTACCCTTTCACAAAGTTGGTACGCACCGAAGGGTGAGCCTCGAGGACGTCTCCAAACTCAAGGCTTTGATCGCCCAAGTCGGAAACGCTTCGGAGAATCCGGGCGGAAACGAAGTCGGGGCAAAGAAGGCACCGATTGTGGAGAGGCACCGCGCGCCTGGCATCGACGCGCTTGGAAGGTCCTCGCCTCGATCCTACGTGTGGACAGCGGAAGCGGATGCACTGCTCGGAAGGACGTCGGACATGGAGCTCGGCCGACGACTTGGACTCTCGGTTGCGACTGTGAGCACTCGCCGCCATCGGATGGGAATCCCCGCATTTCGTGCCTTACAGCCGTGTTTGAACGTTCGAAGCTTGAGAGTTGGCGTCGTTGAAGTTCTCGCAAACTCTTCAGCTGCAGGGGTTGGTCATTCCAAGCGGATTCCCAGAGATTGACTTTGAACACACAGGAGGAAATAAGATGAGCGCCCAGGACAACTTCGACTCCTTCCCCGCGGAGGTTCGACCAATGGGCGTGCCAGCATCGTTGGCTGTTCGCGCGAGGCCGGCCGCTCAGGCAGCAATTTCGGATCAGCTAAATTCCATGATTCCTCGGATCGCCGACCAAGTGTTCGCGCAGCCGGGATTCTCGACTCCTCGTTCATTTGGATTTCAGCCTTCCCATCCACAGCACTTTCCGCTGGTCATCCTCGGAGAAAACACAACTGTGCTACCGGGTGTCATTCCGCCGATCGGAATGCACGCGGTCGTGTCCGGTCCGACTCATCGACATTCCTTTCCGTTGGTTGTGCTGGGAGAGACCATCGAGGCCCTCCCGGGCATCAATCCAAGCACCGGGATGCCGGAGATTGGGCCCGGCCTTGTTTTCTTCCAGCCGAAGCACAGTGTCGATTGCAACACGGTTAAAGATGCCATCATCGAACTCATGGGGCAGGGTAAGGAGACCGAGGCCCGCGAGTTGTTCGAAAAATTCGTAAAGCGCTGTCCACGAAAGCTCATCTCGTTGACTGAAGGTACTGCCGACATGGGTGCCGGAAGATCAGAGGTCATGTCGGACTGGGATTGCAAAGCGCGACTGGCCTTCGCGGCTGAAGTTCTTCGCAGTCTTCAGATTTCCGGTGTCATTGACCACCCCAGAGCCGTGGTGAATTGGCAGCGAGTTAGCGAGGCGATGGACCTGCTCGACCTCGCCCGCTGCGTTTCCTCGGACCTGGCTGGCGCGCTGGCGGACTTGAAGCCTGGACCCGATCCGACGATGAACGACGGCGATGATCGGAAGAAGGACACGGTGAAAAAGTTGAAGACACTGCTCGATGAAATCGAGAAGGACCAGCAGAAGGGAAGAGACAGATAGTGCTGAGGTGAAGTCCAGTTGTCGAAGCGCCTTCATGCCTGCCCTCAGACTACTTGATACCCAGGGGGATCGGAGAGGCGATTGGCGGGTCTCTGTCCGCTTCGAAAGGACTTTGGCTCCAGGTTTTCGGCGCTGATTAATCGTCGAATTCACTTTCTCGCCTGTTCGCGAATGACTTTGGTGAATTCCTCTTCGTAGTAGTCCGACTTGTTCTTGCGCTCTTCAAGAGGAGCGAGGTGCATCGCCCTTGCTTGTGCGATGGCTGCGAAATCAAGCATCTCCAACTTTCGAAGGCAGTGGCCAAACGTGTCCCAGAACTCCGGCGATGTCGGCTCCGCTTGAATCGCACGGATCACAGCTGAGAGCGCATTCGAAAGCTCCGGTTCTCTGCTCTCCGGAAGAGTAATCAAGAGCCATGCGAAATTGTTTTGGGTTCTCGCCGATCCCTCGAACACATTCGCGTAGTCCGAGAGCGCTGACCTAGCCCTGCCGTGCTCGCCACTTGCAGAGAAGGTTTCGGCCTGCAAACAGTAGATTTCCGGCCAACTGAAATAGAAATGGTCGTCGATGCGAGCTTGGATTCGTTCGGCAAGCTTTGAGAGACGGTTCGGCACATCCCTCGGCGAGATCAACTGTAGGAGTGCGATTTCATTCTCTCCACCACGCTCGCACTTCTCGATCGCCGCCCCAATCGCTTCCATCGCCGCAGGTCCTTCCCGGTTGACCAGGATTCTTGCGGCCGCGATGGTCAATCTGCCGTTCGACTTGACGAGATCCTCAAGTCGTTTCAATGAATCAGGATCGTTTACGTTTCCAAGCATGTTGAGAGCGAAGTCATTACTCACGGTCGCACGTGTCGCGTTTTGAGGAATCGAAAGAGCGTCAAGCGCTTTTGGCCTTCCCGCAGCGAGGAGAATGGAAGCGCTTCGGAGAAAGACAGCGTCCTCGTCGGAAGGGAGGCCGTATTTTTCGAGGACGTCTAGAGCGGCGGCGTCGGACGCTCCGGCGGCGAGGGCTGCGGAGAGGCGGACGCGGACGGGTTCGCCTTCGCCGAGGTGTTGACGCAGTGCGTCAATCGCCTCCGTCTCGCTCCGCCACGCCAGCGCTTCGGCCGCTTCCATGCGCGCCGTCCCTGCGGGCCTGTGGAGCTCGTCGATCACGTTCTGGAGGACCGACAGGTCGCCGCAACGCAGTCGCGCGACGGCGGCTGCCGGGTCGAAGCCCGCGGGAGGGAGGAAGTCGGCGGCGCCGCGAATTCCCGAGTCGCCGACCGCGACGATGGCTTCGCGGTCCCCCTGGGCTTTCGAGAGGCGGGCGAGGGCGTTAAAGAGGCGCATTTCGTCGACCCAGGGTCCTGCGCCGGAGTCGAAGCGGACCAGGAGGGGGAGCTTGAAACTCAGGGCGGTCTCGACGGCCTTGACAGCTTCCGCGCGTCGCGGATCGAGGGGCGGGAAGGCGTCGAGAGCGCGCCAGGCGTCGGCGCGGACGGCGTTGGCGAGGGCGGGATCGATCTTGTCGGGGGGCGGCGCGAGGCGGATGCGGACGGCGAGGGCGTCGGGGTTTTCGGGGTCGATCGAGAGGGC
>WSZJ01000286.1 GCA_009773755.1 Planctomycetota bacterium | reverse complement strand
AGATCCCCGCGATCGCGCCGGCCGCCGCGGGCGGGACCTTGAGCGCCACGTCTTCGCCGCTGGCCAGGTTCACGATGCCGGACCTGGTCGTGACGCCCCAGGGTCCGTCGAGCCCGCGCCGGTCGAAGACCTCCAGGAATCCCGCGTTGAGCGGCGCCTTAGGGACACGCGTGATCGCCGCCGATCGCCCGTCGAACGCGACGCACGCCCAGCCGCCGTTGTCGAAGAAGTAACGGCCGTGGCCCCACGAAGCGCCGTGCTCGATCGGGAACACCTCGCGGAGTTCGCCCGAGTGGAGGTCGAAGACGTCGAGCTTGCGCGAGTACGCCAGCACCAGCGCTTCCTGGTGCCGGAAGACCGCGGCGGGCGGATAGCCGGTTGCCGCGAGCCGGGCGACGGTGCAGCGGCCTGTCGCGAGCTCGGCGGTGACGAGGTGGAGCGCCGATCGGCTCGACCCGACGAGCGCGAAGGCGAGGCCTTCATCCTCGACGGCGATCCAGTGGAGCACGCCGCGCGGGAGCGCCGCCGTGAGCTGGCGCGCCGCGGCGTCCTTGTGGGCCCAGTGCATGAGCCGCCCGTCGCGCGTTGCGGAGACGACGCCGTGCGCCGGGTTGGGCGCCGCCCGCCGCGGCTCGACTTCGTGCGGCAGCAGAAACGGAAACGGCTCGACGGCAAGGAGGACCGGCTGCGACGCGTCGAGCTCAGGCCCGACGAGCGGCACGCCTCGCAGCTCCGGACGCGGCGGCGCGAGGATCGCGTCGAGCGAAAGCGCCGCTTCCTTGAGCAGCCGCCGCCCGCGGCGCGTGACGGACCACATCCGGTATTTTCCGTCGGCGCCGACCGTCGCGACGTCGAGGGAGCGGTCGTCGAGTTTCGCCAGCGCCGCCGGGAAATCGGGATCGTGAAGGACATCTTCATGCGTCACGAGGATCGCGTCGAGCGGGCCGTCGAAGGCCGCCGTGCGCTCGAGAAACCTGGACAGCGCCTCGACCGGGACCGAATCCGGTTGTATCGATTCGAGAAGCGCGACGAGCCCGTCGCGCGAAGTCAGGTCGACCGCTTCGATCCCGCCGTCGGCGGCGCGGAAGGCGGAGACGGTCGTGAATCGATCGGCGGTTGCGGCCAGGGCGAGAGAAACGGCGGCGCCGAAGACGCGGGGAACGCCCCACAGGCGGATGCCGGCGTCGACGAGGATCGCGCGGCGGCCGGGGAGATTGCGCGGCGGCTGCTCGCGCCGCAGGTAGAGCGCCTCGTTGAGCGCGACGCGCGTCGCGAGCGTCAGCTCGTCGTGCGCGAGTTCGCTCACGAGCAGCCGGTCGAGCGGCCCGCGATTGGCGATGTCCGAGACGCCGCCCAGCGGAAGCTCCTCGGGGTCCGAGACGCGCCGCGGGACGTGCACCGCGGCCATCAGGTCCGCGGCGAGACGCGCGAGTCCCGACAACTCCCGATCTTCCCGCAAGTCGGCGATAAGCCTCCGCACCTCCTGCGCCGCAACTTCGTCCGGCACCGGCGCCGCGGACGGGAGCCGGTCCAGCCCCGTGCGCATCCTCAATTCCAGGGCCTCGTTCGTGACCCGCGCAAGCCCCTGCCGCAGAACCGCGAGGTCCTGCAGGAAGCGGAACACCAGCCACTTCGAGATCGTCTCCGACTCGCGCGTGTCCGCAAACGCGCCGTCCGAAACAGCCCGCACGATCGCTTCACCTTCCTCCGCCGACCCGCGCCCCTCAGCGCCGTCGAAAACAACCGCCGCGATGAGTGCCTTGGCGTCCGCGCCGGTGCGCAGTTCGATGCGGAGCGAGTTGACGCGGTCCAGCGCATCGAGAACGTCCTTGAGCCAGGCGGGCGGGAACCGCCCGTCGAGCGAGCCGACCTTTTCGAGCGCCGCGACGTGCGCCTCGATTGCCGGCCGACCCGCCTCTTTCCAGAGCGGCCGGCAGGCCGAAATCAGCAGCACCAGCGCGCCGAACGGCGGAAGCCCGCCGGGCGCCAGTTTTCCGAGCGCATAGGCCACTTCTTCGCGGAACGCAATCGTCGAGCCGTCCGTCCAGACCGCCACGCGCCCGTTGTCCGTCCACTTCCAGAACGCCAGCGCCGGCGGCGTCAGGTACGCGCGTGCCAGCGAATGAGGGTCACGCATGGCCGGCCGTTGCCCGCGCGGCCGAGCGGCTGGCGCGCACGAAGGCGGCCGCCGGGACGCGCTCGAAAGAACCGTCGGTGCAGAACAGGGCGAGGTCGCCGTCGGCGAGCGCGAGTCGCTCGCGCCAGGCCGCGGCGCCGGCCGCGGGGAGCAGGGCCCAGCCGCAGGGTACCGCAAGTCCTCCGTTCTCGGAGTAAGCCGTGCCGGCGAGGGGAGGAAGCGGCTCGCCGCGTACCAGCACTTCGCGGGCGGGGGCCGCGAACGCGAGCGGCCGCAGCCTGGAATTGGAAGCGGCCTGTGTCCAGCCGGCGAACGCGGCGAGCGGAGCGCGCAGCAGATTGGCGGGGCGCTCCGCGCCGGACCGTTCGAGCCGCGGTTTGACGCATTGCGTCAATTCCGCCGGAAGCGACCCCTCCTGCGGCTCGACGCGCGCCCACGCCGCCGCCGCGACCCAGGGCCCCTCCGGCAGCTTCCCCGCCGGCACACGCTTCCCCGGCGCCCGCAGCACACCTCCTGAAAGCACGTCGTACCGGTCGGCCCCGGGCAGCCTTCGCAATTCCAGCGCGAGCTCTTCACCCCCCTCCGGCCCGCGCAGCCAGACATCGGCTCCGGTTTCGCAGGCTTCGATTCCGCTTCTCAACCGCAACGCAGCCGCACCACCGGCGCGCGAGGCGTCGAGCCGAACGGCCCAGCAGACCTCTGATTGCTTCATCGATGAGGGCCCGGGGCATGCCCCGGGCCTACCTCTTCTATGACTGACCGGCCTTCGCCCATAGGGCATCCACCTTCTCGCCGAGGAATCCGCGGGCCGAGGCATCCCCGACCCACTGGACACGCGCC
>WSZJ01000020.1:38923-53153 GCA_009773755.1 Planctomycetota bacterium | reverse complement strand
CGAAGTTCACGTCGCGCGGACCGGCCGGGGCATTTCCACCCTGGGGCGTGGCGACGTTCGGCGCCGGCGCTGCCGCCGGACGCGCGACTTCCTGCGGGCCGAGGCCGTCGGCCGACTTGCGACGGATCTTCTCCAGCTCGGAAGCGACCTGGTCCTGGCTCCGACGGTCGCGGGCGACGCGCGCCGCGTTGCGCCGATCGATCTTCCACCGCTGGTACTCGCCGTCGTTCTCGAGGACGAGGAAGGACGTGTATTCGGTGACGATGGAGAATCCCTCGCCGAGCCGGATCACCTCCGGCGCCGCCTGCGCCCGGTTTCCCGCGCGGTCCGCTTCCCGCAACAGCCCGTCAATCCGCTTCCAGGCCCACATCCGCTCGATCTCCGGGTTGGCCTTGTCGTTCGCCGGCATCTTGACTTCCACGGTCTGCACGATCTCACAGCTTCCGACGTCCGCTTTCACCGTCACGCGGGCATTTCCGGAGCCGCGATAGCGTCCGTAGAGCCGGACCGGGGAGCCATGGAAGAGATTCGGCAGGATCCGGGGCTCGATGTCGTAGGTTTCGACGCCCTCGACCGAAATGCGGACGTTCTCGGCAACCGGCCGGAGGAGTTTCCTGCGGAACGACTGCGCCTGCCTGCTGAAGTCGTCGTCGCGCGAGACGAAAGCGGCGAGGCCGCCCGCGTCCTCGGCGAGCTGCGAGAGGAGCGGCTTGTTCACATCGTTGCCGACGCCGATGCAGAAGACGCGGGCGCCGGAGGGGCGGACGCCGATGAGGCGAAGAAGCTCGGCGCGTTCGTTCTGTTCTGTGAGCCCGTCGCTCATCACGACGACGTTGAGCGGCCGGTCGGCGTCCTTGTGCTTGTAGGCGCGCGTGATCGCCGGGGCGAGCACGGTGCCGCCGGCGGCGTTCTGCGAAGCGAGGAAGGCCGTCCCCTCCTTTTTCGTGGCATCGTCGGCGACCCGCACCTTGCCGAAGAGTTCGCTCGTCTTGATGTTGAACGCGAGAACCTCGAAGCGATCTTCGGCGCCGAGCGACTGAATGAACGCGCCCAGCGACTCGCGCGAAATGCGGAGCTTCCCTTCGTCCCCCATGCTCCCCGAGATGTCGAGGACGAAGACGTAATCCATGCCGACGTCCTTCGCAGCCAGTTCTTCGCCGGCCGTGAAGGTCAGGCAGAAGAACCCGTCTTCGCCGCCGTCGCGAGAAGCGACGAGGTCGAGGCCGGTGTGAGGGCGCGCGACGTGGAAAGAAAGGACGACGTCGCGGGAAAGATCTCCACCGGTCGCTTCCATGCTCGCCTGCGCGTACCGGTCGTCGTGCTTCGCAATGACGAACTGCTTCGGGTGGCTCGGGCTCTCGACGGAGACGATCGGGATTTCGGATTTCGCGTCGAGGTTGAGGGCGAAGCGGCCCTTGACCTGCGCCTGGACGCCGGGGCGGGTGGAAGTCGCGAGCGGGTAGACGTAGGTGGCCCGGTCGTGGTCGAACTCCAGTTCCTGGCAGTACGTCACCTGGACGCGCTGGGCCGCGCGCGGCCCGATCGGGAAGATGCGCATCTCGAAGGAGCGGAAATCGTTCTGCTCGAGAAGGCCCGGATCGCGCCGGACTTCCTTGTACGAGTTGTAGATCTGCCGGGCGCGTTCCTTCTCGACGACCTCTCCGACCATTTCCTTTCCGTTGATCCACATTGAGAAGTTCGAAACCGAGGCGCCCTTCGGAACGGGAAACACGTAGAGGGCCTCGACCTGGCGGTTCTCGGTGTTCCGGAAGATCTGCGTGACGGTCGTGACGACAACGCCGTTATTGACGGTGACCTTCACTTCGTGTTCCTCGATTTCGAGGACGCCTCCCAGCCCGCCGTCGGCGATGAGGAGGCCCGCGGCTCGGGCGGGGGCGGGGAAGAGGAGCAGGGCGAGCGCGGCTGCGGCGGCGAGAATCCATCGGGGTCGAAACGAAAGCGGAGTGGTCATGGCGCGACCTCCTGAAGGAGCCCTGGGGGCGGGGCCCGGCGCGCCCTGAGGCGGCCGGGCCCCGGAATCGACGGGATCCCTGCATGGCGAATCGCGTGCCCTGCGTCGCTGGAGGCAGATGAAGTCCAGCGAGTGAAAGCCATGTACATTTTATGTACTAATATGTACATTTTATGTCATGCGCCTCTTCTCACACGAAGACCTCGTCTTCGCCCAGGCCCTCGCCCACATCGCCGCCACTAACCCTTTCCTCCCGGAGCGCATCTCCTATGAACGGATCGCGCTCAATCGCGAATTCGTGAAAGGCGACCCGGTGTGGAGTTTCCATCCCGAACTCTGGAGCGAACCCCCGAACGTCGGGAAGCTGGGACGGCGTGCCGAAGAGACGGCAGCGCGGGCGCGGGAGAGGATCCTGAAGGACCCGGAAGGGGCGGACCGCCACGACCTCGAACTGTACGAGGAAGTCGTCCTCTACATGATTTATCACCGGAATCGCGGGCACTTTTTCGACATGATCGTCTCGCCGTCTCCCCGTCCCGGACGCGGCCGCGTCGCGTTTTACGAAGCCTTCGCTTCGGACGCGAATCGGTTCCTTGCCATCGAGGGAGTGCGCGGGCTGAAGCGACCCGACGTCCCGCACCTGTTCGCCCTCTCGTGGCAGATCCGCCGCGCATTTCACTTCGTCTTCACCCTGATCGTCGGCGGTTCGATGCCCGCGGCCCGGCTTCGCGCCGCCGTCTGGCAGTCCGTGTTCAGCCACGACATGCTGCGCTACCGGCGCGCGCTGTTCGCCACCATGGGCGAGTTCTCGACGCTCGTGACGGGCGCCTCCGGTACGGGGAAAGAGCTGGTCGCGCGGGCCATCGCGTGGTCGCGCTACATCCCCTTCGACCCGCGTTCCGCCGCGTTCCAGGAAGGGCACACCGAATCGTTCCACCCGCTAAACCTCTCCGCCCTCTCCCCCACTTTGATCGAGTCCGAACTGTTCGGCCACCGCCGCGGCTCCTTCACGGGAGCGGTCACCGACCGAACGGGCTGGCTCGAAACCTGCTCCGAAACCGGCACCGTCTTTCTCGATGAAATCGGCGAACTCGACGCCGCCCTGCAGGTCAAGCTCCTCCGCGTCCTCCAGGACCGCGTCTTCCATCGCATCGGCGACACCGAGCCGCGCCGCTTCCAGGGAAAAGTCGTCGCCGCCACCAACCGCGACCTCGAACGCGAAATGCGCACCGGCCGCTTCCGCCCCGATCTCTATTACCGCCTCTGCTCGGACGTCATCCGCACGCCGACGCTCCGCGACATCCTCGCCGACGACCCGTCGGAACTCGGCACGTTCATCCGGCTCATCGCGCGCCGCATCGGCGGGGCGGATGCGGAAGCGATCGCTTCCGAGGCGGAGGAGTGGATCCGGAAAATCCTCGGGAAGGCCTATGCGTGGCCGGGAAACGTGCGCGAGCTCGAGCAGTGCGTGGCGAATCTGATGATCCGGCGCGAGTACCAGCCGGTCGAAGCGCCGTCGGCGGGGAGCGGCGCCGGCCTCGCTCGGCGGATCGACGAGGGCCGGCTGACGGCGGACGACTTGCTCCGGCATTACTGCACGCTCACCTACTGGCGGAGCGGGAGCTACGAAGAAGCCGCGCGGCGGCTGGGGATGGATCGCCGGACGGTGAAAGCGAAGGTAGATGCGACGCTGCTTGAGGAATTGCGCAAGGACTCCTCAGCGGGAAGATCCACCAGCGGCGCCACGTAGGTTCTCTGTCCCGCCTTGATCCGCCGCCACGCGCGGTGCTACGCTTGTGCAGGCAGCGTCCGGGGGACGCTTCCCTTTCCGGAGCACGGTCGATGGTCCTGTCCCGACGCCACGCAATTCCATTTGCCGCCGCGCTGCTATCCGCCGCTTCACTCCTCCGAGCGGAAGATGCGACCGAGACGCTTCCCAAACCGAAGCTCACCGGCCCGATCACGGACGCCAAAGAGAAGGAAGCGGCGCTGAAGAAGTACGGGGGGACGAAGGAAACGGAGGCGGCGGTGGAGCTGGGGCTGGGGTGGCTGGCGCGGCATGCGGAGGCCGGGGGCGGTTGGAAGGCGGACACGTACAACACGCACTGCGCCGAGGGCGGGAAGAAGTGCGAAGGGATCGGGGGCGGGCATCACGGCGAGAAGGTGCCGCATTCGTACAACGACGCGCAGACGGGATTCTGCGTGATGGCGTTCCTCGGGCACGGCGTGCTCCCGAACGAGGAGGGGACGGAGCAGGAGAAGCTGGTTTTCAATTCGCTGAAGAAGCTCGAGGCGCCGCATTCGGCGTGGGGGATTGCAGTGGCGTGCGAAGCGCTGTCAACGGCCGAGGCGCTGGAGCGGAAGGGGCGGTGGAAGGCTGCGGCGCACCGGCTGGCGGACCGGCTGATCGGCATGCGGCTGGAGGACGGGTGCTGGGCGTACGCGGGGGATTTCCGCGGCGGCTCGGACACGCCGTACACGGCGTTCTGCGTGCAGGCGCTGGTGGCGGCGCGCGACGCGGGATTCGAGCTTCCTGCGGACCTGGCGAAGCGGACGGACGACTTCCTGAATTCGCTCGAAGAGGCGAAGGGCGGGAAGCTGGCGTACCTTAAGAACGGCCGGCAGTACGGCTACACGCCGACGAAGGTCAACGGGCACAGCGGCGCGGCGATCCGCGAACTCCTGGCCGTCGGCACCGGCGGCGACCGCCACAAACTCCATCTCATGTGCGTCGGCAACGACATCCCGGCGTGGAAGATCGAATGGCAGACGGTCCCCGGCTACAAGGAGAAGTTCCAGGTCGGAAATCTCGACCTGTACCGCTGGTACTACGGAACGATCGCGACCTTTCACGCGGGAGGGTCGCACTGGACGAACTACTTCGGCGCGGTGAAGCGGGAGCTGCTCGCGCACCAGAGGAAGAGCGACAAGGACGGGTGCGCGAAGGGCTCCTGGAACAACGAAGGGACTTACGAGATCGACGTGGGCGGGCGCGTCTTCACGACGGCGCTGGCGATCCTGATGCTGGAGCAGCCGTATCGGCAGGTGCGGCAGAGGAAGTAACGGGCGGGAAGACCGCCACCTTCACTTCTTCCCCGCTCCGTCCCGCTGCTTCTTCTCCCACCACTCCCGCGCCGCCTTCAACCGAGCCTCTTCCGGATCGAATGCAAACCCGCCCAGGGCGGCCATAGCATCGGCGACCATCGTGCGGATTCCTCCGTCAGGGTCGTCGAGCAGTGGCGCCAGGTGCTCGAGCGCGGCGGGATCACCCTGCAAGACGAACATCTGCACCGCCCGGCGCCGCACGCCGGCGTCCTGTGACTTCAGCATCCTGCGCAATTCTTCCGGCTCGATCGCTGAACCGAGCTCCTCGAGCGCCATCTGCGCATGCAGTTGCACCTGCGGGTCCGGGTCCTTCAGCATCTCCTTGATCGCCGGCACGGCCGATTTCACGCCGTAATGCGAAAGCGTCAGCGCGCCGCACCCCCGGATGTACGGGTCCTTGTCCTTCATCGCCGCCACCAGCGCCTTCTCGTTCGCCGCGCTCCCGTGGTAATACAGGATCCGCGCCGCAATCCGGCGCACCGCGAGCGAACCGTCGACGAGAAGCGCTTCCATCACGCGCGCCACGCCGGGCTTCCCGCTCTCGTAGGTGCCGGTCACGTACGGCGTCAGGACATCGTCGGTCTCGGGCAACCGGACCGCGCTCTCGGCAGCCGGCGCGAGGAACGCCGGGTCCGCGAGGCTCGCCAGCAGCCGTTCCGTCGCGGTGCGAAGCGCCTCATCTTTCCCCGCCGCCTCCATCACGCGGTCCTTGCGGCGGAGAATGGAGATGCGCTCGCGCACGGTCTCGTGAAGCTCGGCCAGAAGCGCTCTCGCTTCGGGATCCTCGGCGGTCGCAGGGAGCACCTTTCCGAGCGCCTCGGGGTCCGCCTCCGCCCACCGCAGGATCGTCGCCTTCGCTTCCGCCCGAACCGCCGGGTTTTCGTGTCCAAGGTCCGCAACGGCGGAAGCGAGATCTTCTTCTGACGGCGGACCGGCAGGCGCGGTGAGAGACCACAGAGCCAAAACGAAGGAAATCGAGAAGCGTTTCATGAGTTCCCCTGGATGAAGGTCCGTAGTAATGGACGCTGGAGAGACCGCGGCGGTTCAAGTGAATCCTGCGTACAGGCGCCATGGAATTCCACGAACTTGTGCATCCGCCCGGCGTCCGAGATCGTAGGATGGGTAGAGACTTGCGACTTGCCGCGCCGCCCAAAGCAGGGAAACCCGATGAGAAACATGCTTCGCCTCGCGCCGATTCCGATGCTCCTCGCGCTCGCCGTTCTCACCGCGGCCGAGCCTGAACCCGCGCCGCGCACCCCGGAGGACAAGCCGATGCCCGCCGTCCCACCGATCGACGCCGCCGCCCCCGCGAAATTCGAGACCGCCACCTTCGCCCTCGGCTGATTCTGGGGTCCCGACGCGCAGTTCGGCGCGCTTCCCGGAGTCATCCGCACCCGCGTCGGTTACGCGGGCGGCACTTCGAAAAACCCGACCTACCGCGACATGGGCGACCATACCGAGTCGTTCCAGGTCGACTTCGACCCATCCGTCATCACTTTCGAAACGCTTCTCGACATCTTCTGGAAATCCCACGACCCGTCGTCGAGGTCCGGCTCGCTCCAGTACCGGAATGCCGTCTTCACCATGAACGACGACCAGAAGAAAGCCGTGCAGTCGTCGAAGGAAAACCTCGAGAAAAACAAGCGCGCCGTCAAGACCGCCATCGAGCCCCTGACCGGATTCACCTGGGCCGAGGACTACCACCAGAAGTACACCCTTCGCGCCAACAAAGCCTTCATGAACGAGCTGAAGCGGCACTACGCGCACGAGCGCGACATCGAGAATTCCACGGCGGCCGCCCGGCTGAACGCGTATCTCGCCGGGAACGGAAAGGCGTCGCTGTTCGAAAAGGAGATCGGCACGCTCGGACTCGACGAGGCGCACCAGAAGCTGCTGCGCGAGCGCGTGAAAGGCCGGCTGCAGAAGGACGAAGAAGTCGCGCCGGCAGAGTGCGGGGCGGGGGCGGAGGAGAGCCCGGTCGAGAAGAGGTAGCTCTCGTCGGAAGTTATCATCTCCCCCATGCCCGCCGATCCGCGAGTCGACTTCCCGGTTCTGAAGTGGTTCGGCCTCGCGTTCCTCGCGGTGCTCGTTCCCTGCTACTGGGTGGTGTGGGGCGGGCCGAACTTCATGCAGCTCTGCGACATCGCGCTGTTTTTGACGGTGCTGGGATGGTGGAAGGGAAATTCGCTGCTGTTGTCGAGCCAGTTGCTCGCGTGCCTGGTGATCCACCTGCTCTGGGTCCTCGACGCGGGGACCCGGGTGCTGACGGGACACTTCCTGCTGGGCGGCGGCGAGCTGACGTCGTACATGTGGATGTCCGACTACTCCCTGTTCGTCCGCCTGCTGTCCCTCTTTCACGTCTTCTGGATTCCGCTCCTGCTCGTGTCGCTTCGAAAGACCGGGTACGACTCGCGCGCCCTGTTGTTTCAGGCGGCGATCGCGATCGCGGTCATGACGATGACGATCCTTGTCGCGCCGCACTTCACGACGAAGAACGTCAACTTCGCGTTCAAGGATCCGATCACCAAGCACACCGTCGTCAACGTTCCGGTCCACATGCTTCTGACGTGGGCGGTGACCGTGGCGGTCATGTATGCCCCCGCGCACTTTCTGCTGGCGCGAATTTTCAGGCCGGCACGGAGGGCGAGCCCGGAAGAAATGGAGCCGGGCACGACGGTTGCTTAGCCGTCGGGGATGAAGCACTTCACGTGCAGGCGCTGCCTGGTCGCGCTCGCGGTGGTCGGCCTGCCGCTCGGGTGCATCCGGATGGACGGGGACCGCGCGGACATCATGCTGATGCATATTCCGACGGTGCTGGCGCTCGTGGGCAGCATCGCGTTCGCGGCGCGGGCACGGCTCACCGACGCGGCGTGCGTCATGCTGTTCGCGTTCTACGCGCTGCACTTGCTCGGGGCGCATTACTACTACGCGTGCGTCCCGTACGACGACTGGGCGCGCTCGCTCCTCGGCCACGACATCACGGCGACTTTCGGCTTCTCGCGAAATCACTACGACCGCCTCGTTCATCTGGGATTCGGCCTGCTCCTCTACCTGCCGGCGCGCGAGTGGCTCGGCCGTCACGGTCTCAGCGGCTGGCGCGCCGGCGCCGGGTCCGTCGCGCTCCTGCTGTCGTGGTCCGCCGCGTACGAGATTTTCGAGTGGCTCGTCGCCGTCACCATGGCCCCCGAACGCGCCGAACGCTACAACGGCCAGCAGGGCGACTTCTTCGACGCCCAGAAAGACATGGCTCTCGCATTCGCAGGGTCGGCGCTCGCCGCGGGAGTCGAAGCGGCCGCTTCCCTGTTCAGACGCGAAGCGGTTACAGCGTGATCGTGCCTTCAAGGTACGGCGAGCACCGCCCCGCGATCCCGACACGGTCGCCGCGCAGTTCGCAAGCGAGCTCGCCGCCGCGCTTCGACACCTGAAACGCTCGAAGCTTCTTCTTCCCGAGCCGCGCGGCCCAGTACGGAATCAGCGTGCAGTGCGCGCTTCCGGTCACAGGATCCTCGTCGATGCCGGACGCGGGGGCGAAGAAGCGCGAGACGAAATCGGAAGAGTCGCCCGGAGCGGTCGCGATCATGCCGGTGACGTCGATGCGGGCGAGGCGCGGAAAGTCGGGGCGAAGCGCGCGGACCTCGGTTTCCGAAGCGTAGACCACCATGAAATCGCGGGCCTTGAGGATTTCGCGCGGGTTTCCGCCGAGGCCGGCGGCGAGGTCGGGGTGCCCCGGGCTGGCGACGGGAGGTCGCGCCGGGAAATCGAGCTCGAGCGCGCCGTCGGGGAGTTTCGCGACGCGAAGGGCGCCGCTCTTCGATCCGAACTCCACGGACTTGAGCGCGGTGTCGAGGTGAATGAAGACGACCCAGGCGGCCGCGAGGGTCGCGTGGCCGCAGAGATCGACCTCGCACGCCGGCGTAAACCAGCGGATCTCCCAGCCGTCGTTCGTCCAGCGGATAAACGCGGTCTCGGAGAGATTATTCTCGGCGGCGATCGACTGCATCGTCGGGTCGTCGAGCGAGCGTTCGATCGGGACGACGGCTGCGGGGTTGCCGGAGAACACGTGTGAGGCGAACGCGTCGACCTGGTAGATGGGGAGGCGCATCCCGGCATCGTATCCCAGATGAGCGAGGCGCCAGCGACTGCGAGCGCTCCCGGGCTTTGGTCACACTCCTGTTTTCGCTACCTGCGCCCCCGTTGGAGTCGTACCCTTCGCGGTCCCTTCAGGAGCCGCCACGATGCTTCGCTTCGCCTCCCTCTTCCTCGTTCTCGCGCTTCCCGTCTTCTCCCAGGAACTCCGTCCGCCCGGTCACCGGCCTGACCCGCCGGGGTGCCACGCGCTGGTCGGCGGCAAAGTCGTCGTCGCGCCCGGTAAGGTGATCGACCCGGGAGTGGTCGTGATCCGCGACGGGCGGATCGAAGCCGTCGGCGCAGATGTCAAGCCGCCGGCCGACGCGCGCGTCTGGGACGCGAAGGGGTGGACGATTTACGCCGGCCTGATCGACGCGTGGGCGAAGCTCGAAGACAGCGGGCCCCCGCCGCAGCGCCCGCAGGGCGGTCCGATGGCCGCCGACAGCGGCTTTCTCGGCGCACCGGGAACGCAGCGCGACCCGGGGACGCCGGGGCCGTCGTCGGCGCTGGCGAAGATGACGCCGGAGAAACGGGTCGTGGACGGACTTTCGCCGGACGCAAAAACCGTCGAGGGGTGGCGCGAAATCGGGTTCACCGTGCTGAACATCGTTCCCTCGAAGGGAATCCTCCGCGGAACGAGCGCACTCTTCGCCCTCGGCGACGGCGATCCGAACACGCAGGTTCTGCGCGCCGAAGTCTGGCCCGTTGCGGCGCTCGTCAGCGCCATCACGGGCGTCCCCGAGGAAATGGACGCCTACCCGTCGTCCCACATGGCCGCGATCGCCGCCATCCGACAGGCCTTCCTTGACGCCGACTGGCACGCTCGCGACAAAGAGCATTTCACTCGCCACCCTGCCGACCGCAAGCGCCCCGCCGAAAACCCCGCCCTCGACGCCCTCGTCCCCTTCCTCGTCAGCGACCGCTTCGTCGCCTTCGAGTCCGACTCTGCCCTCGTGACGGATTACGAAGCGCGTCTCGCAAAGGAGCTGGGGCTGAAGTTCCTCATCCGCGCGAGCGGGCAGGAATGGCGCCGGCCCGATCTCGCCGAGGGAGCAGGCTGCCCGATGGTCGTTCCGGTGAGTTTCCCGGAAGCGCCGACGCTCCCCGAGGAATCCGACTGGGGCCAGGTCTCGCTTGACCAGCTTCGCGCCTGGGACTGGGCGGCGGAGAATCCGGCGGTGCTGCTGAAGCGGAAGATCCTGATCGCGCTGACGAGCGACGGGCTTCCCGACAAGGGGAGCTTCCGGAAGAACGTCCGGCTCGCGATCGACCGGGGCTTGTCGGAGGAGGATGCCCTATACGCCCTGACGGTCGCGCCGTCGAAGCTGTGCGGAATCGAGGAACGCGCGGGGACGATCGAGAAGGGGAAGCTCGCCAATCTGACGGTGGTCGCGGGTTCGTATTTCGATCCTGAGGCGAAGATCGTCTCCGTCTGGGTGGACGGGCGCGTCTACCCCGTCAAGCCGGGAGAAAAGCCTAAGGAGGAACCGGCCGGAGGCAAGGAGAAGACCGAGGAGGAGAAGAAGAAGGAAGCGGAAGCCGCGAAGAAAAAGCAGGAGCAGCGGGAGCTTGCGGCGAAGCGGGTGGCGCGCGCGCCGCTCGACGAGCGCGGGCCGGAGGAGCTGCCCGGCGTGGTCGTCGTCAAGGGAGCGACGATCTGGACCTGCGGGCCGCTCGGGCGGATGGAGAACGCGGATCTGCAGGTCGAGAACGGAAAGATCGTCGCGATCGCGAAGGAGATTGTTCCGCCGGCTGGCGCGACCGTGATCGACGGCAAAGGGCTCCACGTGACTCCCGGGCTGATCGATTGCCACTCTCACTGCGCGATCGTCGGCGACGTGAACGAAGGAACAATCCCGTCCTCCGCGATGGTCCGCATCCAGGACGTCGTCAATTCCGAGACCGACAACCTCGCGCAGGAACTCGCGGGCGGCCTGACGTGCTCGAATCTCCTCCACGGTTCCGCGAACCCGATCGGCGGCCAGAATTGCGTCATCAAACTCCGCGACGGCGCTTCGCCGGACGCGCTGCGCTTCAAGGAAGCGATCCCCGGCATCAAGTTCGCCCTCGGCGAGAACGTGAAGCAGTCCAACTGGGGCGAGAAATTCGTCACGCGCTTCCCCCAGACGCGCATGGGAGTCAAAACCTTCTACGAAAACCGTTTCACGGCGGCGAAGCAATACCTCGAGGCGCTCGCGGCGTTCGACAAGTCGCGATCCTCGGGCGGCGATCCCGTTCCTGTGCGGCGCGACCTCGAACTGCAGACCCTCGGGGAGCTGTTCACCGGCACCCGCATCATCCACTGCCACTCCTATCGCGGCGACGAGATCCTCATGCTTGTCCGCGAAATGGACCGCTTCGGCATCAAGATCGGCACCTTCCAGCACGTTCTCGAGGGGTACAAGGTCGCCGACGAGATTGCGAAGCACGGCGCGGGCGGGTCGTGTTTCTCGGACTGGTGGGCGTACAAGTTCGAGGTGTACGACGCGATCCCGTACGCCGGAGCGCTGATGCACCAGCGCGGGGTGTGCGTATCGTTCAACTCGGACAGCGCGGAGCTGGCGCGGAGGATGTACCTGGAAGCGGCAAAAGCGGCGAAGTACGGCGCCGTGGATGAAGTCGAAGCGCTGAAGTTCGTGACGCTGAATCCGGCGATCCAGTTGCGCGTCGACAAGTGGGTCGGCTCGCTCGAAGCCGGCAAGCACGCCGATTTCGCGATCTGGTCTCACTCACCGCTCGACGCACGCACCGTCTGCCTGCAGACGTGGATTGAGGGGAAGCGGTACTTCGAGCGAGCCAGGGCGCTGGGGCGCTCGGAGGCCCGGCGCAAGGAGTGGGGAGAGTTGCGCGAGAAGGCGAAGAAGCTCGCGTCGTCGGGCGGCGGAAGCCGCGGCGGGAAGGGCGAGGACGACAAGTTCTTTGAGAGCAGTCTGGAGCATCGGTACGACTACGGTTATGAGGTTCATTGCGAGGGGGTTGAGCGCAAGTGAGGAGTGGGTAGTCGGTAGTGGGTAGAAACGGCACCTGAACAGGATGGGAACATGAAAACTACGGTGATCGCGGCTGCGCTTGCGCTGATGACGGGGTTTACGTTCGCGGAGGACATGCTTCTCAAAGGCGCTACGGTGCACACGGTGTCAGGCGAGACACTGGCCACCGGAGATGTGCTTGTGAAGAACGGGAAGATCGTCTCCGTCGGCGCTTCGCTCGATGCGGGCGGCGCTTCCGTTGTCGATTTGAAAGGGATGCATCTCTATCCCGGGCTGATCGCCGCGACTTCCTCGCTCGGGCTGACGGAGATCGGCGCCGTGCGCGCCACGAATGACGATTCGGAAGTCGGCGGATGGACGCCGGACGTCGACGCGTGGATCGCCGTGAATCCGGATTCGGAACTGATTCCCGTGGCTCGGGCGAACGGCATCACGCACGCCTTGACGCTCCCGACAGGCGGCACCATCGCCGGGCGCTCCGGCGTCATCGCCCTCGACGGCTGGACCTGGGAAGATATGACGATCCGCGGACCCGCGGCCATTCACCTGAACTGGCCCCGCATGGATCTCAACCTGGATGCGGGCGGCCGCCGCAGGCGCCGCCGCGCTCCGGCCAACCCGGACGAAGAAATGGGGCCGGAAAAGCAGGCCGAGGAACGCCGCGCGCGCCTCAAGGAGATCGACGATTTCTTCGAAGAGGCGAAGTCGTACGACAAGGGACGGGCTTCGGGCGGCATTCCCGACGGGCGGATCGTCCCCGCGTGGGAAGCGCTGCGCCCGGCGCTCAAAGGCGAGATTGCAATCTTCATCAACGCCTCCGACGAGCGGCAGATCCTCGCCGCGCTCGCGTGGGTCGAGAAGCAGGGTCTGAAAAACGCCGTCCTCGTGGGCGCGCGCGACGCCGACCGCTGCGCAGAGGCGCTCGCGAAAGCGAAGATTCCCGTGATCTTCGAAAACGTGTTCGACCAGCCCGCTCGCGACACCGAGAACTACGACGTCCACTTCACCGCGCCGAAACGACTTGTCGAAGCCGGCGTCCCCGTCGCCTTTTCCGTCGGCGCCGGCTCATGGGGAACCTGGGGCGCGCGCAATCTCCCCTACCACGCCGCGCAGGCCGCGGCATTCGGAATGCCGCGCGAGGAAGCGCTGAAGGCGATCACTCTGACGCCGGCGCGCATCCTCGGCATCGCGGACCGGCTCGGCTCAATCGAGAAGGGCAAGGAGGCGAGCCTGATCGCGGTCGACGGCGACATCCTCGACATCCGCTCCAACGTCAAACGCATGTGGATCGCCGGCGTCGAGCGTTCGCTCGAGAGCCGGCACACGAAGCTCTACGAGAAGTACAAGGGGAGGCCGCCGGTGAAGTGAGAGAGTGCGTCGTCTCGGCCACCAGCGCAAACCCGCACTCCTCCGCGAACGCCTTCTGCGCGGCCTTCACCGCTTCCCGCAGCCGCAGCGACTCCGCTTCTGCGCGCGACAGGCTCTCCACCGCGTCCGCCAGCAGCTTCTGACGCGTTGCGGCATCGGCCATCTGCAATGCGAGGACGAGCTTCGGGACTTCTTCGAACCAGAAGCGGTGCTCGATCGCGAGGAGGGCGCGCGATGCCTCCATGAGATCACGGGCGCGCGAGCCCGGCGGCGGCTTCAGCAGGCGGTGGTCGGCCTCGGCTTTCCCGACGGCGCGTTGAACGGCGGCGAGCCGCGGCCCCAGGTCGTCGAGTGAAGCGTTTCCGTCGACGCAGAGCTTCAGCACTTTCCCGAACCAGGCCGCTTCCCGCACCAGATCCGAATCGATTCGGACGACCGCGTCGTTGAAGACGATCGCTTCCTTCTTGAGGGCGGCGGTTGCGGCGGCCGAGATGTAGTGACGGGCTACGAGGAGACCGATGACGCAGACGATGGCGAAAGCGCCGACCTTGATGACGGATGCGGGAATGCCGGCGACGAAGGGAGTGCCGACGGAAGGGGGCGCGGTGGCGGGGAGGAGGGGGGAACCAGCGGGGGCGAACGGAGTGGGGCGAATTCCGGGGCGGGC
>WSZJ01000020.1:0-38861 GCA_009773755.1 Planctomycetota bacterium | reverse complement strand
ACGGGGGCGCCGCGCCGACCTCGAGATCCTTCGCGGGTGGCGGAGTCTCCTCATCGGGCGCCGCGGGAGGGGGCGGCGGAACGGCGAGGGCCTGAGAAGCCAGGTTGTCGGGCTCGGATTGCGGCGCGCGTCCTGCGAGCGGCTCGGCCGATTCCGGGCTCCCGGGCTCCGGAAGTTCGAGGGCCGTGGAAGACGGCGGACGCGGAAATTCACCCGCCGGAACCGGCGCCGTCATCGGAAGCGGCGGCACCTGCACGGGCTTCGCTTCGCCGCCCTCGGTCCCCGGCAGCAGGATTTTCCCGCCGCAATTCCTGCATGAGCTGACGGTCCCGAGGAGGCGCTCGGAAACGGCCAGCTTTCGCTGACAGAACGGGCATGTCGCGATCAACGGGAAGTCCCCTGGTTTTTCGGCGCCAGCAGGATGACGTGTTTTTTCGCGAACGATTGCTGCGCTTCGACGAGCGCCTTCTGCCCCGCCTGGATTTTCGCGTCGCCGTGCGCAACGAGCAGTTCGACGCGGTCGAAATCGGCCGGGCCGGGACTTCCTCCTTCGCCGATGCGCCGGACGACCTCGGCGAAAACGACGTTCGCGAGGTCCTTGTAGGCCTCCGCAAGATCGAGAGCTTTGCGATGAAACACGCGCGCTTCGTCGGAGTCCGGGACCTCCATGGTTCCGACATTCGCAGCGTAGGCCTCCGCGTCCCGCTTCGCGGCGTCGTGGAAGCGGCGGATCGCCGCCGGTTCCAGCGCCTGCCCGTCGAGCCAGCGCTCCACGGACTGGACGAACCCGGTGCACGAGGCGTGAACGCCCGCGTCGGCCTCGGCGAGCGCGTCGTTGAATTTCAGCGCGGCTCCCTGCACCGGGTCGGCCTTCGGCCGGTTCGCGGCGACGATGCGGACGATGATGATCGCCGTGACAATTCCGGCGACCACAAGACTGCCGGCCACCGCCGCGCGGTTCTGGAAGAACGTCCGTCCTCGCGTCGGGACCGGACGCGTGATCGCCTCCGTATCGCCGCGCGTGGCGAGTTCCGCCGTGGTCGAAGAGCTGGTGGGCGCTGGTAGCGGCGCGGGCGGCAGCGGGTCGGCGGGGGATGGCCGCCGGTACTCCGGCGCAGGCGGGGCGACGGGAATGGCTGAGGCCGGAACGTTTGGAAGCGCCACCGCAGGGCCCGCGCCCGTCGCGTCGACCATCGGCGACCAGGCCGCCGCCGGCTCCTTCGGCCGTGGAATCGCCCCTCCCTCATTCCCGAGCCACTTCTCGACCAGCTCCGCCGGCCCGCCCTCCTCCCCCGGTATCCGGATCTTCGCGCCGCACCCGAGACATTTCTGCACCGTCCCGAAAAGAGGGAGCGACGCGGCGATGCGCCGGTTGCAGAGCGGGCAGGTGCAGATCATGGGAAGATTCTAGCCATCTTCACTGGCCCGGTCGCTTCAGCGCCTCTTCAAATCGAGGATCCTCTTTCAGGCGCTGGAACTGCGGGTCCCGCCTGATGTCATTCGGCGGTTCGCCGAGTTCGACGGCCTTCTTCAGAGCCTGGAACGCTTCCACGAGAAGCGCCGCTCTCGAAGGGTCCGTCGCGTCGAGCTCCGCCGCCGCTTCGCCGCATGCGACCGCCAGAGTCCCCCACGCCAGCGGGTACCAGGGATGGCAGGCGATCGCGGCCTTGAAATGTTCGATCGCTTTTTTCGGATTGCCGTCGCGAAGGGCGTCTCTTCCCTGCACCCACCAGTAGTACATCGACGGGTGCTCCTTGTTGTATTTCGCTCTTTCGACATCGCGTTCCGCCTGGGTTCCGATTTCCCACCTCATTCGTTCCGCAGGATGCAGTTCGCGGGGCGCGACCGCGAGTGCGGCTGGGAGCGGATCGAGTGGAACGATT
The DNA here is from genome assembly GCA_009773755.1 of Planctomycetota bacterium. Classification (GTDB taxonomy): domain Bacteria; phylum Planctomycetota; class MHYJ01; order WSZJ01; family WSZJ01; genus WSZJ01. The sequence goes on along the minus strand of WSZJ01000020.1, from coordinate 36,978 downwards.
CGCGCGCCGAGCGCGTCGTGAATGACGAACGACTTGCCGTCCCGGAGAAAGCCGATCGAGTGGAGCCCTAGGTCCTGCGGGAAGGAGGCGTAATCGGTCATCGTCCCCGGCTCGATGCGCACGATGCGCGGCACTCCGCCGGTCATGATGCTGAAGAACCGGCCATCGGCGCTCGGGTTCGGGTAGATCTCTTCGATCGCGGGGGCCCGGTACGTGCCGATCGGTCTGTCCTTGTTGACCGACCAGAGGCGAACTGAGGCGTCGGCAGCGCTCGAGATCACGCGCTCGCCGTCCGGCAGAAAGGCGGCCATGAGCACATGCCCGGTGTGGCCAGTGAAGCGGCGCGCGACCTTTCCCTGCGCGACGTCGTAGAGCGTCAGGTTCTGCTGGGCGGCGTTCGACGACACGAACCACCGCCCGTCGGGGCTGACCTGAGTCCTGTTCACGTCCGGATCGGCGAGCGTCACCGTTCCGACTTCCTCGAGCGCCGGGAAATTCCAGACGCGGAAGCGGCGGTTGGCGAGCGCGGCGACAACCGCGCCGCCCGTGATACTCCAGCTCGCGTCGTGGACAATCTCGCCGGCGCGCACCTCCCCGACGGTCTTCCCGGTTTCCGCATCGAGGAACACGACTCGGTCGCTTCCCGTGAGTAGCGCGCGGAGCGTTCGCCCGTCCGGCGACGGCGCGAGATGCCTGTATTCCCGGGCGTCGAAGGGCAGCGTCAGGAGGGTCGATCCGTTGGCGGCATCAACCACGCGAGGCACGCCATCCTCGCCCCAGGTGAAGGCGCGCTTGAAATCGGGCGTCCAGAACCGGAAGCCGGGAGGCGCCTGGGGAATCTTCGGGAAGTGGTCGCCCGCGCGCGTCAACCAGGAGAACCCCATGCGGTCGTCGGCCAGGGTCACGATCCGGCGGTGGTCCGGGCTGAAGAACCAGGTGCGGAGGGTGTACTCGTGCGCCCCGAGGCGCGAGACCGCCAGGTTGGTCGCCGTGTCGTAGACCTCGGCGGCGTACCCGTTCGGGCGAAGGGAGAGTTTCCAGTCGGGCGTGATCCACTCCCGCTTCAGGGACGACGCGGAGAGCTGCCGCTCCGTCCTTTCGAACTTCGCGTCCATCACGGCGACGAGTCCCTGGTCGTTGCGAAGGGCGACGCGGGTTCCGTCGGGGGAGAAAGCGACCTCGTGAATCGGCCGCGCGGCGACGCCGGTCGCGTGGGCAAGCGAATCGCCCGTCGAGACGTCCCAGACGTCCGCGCCCGCCTCCGCTTCCGCTCCCGCGAGGAGTTTTCCGTCGGGGCTCCACGCGACGTGAACGGCGCGCCCCGCCGTGATCCTGCAGCGGACCTTTTCGCGCCCCAAAGCGACGTCCCAGATCCGCACGTCGCCGTCGTCGGTCGCCGTGGCGAGAAGCATGCCGTCCGGGGCGAAACACGCCGAACGGACGGGCTTCTCCGTCGGTTTGAGCGCGACCGACTCCCCCGTCGCCGCGGTCCAGACGCGCGCGGTGCCGTCCGCCGACCAGGTCAGAATCTGCGAAGCCCCGCCCGGCCGCCAGGCGACGCCGAGAACCTCAGCCGTATGCCCGGAGAGAATCGCCAGCGTCAGCCCGCGCTCAAATTCGTACACGCGCGCGACTCCTTCGTCGTTCAGCGCCACCAGGCGCTTCCCGTCCGGGCTCCACTCGACCTCCCGGATCGGCGCTCCACCGTCGACGAATCGCCTGGCCTCCTTCCCCGTGTCCGGATCCCACACGCGAACCGTGTAGTCCTGTCCCCCCGTCGCGACGAGGCGGCTGTCGGGGCTGAAGCGGCCGCAGGTGGGTGTGAGCTCGTTGCCGATGAACTTTGAGCGCTCGTTGAGGTGGAACAGCGCGGTGAAGAGCGCGTTATTGGAGTCAAGACCCGGGGCGCGTTGCGCGGCTTCGATGGCCAGGAGGAGCGAAGCGCCCGCGTTTTCGTTGGCGAGCGGCTTGGCGATGGCGGCGAGGCGGAGTCCTTCGGCGCGAAGGGCCGCGGCTTCGGCGCGGAGCGTAGCGGCTTCCGCCGCGTCTCTCGCGATCTTCGCGGCCGACTCCGCCCTGCGCGCGTCGGACTCGGCGGAGCGCGCCTCGGCGCTCTGTTCCTTTGCGATGCGGGCATACGTCAACGACGCGACCGTGCCGGCGACCATCGCAACGACCAGTCCGACGAACAGGACCGTGAGCGCGCGGTTCCGCTTTATGAACCGCGCGACCTGCTCGAATGGGGTGTACTGGTAGAGGCTGACACTCCGCCCGTCGCGGAACGCCTGCACTTCCTCCGCGAGCCGCCTGGCCGAATCCAGCCGCTGGGATTTGTTCTTGGCCATCGCGTGCTGGAGCACCGCTTCGAGCTCGCGCGGGGCGTGCCTGTCGAGCGAGGTCGGCCAGACGGGCTCGAGGTGGATGACGGAGCGGAGGACCATTTCGGCGGACGGCCCTTCGAAGGGCGCGATCCCCGTGACGAGCTCGTAGAGAATCGCGCCGAGCGAATAGACGTCGCTTCGCTCGTCGATGTCGTCGAGCTCGCCGCGCGCCTGCTCGGGGGGCATGTAGCTCGGCGTGCCGATGACGGACCCGTCGATGGTGAGCTTGGTCGAATCGGGGCGCGACGGAGAGCCGCCGGCTTTCGACATCATCGCCGTCGCATTGATCAGGTCCTTGCGCGCCTTGTCGTCCTGCCCTTTCACGCGCGCCAGCCCCCAGTCGAGAACCAGCGTTTCGCCGAAGTCGCCCAGCATGATGTTCGAAGGCTTCAGGTCGCGATTGATCACGCCGCGGCTGTGCGCGTACGCCACCGCGTTGCACGAGTCGACGAACGCGTCGAGCATCTTCAGCCGCTCGGCGAGTTTTTCCCCCGCGGACAATTCGATCCGGCGGTGGATGTCCCGCAGCCGGTCCGCCATCGACTGCCCCCGCACCAGCTTCATCGAGTAGAAAACCGACCCGTCCTCCTTCTCCGCAATCTCGTACACCGGGACGATGTTCGGATGCTCGAGCTGCCCCGTGACGCGCGCTTCTCTCAGGAAGCGCTCCAGCTCGCCGTGCACGGAAGTCCCGGGACCGGTCGTCGACCGCACCGCGCGCGTCACCGGCGTCAGCATTTCCTTGATCGCGACTTCGCGGCCGATCGTTTTGTCGATCGCAATGAAAACGCGCCCCATTCCGCCCCGGGCCAGCTCGCGTTTCAGCTCGTACCGTGAATCCTTCCCGCCCGCCCCCTCCCCTTCCGACGGAAGCGTCCCCTTGAGGACGATCGGCGGCGGCAATTCGCTCTTTCGCCCGACCGGGGCCGCCGCGCTCGCCATGATCGACACCGTCGACCCCGGCTTCGGCCCCGGCGGCGTCGAAATCCCCCAGAGCGTTTTCCAGGCCGATTCTGGCAGCCGCGATTTCTCCATCAGGAGAATCGCCCGCGGCGGATCGCGCTCCAGGTCGTCGAACTCGCGCTCGAATGAATTCTGGTCCGAAGCGCTGAGTCGCTGCCAGATTGTGGGGAGAAGCGCGGACAAAGGCGCGACGAGGTCGCTGGCGCCGGGCGAGCGGGCGTCGCCGGGCGGCGGCTTCAGCAGTTCGCCTTGCGGCCCGCGGAAGACGGTGGAAGCGGCGGCGGAGCGCGACGAGAGCATTTCCAGCGCGGTCAACGCCTGTTCATGGGGCATGAAACCCCGGCGGACGCCGAGGGCAATGGCGAGCAGTCTGCGTTGGATGCCGGTCACGGTGGCGGCGTGGACCCACGATTCTTGAGAGGAGGTTGTGGCTGAAGTGAACCTCCGACAGGAGGATTTTTCCACCATCAAGCAAGGAAAGCCTCCGCCCGGCAAAACTCCCGACTCCCGACACCGAACTCCACGCCGAACTCGGAACGCCGAACCCGGATCTCAACATCCGGAACTCCCAACCCCGGACTCGCCCGAGGAGCGTCGCCTACTTTTTCCCCGCTCCAAACACGCTCTGGTACCGATACCACACTTCCATCGTGAGCTGCCCCATCGAGTTCTTCACGACGTCGGCCGTCCCCCGCCCGGCGCCCGACCACGCGCCGCCGTCCTCCTGGTATGCCCCGAGCGTCGCCTTCAGTCCTTCCCCCCACTGCTTGAACAGCGGGCCCTCGGGACCGTCGAGCTGGAACAGGGCCATCGAGCCGTGGTACCAGTACCCGAAATCCTGCTGCGACCAGTTCGGCGGGCGCGCGCCGATGAGGGCCTTCGCCTTCTCGACGTCCGCGTTGTCGCGGTCCTTCGAGAGCAGCACCCACGCGACCGCGTCCTGCGCCTGGGCGTCCGCCGCGAGCCGCCCGGCAAACCACGCCGTCGCGTTCGACCACGCCTCTTTCGGGACCTCGAAGCCGGAAATTTCGCCCGACTTCAGCGCCATCGCCGCCCACGCGCTCGTCCCCGCGTCGCCGCCCCAGGAGCCGTCTTCGCTTTGGAACGCGAGCAGGCCCTTGAACGTGGCGTCGACATGGTCCTTGAAGATCGCGCTCCCCGTCATGCCGTACTGCTCGCCCCACATGAGCGCCGCAAGCGCGGAGTCGAGCGGCCCCTCGGGCTTGTTCGCCATCATCCACTTCAGCGCTTCTTTGATCGCCGCTCCGACCGGCTTTCCGTCGCATTCCTCCCGGCTCAGGTGCGTGTATCCGGCGCCGAGGAGGGCGAGAAGCGCGAGCGACGTCGCCCCGTGTTTCGTGTACATCACGCCCTCGAACATTTCCGGCTCGCCGCCCCACGAGCCGTCGGCGTTCTGCGAGCGCAGGAGCCACGCGAGCGCCGCCGGGAAGGCGGATTTCTTCTTCACCGAATCGCCGTCGGGCTCGCTGGAGGGCGGCGGAGCAGGCGGATCGACCTTCGGCGTCGCAACCGCGGCCGGCCCCGGCTGCGCTTCCGAGGCCGCCGCCGATCCGCGAGCTTCAGGCGCATCGACGTCCCTCTGCGGAAGCCCGCGCCAGCGCCACACGAGCAGGCCGGCGATCAGCACGGCCAGAGCGAGGGCGGAGAGGCGGCGCATGCCTCACATCAACGCATTCCGCCCGCCGCGGTTCAATCGATTCGTTGTCACTCCGGCTCTACGGGCGCCGCGTCCCCCATCGGCAGGTCGCTCCCGCTGTCCTGCACCGGATCCTCGGGCGCGCGATCCCCCATCGGCAGCGCTTCGTCTGGAAGCGGCATCGGGACTGCGACCGCCTCGGGGGCCTTTGCCTCGTCCTTCGGCTCACCAGACCAGACGTTCGCATAGGCGTAATAGAACTCGAGCGACAACGCCGCGAGCGAATTGCCGACAACCCGCGAGGTCCACCCCGAGTGTCCGTTCCAGCCGCCGTCCTCCTCCTGCGTAGCCACATGGCTGCGCTTCAGAGCTTCCCTCCAGGACTTGTCCAACTGGCCGCCGGGCCCGTCGTACTGAAACGCGGCCAGACGCCCGAAGTAGCTCGCCTCGAAGGCCGGCGCCTCCGCGGTTGGAAGACGCTGCGCGGATTCGTTCAGGATCCTCGCCAGCGCCGGATTCCGCTCGTGAGTCAGAAAAATCCAGACCATCACGTCGGCGGGCGTGCCCGTCTCCAGCCGATTCGAGCACCAGGATCTCGCCGCCTCCTTCACTCGCGCGTCGACCTCCACCTCAGCCAGTTCGGCGGATTTCAGCGCCATGACCGCCCACGCGCTCTCCACGCTGTCTCCCCAGCTCCCATCGGGCCGCTGCCGCGCTTCCAGCCCCGCCACCGCGCGCCGGACAACCTCTCCCATCTCCTCCCTCCGCGTCATGCCGAAACTTTCCGAAAGCGACAGCGTCACCAGCGCCGCTTCCCGGTCCCCCGCCGGCCGCACCCCAGCGAGCCACCCCTCCGCCCGCTTCACGGCCTCCCCCGGCGAGCCGGCATCCCACAACTCTTTCGAATTTGAAGTGTGTCCCGCCCCCAGCAGCGCCAGCACTGCCAGCGCAGTCGCCGAAGCGGGGCTCCAGCGCGTTCCGTCCAGATCCTCCGAAGCGTTGCCCCAGCTGCCCGACGCGTTTTGCGATTTCACGAGCCATCGAAGCGCGCTTGAGACCGAGTCGGGTTTCTCCGGCGCGCGCGCAGGCGACCTCGCGACAAGGTTTCGCCGCGTCGAGAGGCGGCCCTTGTAACGCTCGGGCGACGAGCCCCCGCCGGAAGAAAGCTCCTCCTCAGTCGTTTCTTCCGTCCCGGACGCGCCTTCGCCCGGCTGGCCAGGACCTGCCACGGAAGCTTCTCCGGCCGGTCCGCCCAGGCCCGACCACGACGGCCCTCCGCGGCGCAGCAACGCCGCCCCCGCCGCTCCGAGCATCACGGCCACAACCCCCGCCACGAGCTTTCGCTTCATGCCCCTGCCAACGTCCGGCGCGCCGGATTGTTTACCTCTTTCCGGAATTACGCCCAGCCGTCGATAACGCCGCCGCGATGAATCGCCCGATGAGCTTCTCACTCGTCAGACCGGCCCACTTCGCGGCCAGCATCAGCTCCGACCCCGGCTCCAGGCTCGGCCGTACGTTGGCTTCGAGGAAGCGGAACCGTCCTTCGGCGCCAAGGCGGACGTCGAAGCGGGCGTAGTGGCGCAGGCCGAGCGCGCGCCAGGCGCGGGCGGCGAGGCGCCGCAGCTCGCGGAGCCTCGCCGCGGGCAGCCGCGCCTGTTTTTTTTTCGGATTCCGCGCCCCCACTTTCAGGCCGCGCGAATAGACGCCGCGGGACGACACTGAGATTTCCACCACCGGAAGCCAGGAGATCCTGCCGCGCACTTCGTATCCCGCCACCGCCAGCTCCCGCCCTTCCACGAACTCCTCCACCAGCGCGGGCCGCGGGAACTTGATCGCCGCCTTTCCCCATTCCGCCGCGCCCTGAATCAGCCTGAGGTCCGCGCTCCCGTGCGCCAGCGGCCGCTTCACCACCACCGGAAACCCCAGCCCCGCCCCCCCGCCGCGCCACAGCCGCCACCTTGCCATCGGCACCCCCGCCGCTTCCATCACCCGATGCGCCGCGGCCTTGTCGTCCGCAACCGCGGCCGCTGCGGCGGGCGCGCCCGCCAGCCGGCATCCCCAGCGCTCGAGCATGAAGCGGAGCCGGGGCCGGGCCTCGTGAGATCCACGAAAGGTGTCGGCGTGCTCGAAGACCAGGTCGCACGCCGCCAGCCGTTGACGCGCTGCGTCAATCTTCTCGCAAGGCACCACCACGGCAGCGTGCCCGAGTCCCGTCGCCGCCCCCCGCAGCGCGACATGGCATCGGCACGCGCTCCCCGCCGTGTGCACAATCCCCACCCGCATGCGCCCGCCAGTGCTCTCCACTCCCGTATTCTCTTCTCTCTTCCCTCAGCCGGCCAAGCTATGGCGTCAGTTGAGCCTGCGAGAATGGGCGTCAAATGGAACGCGGCGAATCCTTCCTGGCGGGGGCGCACGGGATCGCCGCGCGGGCGCACCGCCGGGCTGTTCGTGCGATCCGGCAGGCGTTTCCGGAACTTGTGGTGAAGGACCTGGAAGTGGTGACGCTCTTCCTCGACCCGGCTGCCGGCGACGCCGTGGTGATCGACCTGAAGAAGCCGAAGGACCGGCTGTTGAAGACCGTTTTCGAGAACAGCCTGCCGGTGAAGATCGAAGGACAGTCGGCGCGGATCCCCGACCTGGAGATGGCGGCGGCGCTGAAATTTGCGGCGATGGTGGGGGTGTACCGGGCGATGCCGGACAAGATGCAGGACGCGGCGGACTTTGCGCGCATCGTCGCGGCGCATCCGCGGCTGCGCGTGGAACGGCTCATGCGCCTCGCGGGGCTGGTGTATGCCGGGGGCGGAAGCGAAGTCCGGAGGCTGGTCGAGTCGGTTCGCCAGGGCAAGCCGCTCGTGTTCTGACCGCCGGATCAGCCGTTTCGCTGCGCTCCGCGCCGACGCCGCCATGCGCGAATTTCTTCGTCGACGTCCACCGGCGCGACGGGCGCCATTGCGTCGGGCTGCGGGATCCCGTTCAGGCGGGCGATGAGGGCGTTCATGGCGACGAAGCGCCGGCGGGCTTCGCGTTCGTCCGTCACTTTCAGGGCCTCTTCACGCAGCTGGGTGATGCGGGCGCGCAGGTCGATCGGCTCGGGGGTGACGGAGAGTTGCTCGCGCTCGAGGAACTCGCGCAGCCACCAGTCCTCTTCGTACGGACGGTCGAGGTTCTTCAGAGGCTTCCCCGTCCCCGGCAAATTGTCGAACGCGCCTTCCCGCTGCGCCTTCGCGACCTGCTCGTCGATCCAGGAATTCCAGGTCTGTTGGAACGGCTTGCGTTCGCTCATGCGTGCCTCCCGCGAGTTTGCCGCGCCCCGGGGCAGGATCGCCGCGGCAACCGTGTCCGGAAGCGCGTCCGCCGCTTCCTCACGCGAAACTCGTGCCTCACCGGGCGCTCTTTGTCCGGAACGACCACGCGAACGTCTCGTCCTTGCCGTGGACCGTCGCCGAGATCTTCACGTCGTAGATCGTGTCGGCCTTCAGCGCCTGGTGCGGGATGAGGACGATGCAGCCGTCGTTGTCGGGGAAGCGGTCCTTTGCTTTTGCGGGCGGGTGGGCGGTGTCGGTCCAGTCGAACTTGAGCGCTTCGCCGCCGCGCGGAACGACCGAGCCTTCCTTCAGGACGGCCTTCGTGTCCTTCGCGAACAGAACGCTGATGAATGGTCCGGGGACGTGCTGGTCGGGGTACGGGTCCGGGTTTTCGTTCGCGCTTTCGAGCGGAACGTCGAGCGCGCCGCGGAAGGGCGCGAGCGCCGGCGTACGATCCCAGTCGCCATAGGAACGGACGTCGCTGCTTGCATAGCCGTCGCCGATCCCGACGGAAATGCGCGTCAGATTGCCGTCGTAGTAGAAGTTGCGGTGCCAGAGCGTGCAGAGCAGCTCCCGCGCGAACGACTTCGCGTTCACGGCCCGGCCGATGTTTGCGTGGCGGCCGGCGTACTCGCCGCCGGGCGTGAACATTTCGCGGCCCTTGTCTTCGTAGTGCGTCTGCCCGTTCTTTGCGCAGTACTTTCCGTGGGCCTCGCAAAGCGAGATCAGCTCTTCGGCGAATCCCACCGGAGCGATGCCGCCGAAGCGCCGCACCGCGTTGACCTCCGAGACGTGGCGCACGTAGTCCTTGGAGACGCCCTCGGAGAGCGGCCAGAGTCCGGCCTCGCGCGGATTCGCAGAGACGAGCCAGCGCTTCCCGCCCGCGATGATCTCGCCGGTGAATTTGTCGAACGTGAGTTTTGCGGGGTCGCCCGATGCGCCGACCGCGATCTTGTCCACGTCGAGGTCGTCGAACCACCCGTTGCCGTTCGTGTCGAGGAAGCAGAGCGTGACGCTGCCGGCGACGACCTCGAGCAGGACGGGGATCCGATAGCTGGCCTTCCCGCCGGTCGAATATTCCACGGGCACCTCGATGCCGTCGCCGCTTCCATATACGAACGCGAATTTCCGCCGGCCGGCCTTCGCGAGAATCGGGTCGGGGTGCGACTCGTCCCAGGCGCGAGGCTGGAGCATGAGCCCTCCCCCGCCCGCCTTCACGTCGAACCCCGGCGTCACGCCGAAAAGGAACCGTCCCTCGGCGCCCATCGGAAGCGGCTGCCCCGGAATGAGTTTCAGCCGCGGGTCCTCGGCCTTGAGTTCGACGAGCGCGGGGACGCCCTTGACCCATTCGATGTCGGGAGATTTCGGCCGCGCGGGCTCGTCCGTCTGGGAAAACGCGGACGCCGCCAGCAGGCAAGCGATTCCGGAAGCGCATCTCATGCGGAGAATCCTATCTCCTGCGGCGCAGCGGCCGTCATCAGAAACTCAAGACTCCGGATCTGCGGCGGCTCCCCGGGTAGCATCTCAGGGGAGGCGAGCCCAGGCTTATGAACTCGGCGCGGGTCGAGATGCGAACGGCATGCTCCAGAGCGGGCGTGCCTCCATTCGAGCTGCCGCGTGGTAGCTGATCGTCGTTGATCCCCGGCCCGTGGCGGAGCGGGTCCTCCAGGATGGATGCCGCGGGGAGAACGGCGACGGAGTCTACGACTTGAAGGGATTGAACGTCTTCAGGCCGGGCCGCTTGAAGTCCCGTTCGTTTCCCGTGACGATCGTCAGATTGTGGCGCCGGGCCGTCGCTGCGATATAGCCGTCCTCGACCGGCATTCGCTGCCCGATGTTCTCCAGCGCGAACTGCTGTTCGGCCCAGACGTGCGCGACGGTGGTATTGAAGGAGAGCACCCGGCCCTCCATCGCGTCCAGGAGCCGGCTGAGCCAGCTTTGCAGTTCGGCGCGCTTCCGTCCTTGCTTCGAGCGCACCCAGTACGCGAGTTGCGCGATCACGACTGAGCTCGTGAAACAACGGTCCTTCTCGCGCTCCAGCCAGGCGATGACGGCACGGTCGCCGCGGGATTTCGCGGGCTGGCTCAGGACATCCGCGTCCAGCAGCCAGTTCATAGCCGGCGGCGCTTCGGAAACTCGCGCCTTCGGCCCGGAAGATCGTCCATCGGCGCCGGGCATTGCTTGAGAACAGCGAGCCAGTCGGGCTTCTTCTTCAGGCGCCTGAGGATGACGACGTCTTCCTCAGCGTCGAAGCTCGCGTCGAACTGGTCGCCCGGGGATGCGGGCGCCAGCGCAACGGGAATGCTCACACGTCTCTTCGAATCCAGGGTGACGATCATGGTGGGATTATCCCACCTGGCCCACCGCAGGTCAATACTGAAGGTCTCTTGCGACAACATCAGGAACTCCGTAACCGCGCGCCAACCTTGTTCGCCTTTGGTTGACCCTCTCCATCTTGCCCATAGAATGGCCGCTTCATTCCTCAGGCCCTTCGTGGAAACCGAACCGTGAGCGCCCTGCATCACCCGTCCGCCCCTTCTCCGCGCCCCGGTTCCGCCACTCCACTTCACCCTCGGAGCTGATTTTCCCATGCCGCTCTTCCCGCAGACCGACGATTTCGCCCGGCGCCATATCGGGCCGACTCCCAAAGACGTTCAGGACATGGCCGCCGAATGCGGCGCCCGGTCGCTCGACGACCTCATCGACAAGGTGGTGCCGGCGGGGATCCGGCTCAAGAAGCCGCTCGGCATTCCCGCGGCGCGGTCGGAACGCGAAGCGGTCGCGGACCTCGCTTCGATGGCCGCAGAGAACGAAGTGTGGCGGTCGTACATCGGCATGGGCTACCACGACTGCGTCACCCCGGGGGTCGTGCTGCGGAACATCATCGAGAACCCGGGGTGGTACACGGCGTACACGCCGTACCAGGCGGAGATCTCGCAGGGGCGGCTGGAAATGCTCCTGAATTACCAGACGATGGTGAAGGACCTGACGGGGATGGAGATTTCGAACGCGTCGCTTCTGGACGAAGGAACGGCGGCCGCTGAAGCGATGACGATGTCGCACCGGATCGGGCGGAACGACGCGCGAATGACGTACCTTGTGAGCGAGTTGTGCCATCCGCAGACGATCGAGATCGTGAAGTCGCGCGGCGCGGCGCTGGGGATCAAGGTTGTCGTCGGAGATCACCGGAAATTCTCGTTCGCCGGCGACATCTTCGGCGCGCTCGTGCAGTACCCCGCGACGGACGGGTTGATTCACGATTACGCGGGGATTTGCGAAGCGGCTCACCGGGCCGAGGCGTTCGTGACGGTCGCGACCGACCTGCTCGCCCTCACCCTCCTCACACCTCCCGGCGAATTCGGCGCGGACATTGCGGTCGGCAACTCGCAGCGCTTCGGCGTCCCCCTCGGCTACGGCGGCCCGCACGCGGCATTCATGGCGACGAAAGAAGCGTTCGTCCGCTCGATGCCAGGCCGGCTCATCGGCGTCTCGAAAGACAAGGACGGCAATGTCGCTCTCCGCATGGCGCTGGCGACGCGCGAGCAGCACATCCGCCGCGAAAAGGCGACGTCCAACATCTGCACCGCGCAGGTGCTCCTCGCGGTCACCGCCGCGGCCTATGCGGTTTACCACGGATCGGAAGGCCTGAAGAGAATCGCGCGGCGCGTCCAGGCGATGACCGCAGCGCTGCGAGAAGGGCTGAAGCGCGCCGGGCTGGATGTCGGGACCGCGCCGGTCTTCGACACGTTCGCGGTGAAGACGGGGCCGAAGACCGACGAGATCGTGAAGCGCGCCGCCGCGAAGAAGATCAACCTCCGCCGGTTGGACCCGCAGACGCTGTGCGTCGCGCTCGACGAGACCGCGGGGGACCGCGACATCGCGGACCTGCTCGAAGTTTTCGGCGCGAAGGACTCGCTCGAGGCGGCCGCGCGGGCCGCGGGAACCCCCTTTGTCCCGAAGCCGTTCGCTCGGACGTCCGCCTTCCTGACTCATCCGGTTTTCACCGCGTACCACTCCGAGCACGACATGCTGCGGTACCTGCACAAGCTCGAGGCGCGCGACTACACGCTCAACGCCGGCATGATCCCGCTCGGGTCGTGCACCATGAAGCTGAACGCGACGTCCGAGATGGTCCCGGTGACGATGGCCGGCTTCGGACGGCTCCACCCGTTCGCGCCCATCGAACAGGCGAAGGGATACCAGCGGCTCTTCCGCGACCTCGAAAACTGGCTCGCCGCCATCACCGGCTTCGACGCCACGTCGCTTCAGCCCAACGCCGGCTCGCAGGGCGAATACGCCGGTCTGCTCGTGATCCGCGCTTACCAGAATTCGACGGGCCAGGGCCACCGAAACGTCTGCCTGATCCCGCACTCCGCCCACGGCACGAACCCCGCTTCCGCCGTCATGGCGGGGCTCAAGGTCGTCGTCGTCGAGTGCGACGAGTCCGGGAACATCGACGTGAAGGACCTGCTCGCCAAATGCGAGGAGCACAAGGCGGATCTCGCGTGCCTGATGGCGACGTACCCGTCGACGCACGGCGTTTTTGAAGAGGACATCAGCGAGATCGCGCGCTGCGTCCACGATCACGGCGGGCAGGTCTACATGGATGGCGCCAACCTGAACGCGCAGGTCGGCCTCACGCAGCCCGCGCTCATCGGCGCCGACGTCTGCCACATCAACCTGCACAAGACGTTCTGCATCCCGCACGGCGGCGGCGGGCCGGGGATGGGCCCGATCTGCGTGCGCAAACACCTCGCGCCGTTCCTGCCGGGGCATCCCGTCGTGAAATGCGGCGGAGAGAAAGCGATCGGCCCGATCAGCGCTGCGCCCTGGGGAAGCGCTTCGATCCTCACCATCTCGTGGGCCTACATCGCGATGATGGGCGGCGAAGGGCTGACGGCGGCGACGAAGGTTGCGATTCTCGCCGCGAACTACGTCGCGAAGAAACTCGGCAAGGCCTACAAGACCCTCTATCAGGGGAAACATGGCTTCGTCGCCCACGAGTGCATCCTCGACCCGCGGCCGCTTCTCAAGACGGCGCACGTGAGCGGCGAGGACATCGCCAAGCGCCTCATGGACTATGGCTTCCACGCGCCGACGCTGTCGTTCCCGGTCGCGGGGACGCTCATGGTCGAGCCGACCGAATCGGAGCCGAAGGCCGAGCTGGACCGCTACATCGAAGCGATGCTGCTGATCCACGCCGAGGCGAAGGAGGTGGAAGCGGGCAAGTACGACGCCGAGGACAACGTCCTGCACAACGCGCCGCACACGGCGGCGTGCGTCACCGCGGCGGATTGGACCCACAAGTATTCGCGCGAGAAGGCGGCGTTCCCGACGGCGGCCTCGAAGGAGTTCAAATACTGGCCGACGGTGCGCAGGGTCGACGGGTTGTTCGGGGACCGGAATCTTGTTTGCGCTTGCGGGTCGCCGGCGGAGTATGCGGCGGCGGGAGCGAAGAAGGAGGAGGCGGCTCCCAAGGAGAAATCCCGTATCAAGGTGAAGAAATGACGGAGGGCGACAGCCGATGGCAGGCAAAAAGACAGCCGCGCCGCGCAAGCCGCGAAAAAAAAAGGGACGTGCCGAAGCAAAGTCGAAAGGGTTGACGCCTGCAGAGTGCGCGGGCGCACCCGAAGCCTCCCTCGCCGGCAAGATCACGACGGCTGGAGGTGCGGTGCTGGCCGGATACCGCGAGCCGCTCGGCGCCACGGAAGTCGTCCTCGCCGCTCTCCCCATCGACAAGGTCGCCCCGACGCCATTCCAGCGCGACCTCTCGGACGCGCACGCGAAGCGCCTCACCGCGACCATCGGGAAAATCGCGCGGTACTTCGACCCGATCGTCGCCGTCCCGGCGGGGGACGTCTTCTGGACCCCGAACGGCCGCCACCGCCTGGAGGCAATGACGCGACTCGGAGCGAAGACGATCATCGCGCTCGTCCTCCCCGACCCCGACATCCAGTACAAGATCCTCGCCCTCAACGTCGAGAAGTCGCACAACCTTCGCGAGAAGTCGCTCGAAGTCATCCGCATGTACCGCGCGATGGCCGACAGCGCCGAAGGCCCCGAGAGCGCGCGCGAGTTCGAGTTCGAAGAGCCCGCGTTCGCGACGCTCGGCATCTGCTACGAGAAAAACGGCCGCTTCAGCGGCGGCGCGTACAACTCGATCCTCCGGCGCGTCGACGGGTGGTTCGAAGCCCCCCTCAAGAAGGCGCTCCCGATGCGCGAAAAGCGCGCGGCGAAAATCGAGAAGCTCGACGCGCGCGTCACCGAGGTCGTCAAGGCTCTGCAGGCCAAGGGCTTCAAGAGCCCCTACCTCCGCCCGTTCGTCGTCGCCCGCGTCAACCCGCTCCGGTTCATGAAAGTCATGCCCCCCTTCGACGACGCCCTCGACGACATCCAGAAGCGCGCGGACCGCTTCAAGGTCGACAACGTCAAGCAGGAGGACATCGCGGCGACGGCGGGGGTGGCGGGCGACGAGGGATAGAACGCGGATGAAACGACGCTATCGGCTCTCTGCAGGGAGCCATCGATATTCGATGACCTGCGTCTCGACCCCGATGAGCAGAATGTCGCTGTTCGTGCGACCGGGCTCGGGAAAAGTCAGCATGCTGTCGACTCTGCCTTTGAACACTTCCTCATGGATTATCGTCCCGCGCTCGTCGAACAGGTATAGGTAGCCGATGCCTGGGCAATAGGAAAGCTTGGTGGAAGCGGCATAGCAGGTTCTGCCCTCGATACGCATCGGTCGAACGGAATTGAAGTAGCCATGTTCGGGGGACAGCTCGAGAGTGGTAATTTCCTTCCCGGACAGATCCAGGACGTGCATCACGTCACCCCTGTTGCCGATCGCGAGATATCCGCCCTTTTCGTTCCTCCAAAGGAGAGGATCTCCATGGAGCCCCGCGGGACGGTCGAATCTGCGGATCTCTTCGCCCTTCCCGTCGCGAATAACGATTTTGTTCGGCTCGTCCAGGTGCACGACCTCGAGTTTTCCATCCTCGTCCAGGTCCGCGATTTCAACGGCGAACACGAGAGATGCATCTGCCTGCCAGATCATCGAGCCTGCCTTGTCGAACGCGTAGATCCCGCCGCCCGCGCCGACCACGAACTCGAGGTCTCCATCCCCGTCCAAGTCGCCGGCGGCCATCTGATTCGGGTTGCGGTCATAATCCGCGTCGTCCTTCGGGGGAAAACTCCAGAGAAGCGCTGCCTCGCTCGAGAGAACGGTCGCGGAGAGTCCACATTCACGGTCCATGAACCCGTAACGACCGTCACCTTCGACGTCGACCGGCACCGTGGAGCTCAATCCGGGATAGCTGAATCGCACGAACCGCTCCTGAACGTACCCCAGGTCGAGGAAGGCCGCACCTGCCTGTCCTCCCACGACAATCTGCGACATGCCATTGCTGGAGACCAGGGTCAGCGCGTTGACCTCGCCGAGCGCCGCCGCCGCGAACACGACGGTCTTCCGGATTTCCGACTGAGTTGTGCGGATTCCCGCATCTTCCGCGTAGGGCATGAAGCAACCGCTGAGTACCGCCAACGGAGCAAATCTCAGCAAGAACCTGGTCATGGAGTCCCTCCCGGTGTTCGATGAACCGGGAATGGTATCCGACGGCTGTCGGGCGGTTGCGAAGGCGTTCTTACCTCGAGATCGCTTCCGCGTACGACTTGCCGTGCCCCTCGTAGACGATCACCTTGTCGCCGAGGCGAGCTTCGAACGAGGCGATCCCCGACGCGGCCAGCTTGTCCATGAACGCGGCGTCGTCCAGTTCGCCCCGCCGGCTGGCGCGGACCGCGGCGTCCAGCACTTCGCCGTTGTAGGCCCCCGCCACAGTGCGCGGCGCGCCGCCGGATTCGCTGTGGCTTTCGCCCTTGCGCCCGGCGTACTTCGTCGCGAACGACGCGACGTTCACCGTGTACGACTCGACGCCCGCCTGCCAGAGTAGGGCGACGAATGCCGGGTACCGCAGGTTGCTGTCCGACTGGCGCTTCTTTGCATCGACGATCGCATTTGAAAAGCTCATGGCATTCACCTTCGATTGCCCCCCGGTCCGGAGGTTCGAGGGTAGCAGTAATGGGGGGGCGGAAGCGGAACTATCGCGGAAGCGCGATCCCGTCGTCAGACGGCGCGCATCGATTCGGTGCGCGCCTGCTCGAACACGACCCGCTGCCCCACATTCGCAGGCAGCTGCCACTGGCGGGAACCAGGCACCGGCTGATTCTGGCCGTTTGAACGTGAGGCGTTCAATTGGCCAGGGACTCGAGAACCGCGTTTCATCGAGGGCTGGGCGGTCTCACTTCCCGTTCCGCCCCGCGCGGTTCCCTGCCTTCACCGCAAACCCGCTCCGGTAAGCCGCCGGGAGCAGATCCTTCGCGCGCGCCTTGAACTCCCGCTTCCCGTCCCTCACGATGATCCAGGCGTCGGGGGCGTAATCGAGGAAGAGCTGCCGGCAGTTGCCGCAGGGGGAAAGGACTTCGGCGCCCTTTCCGCGCGGGACGACCGCGACCACCGATTCGAAGCGGCGTTCGCCGGCGGCGATGGCGGAGCCGAGGGCGATCGGCTCGGCGCAGGGGCCGTAACCGCAGGCTTCGACGTTGACGCCGACGTAGACGCGGCCGGACTCGCCGCGGATGGCGCAGCCGACGCCGTGGCGGCGCGGGTTCATGTCGGCGCGGAGGGCGCCCCGTGCGGCGAGCACGAGTTCGCGGTCGGCCTTCGTGAGCGGAGTCGATTTCAAGGCGCGGATTCTACACGCCGGGCTCCCGACTCCCGACTCCCATCTCCCGTCTGCCGTTTTCCGTCGTCACTTCGCTTCCGGCAATTCGGGCGGATCGCGATGGAAAATGCTCAGCCGCCCCTTCGGCACCGAAAGCGTCAGCACGTAATACCCCGTCGCATACGCCGCGCTCGACTCCTCGCTTCCCATCCAGCCGATGTTTTTCCACACGCCGTCCTCGCCCTGCGACTTCACCACGAAATCGCGGATCTCGGGGATCCACGCTTTCGCCTCGGGCTTGTGCGTGCCGTACTCCTCGTCGATCACCTGCATCGCCATCATCGCGTAGAAGAGCGCGTAATCGGGGAAGCGGTCCTTGGCGAGCCCCTCGACTTTCTGCTTCGCCAGGAACCCCATCGCGTCGATCATCACTTTCTCGTCGAGCCGCTGCATGAGCACGAGCGTCGCCAGCGCGCCGCTGGTCCCCGCGACCATCGAGGTTCCTGTCCCCTTCTGGTACTCGAACCCGCCGTCCTTGACCTGCGTTTCCTTCAGGTACGCGAATCCTTTGTCGAGCACCTGCTTCGGCACCTTGATTCCGAAGTCCTTTGCCGCCCGCAGGGCCTGCACCGCGCACACCGTGGTCGAGCCCTCGTGCTGGCCGCCCGAGTCCTTGTGGTAGAACCAGCCGCCCTCGCCGCTCTGGGCGCGCGCAATCAGTTCCGCCGCTTGAGTCACCATCGTCTTCAGCTTCTCCATGTCGACCTTCTTCGGCGGCTCTTTCTCGAAGAGGCACTTTCCGTACACCTCCGCGAAGAACAGCGTCGCGAATCCCTGGCTGTGCAGCCACGTGTGCCCCTCGGCCTTGAACTCACCGTCCTTCTGCTGCGTCAGGAGCCAGTCGTACGCCTTCCAGAGGCGCTCGTTGTCGAAAGGTTTGTCCTCGGCCGCGAGAATGGCCAGCGCCGAAATCGACGTCACGGCGACGTGGAACTTGTCTCCCCAGTGCCCATCGGCGGCCTGCAATTTGCCGAGCGCCTCGAGCCCCTTCGCGATCGGTTTAGCCGCGGGATCTTCGGCCGGGGCTTCCGCGCCGAGAGGAAGCACGATGAGGAGTGCTGCCAGGGAGGCAATCGCCGTGAGTCTCGTGAACGTTCTCATTGCATTTCCTCCTTGAGTGGCGGCGGGCAGGCGCATTCGATTCTCCGGATCGCTGAAGACGGGTATCAGACGCCCGCCGGGCGCGGAAGTTCCACAGCTAAGCGACCACAGGCAAGTTCCTTCCGACCTGGTCTCGGCCGAATCCGCGCACCCTTCGACTCGCCCTGCGGGCTCGACCACACTGAGCGAGCGAAGCGAGTCGAAGGGCTCAGGGTAAGCCGGGCCGTGAAAAGCAAATGTATCAGCAAGCAGTTTCTCGGCCCGGCTTAGCGGTCCCGCTCAAAGGTCGCAAGGGCGGCGGCCACCCAGGTCGGGCGCGGCGCGGCGAGCACGTCCGAATAGTCGACAAGGCAGAGCTCCGCGATTCGCGAGAGAATTGCGCCCTCGAGCAGCGACGCCATCGCCGGCCCCGTGTCGCGGAAGTCGCTTTGCTGTTCGTCGCACTCGCGCAGAAAATCGTGGTATTCGCGGCGCGCGAGGCTCTCGAACGCGCGCGATACCCCTTCGAGAACCAGCCGCGGCGTCGAGGGCGCCTTGTCGTCGAGAATCCGGACGGCCGGAGTGCGGTATCCGTGTCCGTGGTGGACGGGGTCGGTCGTGGCGACCAGCGCGGCGCCCCGGGCCAGAAGCGGGCGCAGGTCGTCGAGCCCGTGGAGGCTGCCGGGGCCGCTTCCCGACAGGAGCGGATATCGCTCGACGACGCGCGGCGCGCGCCGGCCCGATCGCTTTGCGGCGATTTCGAGAAGCGCCTTGAAGTTGTCGAGGGAGAATTCTTCGGCCCAGTAGCCCTCGTCACCGTCTGCGCCGGGGCCGTGCAGGCGGCGCATGCGGGCGCGGGCGGCGGGGTCGCCCGCTTTCGCGGCCCTCACCAGCTCAGCGTCCGAAGCTCTTCCGCCGTGGAGGACGCCGAGCGCGACGACCTCTTCGACCCGGGCCTCGATCAGCGCTTTGGCGACGGCGGCGACCTGCGAGCCGCAGACGGCGAGCTTGGCGTGAGGGAAGACGAGTGCGCCTCCGGGGGGAAGCGGGATGACGGGCGCGCGGTCGAGGAGCGCCGACACGCGGGCCTCGCCCAGGGACCGGCGCTCGTCCGCGTACCAGCGCTTCCAGTCGCCGGCGTTCATCGGGATTCCTCCCGCGTCCTCGCCCGGACCACGGCGTCGTGCCCCATTTTATGACGCAGCGCGTCAATGACCTTGTCGAGCCGCCGCTCCTTCGCGCGACTTTTCTCGCCGAAGAGCGTCCCCTGCCCGGTCCCTGGTGGCGCGAGATTCTGCCCCTGGATGCCGAGGAGGCGCACGCGGGCGCCCTTGACGCCAGCCTTCTCCTGCAGCAGGTCGCGCGCGACGTCGAAAATCTCGCGCGTGATGTCGGTCGGGCGCTCGAGCGTCCGCGACCGGGTGATGGTGCGGAAGTCGTGGAAGCGGACCTTGATCTGGACCGTTCGGGCGGCGACCGCTTCGGCGCGGAGGCGGGAGCCGACGTCCTCCGCGATTTCGAGGAGTTCGCGCTCCATCGAGGCGAGCGCCGAGAGGTCCCGCTCGAAGGTCCGCTCGGCGCCGATCGACTTCGCATCCCACGACGGCTCGACGTGCCGGTCGTCCTCACCGCGCGCGAGTCGCGAGATGTGGGCGCCGAAGTCGCCGAGTTCGCGCACGAGGCGTTCTTCGCCGGCAGCCCTGACGTCGCCGATGGTCCGCAGGCCAAGCGCCTGAAGGCGCGACTCGGTTTTCGGCCCGACGCCCCAGAGACGGGAAATCGGGAGCGGCGGGAGGCGTCGCTCCACGTCCTCAGGCCGGATGATGACGAAGCCGTCGGGCTTCTCCAGGTCGCTCGCGAGCTTCGCGAGGTACTTCACGTACGAAACGCCGACCGAAGCCACGAGCCCCAGTTCCGCCCGGATGCGCTCCTTGATCTTCCGCCCGATCGCCGGCCCGTCCCCGAACAGCCGCTCCGCCCCCGCCACGTCGAGAAACGCCTCGTCGAGCGACAGCGGCTCGACCAGCGGCGTGAACGACCGGAAAATCCGCATCACTTCGCGCGACACTTCCAGGTACCGCTCCATCCGCACCGGCATGAACACCCCTTGCGGGCAGAGCCGCGCCGCCTGCGCCGACGGCATCGCCGACCTCACGCCGAACTTCCTCGCTTCGTACGTCGCGCTCGAAACGACGCCGCGCGACCGCGACGGCCCGCCCACGATCACCGGCTTCCCTCGCAGCTCCGGGTGGTCCCGCACCTCGACCGCCGCGTAGAACGCGTCCATGTCGACGTGGAGGATGGTGAGGGGTTTATCGGCGGAAGCGGTCTCGCGGCTCATTCAATCGGCTTCGATTCCGTCTTCGATGCGCGCGAGAGGAATCTTGAGGGGCTTCGCAACCGCCTGCTCTCCTTGAGCGTCGCCATAGTCGAATCCCATCCAGAGCGTTGCGGTGCCGCGCGGCAGGCCGCGGTCAAGCCAGGTCGTGCGCGTTTCCCCGACAGCCCACCCGATTCCGCTCGATCCCTGCTCGCAAAGCGGGCCAAATTCCAGAAGGCCATCGCGGGCATCGATAGCGACGAACCACTCGCGCTTGCGAATGTTGGAATGGCGCGTCGGCCCGGCTGACTCGAGAGCCGTGAGCCGAAGACCCCACCGGTTGACGTCCCGGACGATGACGGCCCCAAAGGCGTGGCTGTCGATCTCTCTGAGCTGGAGAATCGCCGCGTGAGGAGTCCGAGGAAGCGGTGTTCTGCGGACCTGGAGAGTGACCCCGTCAATGACCTCTGGTGCGGGAACGAGAGTAAGGTCGCGTCCTCCGCGGGATGCCGACAGCCGGCAGCCGTAGTCGATCTTGAATCCTTCCTCGATGGAATCCCATTCCGCAACTGCACCTGGAGGCACCCGATGGGCGCGGCGCAGCCATTCGCGGAGCGTGGCAGGTCGCGCGGGACCACGCCGCCATTCATACGGCATGTCGAGATCTTCCGGCGCTTCCGCGCGCGGACGCCAGTCCTCTCCAATCCAGCCGATTGATGACCAGCTCGAACTTGCAGTATCAAACCAGGCTCCGACAGGTCCCTTGTTACGCACGTAGGTCGAAAATGTGCCGGCGGTCGAGGCGTTTACGAGCCTCGGCGGGGACCTGATGGGCTCGACATCCGTGTTTTCAAACTCGCGCTGCAGTAATTTCAAAGCGGGCGCTCCCAGCGCAAGCAGGTTCTCCACGAGTCGCTCACGCGCATCCGGGTCTTCGGCTGGATCTTTGGCAAATCCCTCCAGAATGGCCTGGGCCTCCGACTCGATCTCGGCCGCCGTGAGGAGATGGTTCTCCCGGAGAGCGCGACGGATCCTCGCTCGAATTTCCGGATCCTCATCGTTGAGCTGGGCGCGCACGGCGTCCTGCTGCGTCCTCGCAAGATCGCCGATCGCGCGCTCCCCGCGCTCGCGGTCGTCGGGCGAGTCGGAACCGAGAAGCGCCATAGCGGATGTCAAATCAAGGCATGGCTCGCTGTGCGCCAGTCCGCACGCCGCCGCCAGGACAAGGAGAGCCGGAAGCCGCTTCATGACGCCCATTATGTAAGATCCCGCGCATGAACGAAGCGCCTTTCCCAGCATCAGGGGACATTGCCGCGGCGAGAACTATGCACGCCGACTTCTACCGCAACCCCCGCTGGCTCGAGGCGGCGCGGGAAAAGATCTTTCCACGCTCCTGGCAATTCCTCGGCGACTCCGAAAGGGTCAAGACGCCAAGCACCGCGGCGCCGCTCACACTGCTCGAGGGCTGTCTCAATGAGCCGCTCCTTCTGACTCGCGACCCGGGTGACCACCTCCACGTCTTGTCGAATGTCTGCACGCACCGCGGGAACCTCCTCTGCGAGGGGGACGCGCACGGCGGGCAGTTAAAATGCCGCTACCACGGGCGCAAGTTCGCACTCGACGGGAAGTTCCTGTCGGCGCCCGGCTTCGAGGGGGCGAAGGACTTCCCTTCCGCTGCGGACGACCTCCCCCGCGTTCCTTCCGGCGCGTGGTCGAAGTTTTTATTTGCATCGGCTGCGCCGGCGTGCTCGTTCGAGGACTGGGCGGGGCCGATGATGAAACGCCTGTCCTGGTTGCCGCTCGACCAGTTCGCCCCCGAGCCGGCGCTCACGCGCGATTACCTCGTCGCCGCCAACTGGGCGCTCTACGTCGAGAACTACCTCGAGGGATTCCACGTCCCGTTCGTCCACGCCTCGCTCAACGCCGTCCTCAACCCCGACGACTACGCCACCGAGCTCTTCCGCTGGGGCAACCTCCAGCTCGGCATCGCCGCTTCCCCCGGCGACGCTTTCCGACTCCCCGCGGCCTCTCCCGACCACGGACGCGCCGTCGCCGCCTACTACTGGTGGCTCTTTCCCAACACCATGCTCAATTTCTACCCCTGGGGGCTCTCCGCCAACGTCGTCGTACCGCTCGCGCCCGACCGCACTCGCGTCTGCTACTCCAGCTGGGTCTGGGACCGCTCGCGTCTCAACTCCGGCGCCGGCGCAGGGCTCGACCGCGTCGAACGCGAGGACGAAGCGATCGTCGAAGCGGTTCAGCGCGGCATTCAATCGCGGTTCTATTCGCGCGGCCGGTATTCGCCGAGATGGGAAGCCGGCGTGCACCAGTTCCACCGGCTGCTGGGCGAAGCGCTCGCATGATCCTGCGCCGCGCCGCTGCAGTCGCGTGGGCCTTTGCCGCGCTCTCCGCGACCGCGCAACCGGCCCCGGGCGTCGAAACGAAGTCTGCGCACTACGACGTCTATGCCGAGACCTTCGACGCGTCGGAAGCGGGGGCGGTTCTCGATGCGGTCTGGGCCCGGCTGTCCGCCTATTTCGGATCCGCGCCGGAGCGGCGCCTGCGCGTCGAGATCTACGCGACTCAGGCCGCGATGCACGCGGGGCTCGAGCGCGACAACCAGTGGAAAGTCAACGCGGGCGGCTACTACGCGCCGGGGACGAAAAAGGCCTACCTGTACGTGCAGCCGAGCGACTATTTCACGCGGCAGCTTCTCATCCACGAGGCGACGCACCAGTTTCACTTTCTTGCAGCCACCGGCAACCGTGCGCCCGCCGCGGAGTGGTACACCGAAGGACTGGCCGAATACTTCGGCATGCACAACTGGGACGGCAAGACTCTTCAAACGGGCGTCGTCCCCGCCGTCTCGCTCGAGGACTACCCCGCGCAGGCCTCAAAGCAGCTCGCGCTGCTCGACGACGATGCAGCTTCCGTCGCGCTCGGCGTCACGCGCTGCGACCGCCCCCTCGCCTGGGCCCTGGTCCACTACCTCGTCAACGTGCGCCCCGCGTGGTGGCACGCCCTCTCCGGCCGCCTCGACGACGGCGAGCTTCCATCGACCGCGTGGGCCAACGCCTGCGGCGGGTGCGGCCCCGACCTCGGCCGCGACCTCCGCGCGTGGATCGACGCCCACCAGCAGCCGTTCCGCATCGCCTGGATCGCGTGGCAGGAACGCGGCGAAGAACTCGAAGGGAAAGCCGGCGTGGTGTCGGCGGCGTTTTTCAAGGAAGCGCCTGCCTCGTTCGAATGCGAAATCGAATTGGTTTCGGGCGACCTCAAGGCCGGCATCGCCTTCAACTTCCGCGGAAACGAGGACTACTGTCTGTTCCAGGTCCTCGGCGCGACCGCCAGGGTCGTCCATCGCGAGAAAGGCACGTGGAAGAGGCTCGCCTTGTCGGAAGTCCCTCAGCAGGAGAAGCCGTCGGTGTCGCTTCGACGGGAGGGAGGAGAGCTGGTCCTTTCCGCCAACGGCCGGGAAGTCTTCCGGGCCGCGTCTGACGGCGACGTCGGGCTGAATGTCGAAGGATGTTGCGCGCGATTTCGTGTGAAGCCCTGAGGCATCCGCGGGTACAACGTCTCCATGATTCTGCCCCTGCTCGGCCTGACGCTTCTCGCCTGTCCCCCGCCCGGAGTCGAGCATAAGACCGCGCATTACGATCTCTACGCGGAGTCTGTCGGCGCAGAGGACGCGGGGGCGATGCTCGAAGAACTCCACGCGCATCTGTCGAAGTATTTTGGTCGCGCGCCCAAAGAACGGCTGCGAATCGAGGTCTACGCGACATTCGAGAAGTTCCAGGAAGCGCTGAAGCGCGACAAGGTTGCGACGGTGGAAGCGGGCGGATTTTACGCGCCGGAGACCCGGAAGGGTTACCTGTACGTCCAGCCGAGCGAATACTGGACGCGCCAGCTCATCCTGCATGAAGCGACGCACCAGTTTCACCTTCTCACTTCGGCTGGAAACACCGCTCCATCGGCGGCGTGGTACACGGAGGGACTCGCTGAGTACTTCGGGACGCACAACTGGGATGGGAAGAAGCTCGAGACCGGGGTCATTGCGGCGGCCACTCTTGAGGACTTTCCCGCGAAGGCGCTCAAGCAATTTGGAGATCTCAAGGAAGACCTGGATGGGATCGCAAAAGGAACGGTCGCCTGCGACCGGTCAGTTGGATGGGCGCTCGTCCACTTCCTCGTCAACAACCACGCGGTGCGCTGGAAGTCTCTGGCCGCGCAGCTCGACACGCGCAAGAACCCGGAAAAAGCCTGGGAGAAATCGTTCGGGAAGACCAGCCCGGAATTCGTGAAGTCTTTCAAGGACTGGCTCGCTTCGCACCAGCAGCCGCTTCGAATCGTCTGGCAGAGCTGGCAGGAGCGGGGAAACGCGATCGAGGGAAAGTCGCAGACGGGGTGCGGCGCGATGTTCCGGGACGCGCCATCCACGATTGAAGCGGCGATCGAGCTGAAGAAGGGGACGCTGAAGGCGGGGTTCATGTTCAATTTCAAGTCGAAAGACGACTACATGACGCTCCAGGTCACAGCGGAGCGCGCCTCCGTCGTGAAATGGGACAAGGGCATCTGGAGGCAAGTTTCCGGCGCGGAGATCGACAAGGCGGTCGCAACGCCCGTCGCTTCCTACCGGCGCGACGGCGAAGACGCCGTGCTCTCGGTCAACGGGAAGGAAATCGGACGGCTGAAAGCGGAGGGTGAAGTCGGATTGTGGCTCGAGGCGTGCGAGGTCTGGTTCCGCCTGAAGAAGTAACGCACCGCCGCTTCCATTTGGGCTCACGCCATCTTCTTCCTATCATGCTCCCATGTTTTCACCCGCGCAGCAGGCCGCGATCGACCGGCTCTGGAAGCGAAAGCTCGACCAGGACGGGAAGAAACTCGCGCAGGAAGAGCGGCACCGGAACCTTGAGCCCGCCAGCGCGCTGGTTCTCTGCGCAATGGCCGCGGGAGTCGGCGCGAAACGGCTTCTCGAGATCGGCGGCTCTTCCGGGCTCTCGACGATCGCGCTGGCCGAGGCCGCGCGCCGGTCCGGGGGTCGCCTCTCGTCGATCGAGATCGAGCCGCGCAGGCAGGAAGAGGCGAGGCGAACCTTGCAGGAGCTCGGCCTTTCGGACCGGGTGAATTTTCTGCTGGGGGACGCAACCCTTATTCTGCCGCAGGTCGGCGAGAGGGACTTCGTGCTCATCGACTGCGAAAAGGACGATTACGCCCGCTTCCTCGACCTGCTCAAGCTGTCTCCCGGCGCGATCGTCGCGGCAGACAACATCCTGTCGCACGATCTCAAGGAATACGTCGCGCACGTCCGCGCGAAACCCGGCGTCGAGTCCCTCACCCTCCCCGTCGGCAAAGGCCTCGAAATCTCCCGCTTCACGAAAGGACAGTGACCCGTGCAAGTGCGCATCTACGAATCCGAGCTCGAGCTCGCGCAGGGCGACATCACGGAGACCGACGTCGAGGCGATCGTCAATCCTGCCAATCACCTCCTCAAGCTTGGCGCGGGCGTCGCCGGCGCGATCGCGAAGAAGGGCGGCCCGATGATTCAGCGCGAATGCGACAACATCGGAGGGTGTCCGGTGGGAAGCGCCGTGATCACGGGCGCGGGCGAGCTGCCGTGCCGGTACGTGATCCACGCGGTCGGGCCGCGCATGGGTGAAGGAGAAGAGGAGGAGAAGATCGCATCGGCGGTGGAAACGACGCTCGATCTCTGCACGAAAAAGGGGATCCAGAGCGTCGCGATCCCCGCGATCTCCACCGGCGTCTTCGGCGTGCCGATGGACGTCTGCGCGAGGGGGCTTCTCGGCGCAATCGTGAAGCGGCTGAAGGAGGACGGCGCGCCGCCGCGTGTGGTCGTCGTGCTCGCCGATTTCCGCGCGCTTTCGGTATTCGAAGAAACGCTCGGCGGCCTGGTGAAGAAGTAAGGTGGCGCTGGTTTTCGTCTACGGGACGCTGCTCCGTGGCGAGCGCAATCACGCGCTTCTTGGGCGAGCGTCGTTCGGCGGCGAAGGGCGCACCCTGCCTGCCTTCGAGCTTGCGCACATGGGCGCTTACCCTGCGCTCGTCGCCGGCGGCCGCGTCGCGGTGTCGGGCGAAGTCTGGGACGTCGACGCGGCCACGCTCGCGAGCATTGACGAGCTGGAAGAGGTACCGACCCTTTACCAGCGCAAGCGGATTCCGCTCGAGGACGGACGGGTGGTGGAGACCTATCTCATGCCGTCCGAGTCGACCACGGGAGCGAGGCGGATCGAAAGCGGGGACTGGAAGCGCCGGGCGGACTAACCCGCGCGTGTCCAGGCGCGCTCGGCCAGCAGAGCGCGCACGCGCTTCTCCACTTCGTCGCGAATCGCGCGCACGGCGTCCGCGCCTTTTCCTTTCGGGTCGGGGAGAGGCCAGTCGAGGACCGGCACGCCCGGGACGAACGGGCACTCTTCGCCGCATCCCATCGTGACGAGAAGCGACGCGGTGCGGGACAGGTCGTCGGTGAGGCGTTTCGGCGTCGCGGCCGACAGGTCGATCCCGTGCTCCTGCATCGCCGCGACCACTTCCGGATGAACCCGCTCCGCCGGATGAGTGCCCGCCGAGATCGCAGCCGCCTTTGACGCATCCGAGAGAGCGTTAAAAAACGCGGCGGCCATCTGCGAGCGGCCTGCGTTGTGGACGCAGGCGAAGATCACGGTTTGCGCGGGGGCACCTCCCGACACCGCGGGCAGAATCGAAATCTCCGCGCCGTCTCGAACGGGAGTGGCCAGGCCTCCGGTGTACCGGATGCTTTCCTGGCCGACGAAGACGTTGACGTGCTGCCGGACTTCGCCGGTCTCGACGAGGACTCGCTCACGCACGCCGGGGAACTGCGCACCGAGAGCGTCGAGCGCTTCTCCAACCGTGCGCGGCCCGGCCGGAATCTCCACGGACCGGCGATGGCCCGTAAAAGGGCGAAGGTAGCCGGGAATGAGAAAGACGATCATCGGGAATCCTGCCGCTTCGCCCTATTTCCTGGATTTTTTCTTCGCGGGACTGCCACCGCCGACCGTGGCCGCCTTCACGCAATAGACCGTCGGCAGCCCGTCCGCGACGCATTTCCACGAGTCGCCGGCGTCGGCGGAAGCGTAGACCTTGCCGCTCTTGGTGCCGAAGTAAACGCCGGGCTTCGCGCACTCGTCGGTGTCCATCGCGTCGCGTAGCACGGTCTCGAGCGCGTTGGCCTGGGGAAGCCCCTTGGTCAGCGGCTTCCACATTTTTCCGCCATCGGTCGTGCGGTAAACGCGCAGCTTCCCTTCCGGCGTGCAGCGGAAGCCGTCAGACTCGATCGGCAACAGGTACGCCGTGTCCCGGTCGTGCGGATGCCCGGCGAGAGCAAACCCGAACGTCGTCGGCAGCCCCTTCTCGATCGGCGTCCACGTGTCGCCGTTGTCGTCGCTTCGATAGACGCCCCAGTGGTGCTGGAGGTAAAGGCGGGTGGGCGCGCCCGGCGCCCGCACAACCTTATGCACTCACTGTCCGAACTCCGGAGGGGGTCCGTCTCCAGGGAGGAACGGGGTCTTGATGTTCTTGTTTCGCGCGTTCCAGGACTTGCCGCCGTCGTCGCTGCGGTAATGGCCGCCGGTGGAACAGGCGATGTGCAGACGGTTCGCGCCGTCCGGCACAATTGTGTGCAGGCACAACCCTCCACCGCCCGGCTCCCATTTTGCCCGGTGCGGATGGTCCCACAGGCCCTGGTTCAATTCCCAGCTCGCTCCGGCGTCGCGGGAGACAAACAGCGCACTGGGCTCGACGCCGCAGTACAGCAGATCGGGCTCAGTCGCGGGTCCGGGAAGAATCTGCCAGATCTGCTTCAGCGCCCCGCCTGAGCCTTCGGGGAAGCGGACGTTGGGCTTTTCCGGCTTCGTCCAGGTACGGCCGAAGTCGTCAGAGGAGGAGAGGACGGCGCCGAAGTGGCCGCTCTGCGCTCCCGCCCAGAGGCGGCGCCGGCCGGCGCGATTATCGAAGGCGAGCGCGTAAATCTGGTGGCCCGGGAAGTACGGGCCGCCGAGTTCCCACTTTTTGCGTGCGGAGTCCGAGCGAAGGGCGAATGCCCCTTTGCTCGTCCCGAGGAGGACGAGGATGTCTCCGTCCCTGGGCTTGATATGACGAGCGGTGACCATGAAGCCTCCGTGGCGAAAGTGCGATTGGAAAGTGCCTGATCCGGCCCGGAAGACTACCCCGCGGGAACCGGGTGCGTGGAGGAGAATTCAACGGACTGGTGGTTCGACACGCTTGATTCCGGGGGTCGAACCCTTCGGACGCGACCCGCGGAATCATGCTGACTCACCACGGGAACGCGCGGGCGCATAGAATCTCACTCCCAAGATTCCGCGCGCCGCAAACCCCGGCGCCGCTTCCGGAGGCCCCGATGAAAGTCGTCCCGATTCTGCTGCTCTGCGGTTCGAACCTGTTCATGACGGTGGCGTGGTACGGGCACCTGAAATACAAGGGGGCCGCGCTGTGGCTCGTCGTCCTGGTCGCCTGGTGCATCGCGCTGCCGGAATACGCGCTTCAGGTTCCCGCGAACCGGATCGGACACGGGATGTACACCGCGCCCCAACTCAAGATCATCCAGGAGGCGATCTCGGTGTCGGTGTTCGTGGGCTTTTCGATCTGGTACCTGAAAGAGACGCCGCGGTGGACGGACGTCGCCGGCTTTCTGCTCATTTTTGCGGGGCTCGCACTTTCACTATTCGGCAGATCTGCCGGAACAAGCGCGGCCTGAGCGGGGAAACTACGCGGGTAGTGGGAGCGCCGACTACTCCGCGAGATATCCGGAATCGCGATTTCCACCGGCGAAAAACGGCGACCACAGAGTGCTCAGAGAAAAACGACTTTGTTGTTTTTCTCTGCGTCCTCTGTGGTTGCCGTTGAATTCGGGGCGATGCCCGAAGAATGCGCACGACCGAAAGTGCGGCGTCCGCGCATGATTGATGGCGGCATTGCCGCGCTAAGGCAAGGGTCGTGGAGGAACGCAGTACCGGCCATGCACCCCGGGTTCACCTCGCCGGGTTAACCTCGCCATTGACGACCCTCAAGCCGATTCCTACACTTCCCGGCCCTACAAGGTTCCCGGAGACGAGTCATGCAAGCGAACATCCATCCGAAATACGTCGAATGCACCGTGGTGTGCGGCTGCGGAAGCACATTCAAGACGCGCTCGACCAAGGAACGCATCGCGGTCGAAATCTGCTCGGCCTGCCACCCGTTCTACACGGGGAAGGAAAAGCTCCTCGATACGGCAGGCATGGTCGACCGCTTCAAGAAAAAGTACGAGAAGGTCGAGGGCGCGGTCGCCGCGAAGAAGAAACAGGAAGAAGACGCGCGGAAGGCGAAGATCGCGGAGCAGGCGAAGAAGATCGACGACGAGCGGAAGCGCAAGGACGAGGACCGCAAGAAGAAGTCCGTGGAGCGCGATGCGTGGGTGCAGAGGCAGCAGGAAGTAGCGGCGAAGAAGCAGGCGGACGCGGAGCAGGCGGCGATTGCGGAGGCGACGAGGGCGGACGCAGCGGCGTCTTCGGCGGCTGCGGCGGCGACGTCGGCGCCCGTCGCGGCACCGGAGGGTGAAGCCCCGAAGGCGTAGGGAGTGAAACGACAAGCCGGTCCCGTCATGGGGACCGGCTTTTTTTTCGGGACGGCGCTGCAGATTGTCGTAAAGACATGTGAAATAACGACTTGCGTAATCAGATCCAGGCTTGTCCTCAGCCCTTCGCGAGAATTCCTGCCCCGACCCTGAATTTCCTGCCTCTCCATTCACCCGCCAGGACCTTTAACTCCCCATGAGCGCCATCCTCACCCGCCTGAAAACCAACGCGAATCGCTTCGATGAGATCGAACGCCTCATCATCGATCCCGCCGTCATCTCGAACGGGGCGAAGTACTCCGCCCTCATGAAGGAACGCGGCACCCTCATGCGCGACCACGGCCGCGCCCGCCGGCTCGAGGCGCTTCAGAAATCTCTCGAAGACGCGAAGTCGCTTCTGCATGACCCCGACGCGGAGATGCGCGCGGAAGCTCAGAAGGAAGTCGATTCGGCAAATACAGAAATGAACGCGCTGATGAAGCAGCTCGAAAACGATTTCCTCACGGAGGACGAGGACTCACACCGGAACGCAATCATGGAGATCCGGCCGGGGCCGGGGGGCGAGGAGGCGGCGTTGTTCGTGTCCGACCTGACGAAGTTGTACACGAAGTTTGCGGAGAAGCGGGGCTGGAAGATTGAAGTGCTGGACATGGGGGACGCGGAGATGGGCGGGCTGAAGCACATCTCGTTTCGCGTGGAGGGGCCGGACGCGTTCAAGCACCTGCGGTACGAGAGCGGCACCCACCGCGTGCAGCGAGTGCCCGAGACCGAGTCCCAGGGGCGCGTGCACACGTCGACGGCGACCGTGGCCGTGCTGCCCGAAGCGGAAGAGGTGGATGTTGACATCAAGCCGGGAGACATCGAAGAGCAGTTCACGCGTTCGGGCGGTCCCGGCGGACAGGCGGTCAACAAGACTTCGTCGTGCGTAATCCTGACGCACAAGCCGACCGGGATCATGATCCGCTGCCAGGTAGAACGGTCGCAGCGGCAAAACCGCGAGCTGGCAATGCGGCTGCTCCGGGCGCGGCTGTATGAGCAGCAGGTGAACGCGCAAAAGGACGCCCGCGACGCGATGAGACGCTCGCAGATCGGCACCGGCGACCGCAGCGAGAAGATCCGGACCTACAACTATCCGCAGAGCAGGATCACGGACCACCGGATCGGGTTCTCCGTGCACAACCTGCCGGCCGTGATGGCGAACGGGACGATCGACGAACTGATCCAGGCACTCCTCGACGCGGACCGCGAAGCAAAAGTAAAGGCGCTCGCGGCTGCGAAATAACAACATCGGAACTGCACCTTGAAAACATCGGAACTGCACCTTGAAAGTCCAGGACGCCATCGACAAAGCCACGGCCCGCCTCGATGCCGCCGGCGTTCCGGACGCGGGACGCGACGTCCAGAGCATCGCCGCCAGGGCGCTGGACTGGTCTGCGCTCGACCTCATCTCGCGCAACACCGAGGATCTCCCCCCCTACCGCAAGCGCAAGTTTGACGAGATGATCGCCCGCCGTGAAAAACGCGAGCCCCTCCAGTATGTCACCGGCTCTGTCGTCTTCTGCGGCCTCCGCCTCACCATCGACCGCCGCGCCCTCATCCCGCGCCCCGAAACCGAGACGATCGTCGAGGAAATCCACCGCTTCAGGAACGACCAGCCCGCCCGCATGCTCGACGCCTGCACGGGAAGCGGCGCCATCGCGCTCGCCGCGAAGCACGGCTGGAAGGAATTGTCGGTCCTGGCCTCCGACATAAGCCGGGAGGCGCTTCAGCTCGCGGCCCTCAACGCCCGAAAACTGAAGTTGGACGTGCAGTTCCTCCAGGCGGACCTGTTCCGGCCCTACCTCAAACCCTTCCAGGTCATCACCGTCAACCCGCCGTACGTCTCGGAACCCGAGTTCGCGACTCTTCAGCCCGAAGTCCGTGACTGGGAGCCGCGCGGCGCGCTGGTGGCGGGGGCGGAGGGGATGGACGTGCTGGAACGGATTCCAGGAGAGGCCGCGCGTCTGCTGTGGCCCGGGGGGCTGCTCGCGGTGGAGCTCTCGCCGGCGCAGGCCTCGGGCTTTGCCGATTCGCTGGACCGGGTCCGTGCCTTTGATAGCATCCGCGTCCTCAAGGATTTCCAGGGCCTCGACCGCATCGTGGTGGCGCACCGGTGGAAAAACTCGTAATCGAAGGCGGGAAGCGGCTTCAAGGCCGCGTTGCCGCGAGCGGATCGAAAAATGCGGCGCTGCCGATCCTGGCGGCCTGTCTCCTCGCCGAGGGGACAAGCGTAATCCGCAACGTGCCGCGGCTTTCGGACGTGGAGATTCTGCTGGCGATCCTGCGCGAGCTCGGCTGCCGGGTGGAGCGGCGCGCGGACGGCGCGGTCGAGATCGAGGTGAAAGACGAGTCGAACTCGACGGCCTCCTACGAGCTGGTCACGAAAATGCGCGCGAGCGTCTGTGTTCTTGGGCCGCTGATCGGGCGCCGGCGGACTGCGCGCGTTTCGATGCCCGGCGGATGCGTGATCGGCGTGCGGCCGATCGACCTGCACGAGAAGGGACTGTCGGCGCTGGGCGCGCGGATGTCGCTGGACCACGGGTATCTCGTGGCGGAAGTGCCGCCGGGCGGGCTCCAGGGGACGGACGTCTTCCTCGGAGGAGCGTTCGGGTCGAGCGTGACCGGGACGACGAACGTGCTCGCGGCGGCGGTGTATGCGAACGGGACGACGGTCATCGAGAGCGCGGCGTGCGAACCTGAGGTCGTGGACCTCGCGGACATGCTCGTGCGCATGGGCGCGAAGATCGAGGGGATCGGCTCGCCGCGGTTGACGATCGAGGGGGTCAAGACGCTTAAGGGCGTTGAGCACACGATCATCCCGGACCGGATCGAAGCGGGGACGTTCCTTGCAGGCGCGGCGATCACGCGCGGCGACGTGACGGTGACGGGGTGCCGGCCGGACCACCTTCGCGCCGCGACGCACACGTTGCGTGAGATGGGGATGCATCTCGAAATCGGCAAGGACACGATCCGCGCCAAACATCCCGAAACGCCGCTCAAACCCGTCGACCTCACCACCCTCGTCTACCCGGGCTTCCCTACCGACCTCCAGGCCCAGTTCATGGCCGCCCTCTGCGTCGCCGATGGCATCTCCGTCGTCACCGAAAAAATCTACCCGGACCGCTTCATGCATGTCCCGGAGCTCCTCCGAATGGGCGCCGAGCTTCGCAAGACGGGCTCCACCGTAGTCGTGCACGGCGTCCCCCATCTGGTAGGCGCCCCGGTCCGCGCCAGCGACCTGCGCGCCAGCGCCGCGCTCATCCTCGCGGGTTGCGCGGCGTGGGGGGACACCGAGGTGCACGAAATCCACCATGTCGACCGCGGGTACGAGCGGATCGAGGAGAAGCTGAATGGGCTGGGAGCGGGAATTCAGCGAGTGAAATAGACGCACCCGATCAGCCGCATCGGTATTAGGAAATCCGGGAAGATTCTGCCGACACCCGCCGTAGCGTCTTCTGATCCGGCATGACCACCGGACCTCTCATTACATAACAGGAGATCCAGATGCGCCTTTCGATGGCCGTCGTAATGGCCGCCGCCCTCGCGGCCGGCGTGCTCGTCAGCGCGGACGACAGCAAGAAGAAGGAACACAAGTGCCCGCTCGAGAAAATCATGTGCCCCTTCGCCGGCTGCTGCGAAGGCCAGTGCCGCACGATCTGCGACAAGGGCGGCGAGGGCCTCGCGGCCGTCCATGCCAACGTCGCCGCGAACGTCAAGGCCACCACCAAGAAGGACGCCAGCGTCTGCGTCGCCGGAACGTGCAAAGTAGAAGAGTGCAAGGACTGCGCGAAGCTGAACGAGAAAGTCTTCGGCCCGGTCGTCAAGGACCGCGTCAATGCCCGCTTCGGCGAAATGAGCAAGACCGTCAAACACACCGTGAAGGACGCCAACGGCAAGGAAAGCGAAGTCAAGTGCACCTTCCTGACCGGCAAGCTGTGCGCGGAATGCGTCAACATCATGACCAAGGCCGCGATCGTGAAACTGGCCGAGCTCGAAAAGACGAACACGAAGTAGAGGCGGGTTGCCGGCCCTGAGAATCGTATTATGGAAAGCGCCCGCCTGACCGCGGGCGCTTCCCCCTTTTCGGCGGGTCGATGGAAGACGCCTTCCTGCTGATGCGAGCGTTGAAAGGAGACCGTGGGGCTTTCACGCAGCTCTACGACCGCCATTCCGCGGGCGTGTTCGGGTACGCGCTGAGGATCGTGCGGGAGCGGTCGGCGGCGGAAGACGTGGTGCAGGAAACGTTCGTCGGACTGCTCGGCGGACGCAGGTACGACTCGGGACGACCCTTCACGTCGTGGCTTCTTGCGATCGCGCGGAACGCGGCGATCGACCTGCTTCGGAGGCGCAAGACGCGACGCGAGGTCGGGGCGGAAGAGGAGTTGCTGTCTCACCCGGCGCAGTCGGGGCCGGACACCGATGCGCGCGAAATGGTCGAAACGGCTCTTCGCGGTATTCCCGACGAATTCCGCGAGGCGGTCTGGCTCTGCGACGGGATGGGACTTACGTACCAGGAAGCGTCGGAAGTAATGGGTTGTGAGACGGGCACCGTGGGGTCGCGGGTGGCGCGAGGCCGGAAGCTGCTTAAAGAGCAATTTGCGAGGGCTGGCCATGAAGTGTAACGAGCTACGGGACAAGGTTGAGTCGGGCGCCCACCTTGACGGCGACGCGTGGGAGCACGCGACGTCGTGCGCCCATTGCCGGGAAGAGTTCGCGCACATGCGCGCGCTTCGCACCAGCGCGCCCGAGCCGCCGGCCGGACTCCGGTACCGGGTTCTTGAGGCTGCGTTTCCGGGAAGCGCCAGGCGCGCATTCCGCTGGCAGATTGTTGCCGCGGCGGCCGCGGTGGCGCTGGCGTTTGTGGGCGGCATTTCGATCGGCCGCGACGTGGAGCGGCGCGATGTCGTGACTGCCGAGCCAGGTCCTGTCGTCGTGGACAAAGAGGTCTTGCGAGAAATCGTTCGCGAGGTGCAGACGAACAGGAAGTCGGATGACCAGGACATGTTTGTCCTGGCGCTGGCGCTGGAGCGGGTCTACCAGAACCAGGTGAATTGCGAATTCGAGGGCCTGGTCTGCACGAAGATCAGCGCCGACAAGGAGATTTTCGACCTGATCGAGCAGTGCCCGATCGCGCGAAAGCTGTGGGTCGCCGCGAACGAGAGGCCGGACATTGTGGTGATGAGCCGGTGAGGCGAGGCGGGCGAAGGCTAAGAAGGCTGGCGGAGGCGGGCGAAGGCTAACGACTTCCTTCGAACACCACGTCGGCCACGTCCCCGGCGCTCGCCGCTCAAGTCATTCAGCCTCCGCAGCCTCCGCAGCCTCCGCAGCCTCCGCCAGCCTCCGCAGCCTCCGCCAGCCTCCGCCAGCCTCCGCCAGCCTCCGCCAGCCTCCGCCAGCCTCCGCAGCTTCTCCTTTAGCCTTTCCCGCCCCGCACACCTGCCGCACAATGCGCGGCCATGTTTGAAAGCCTCACCGACAAATTGACCGGCGTCTTCCGCCGCCTCGCCGGAAAAGGCCGGCTGAGCGAGTCCAATATCCAGGAAGGACTCCGCGAAGTCCGCGTCGCCCTTCTCGAGGCCGATGTCAATCTCATCGTCGTGAAGGAATTCCTGAAGCGGGTCTCCGAGAAGGCCGTCGGCGAGGACGTCATCAAGTCGGTCATGCCGTCCCAGCAGATCGTCAAGGTCATCTACGACGAGTTGGTCGAGCTCATGGGGCCGGCGGACCCCGCAATCCCGAAGAACTCGAACGGCCCGACCGTCGTCATGATGTGCGGTCTCCAGGGCTCAGGAAAAACGACGACTTGCGCGAAGCTCGCGCGCCTCTTCATGAAGAAAGGCGCCAAACCGCTTCTCGTCGCGGCCGACATCCAGCGCCCGGCCGCCATCGAGCAGCTCAAGACCCTCGGCGCGGCGCTTCAGGTCCCGGTTCATGCCGAAGCCGGCGGGCGGCCGCCGATGATCTGCAAGCGCGGGATCGAGGAAGCGGTGAAGCTGGGCTGCGACCTGGTCATTCTCGACACTGCGGGACGCCTGCACATCGACGAAGTTCTGATGGAGGAAGTGAAGGAAGTCGCCAATGTGACGAAGCCGGACCAGATCCTCCTGGTGGTCGACTCCATGACGGGCCAGGACGCTGTGAATTCGGCGAAGCAGTTCAACGAGAAGCTGCCGCTGACGGGCGTCGTGCTGACGAAGCTCGACGGCGACACGCGCGGCGGCGCCGCGCTTTCGATCAAGTTCATCACGGGGAAACCGATCAAGTTCGTCGGCGTCGGCGAGAAGATCGAGGACCTCTCCGAGTTCTACCCCGACCGCATGGCGCAGCGCATCCTCGGCATGGGCGACGTGATTTCGCTCGTCGAAAAGGCGCAGGAAGCGGTCGACCACGATACCGCCAAACGATTCGCCACCAAACTTCATGCGGCCGAGATCGACCTTCAGGACTTCCTGGAACAGATCGGCCAGATGGAAAAGATGGGCCCGCTGTCGCAGATCGTCGGGATGATTCCCGGCATGGGGCAGCTCATGGGCAACAAGGAAGAAGACATGCAGTCCGAGTTCAGCCGCATGAAAGCGATCATCCAGTCGATGACGGTCGACGAACGCCGCCACCCCGAGATCATCGACGGCTCGCGCAGAAAACGAATCGCGCGCGGGAGCGGGAGGACGCTTCCGGAGATCAACAACCTTCTCAAGCAGTTCAAGGACTTGCGCAAGATGATGAAGGGATTTGGCGGGGGGAAGATGGCGCGGATGATGGGCAAGTTCAGGAAATGATGCGAGCGGGCGAGCGGGCGAGCGGGCGAGCGGGCGAGCGGGCGAGCGGGCGAGCGGGCGAGCGGGCGAGCGG
>WSZJ01000285.1 GCA_009773755.1 Planctomycetota bacterium | reverse complement strand
GCTCGCGACGGACATCATCGAGCATTGCGTGAAGGCGATGCCGAAGTGGAACCCGATATCGATTTCGGGGTACCACATCCGGGAGGCGGGATCGACGGCCGCGCAGGAGATCGGATTCACTCTCGCCAACGGCGCGGCGTATTTGACGCACTGCGTCAAACGCGGGCTCGACCCCGACGCCGTCGGCCGGCAGGTCTCGTTCTTCTTCAACGCGCACAACAACTTCCTCGAGGAAATCGCCAAGTACCGCGCCGCGCGCCGGATCTGGGCCGGCATCATGAAGGACCGCTTTCACGCGCAGGACCCGCGCGCCCAGGCCCTCCGGTTCCACGCCCAGACCGCCGGTTCGACCCTCACCGCCCGCGAACCCGAAAACAACGTCACCCGTGTCGCCCTCCAGGCAATGGCCGCCGTCCTCGGAGGCTGCCAGTCGCTTCACACCAACTCCCGCGACGAGGCTCTTTCGCTTCCCACCGAGGATTCCGTCCGCATCGCGCTTCGAACCCAGCAGATCCTCGCGCTCGAGACCGGCGTCCCGGCCGTCGCCGATCCGCTCGGCGGCTCATGGTTCCTCGAGAAGATGACGGACGAGCTGGAGAAGCGCGCCCGGGAGTATCTCGACCGGATCGACTCCATGGGCGGCGCGGTCGCCGCCATCCAGTCGGGATACGTGCAGAAGGAGATCGAGCTCGCAGCCTACGAAGCCCAGAAGGCGCAGGATTCCGGCGATGCCGTGGTCGTCGGCGTCAACGCGTACGCCGAAGAGGGCGCGCAGGCGATCCCGACGCTCAAGATCGACGGGAAGGGGAGGGCTCGGGCCGCGAAGAAGCTGGCGGCGCTTCGGAAAAGGCGAGGGGCAGAAGGAGTGAAGCGCACACTCGGGCGGCTTCGCGAGGCGACGCGTTCGGAGGAAAATCTTTTTCCGCTGATTCTCGACGCGGTGCGGGCAAAGGCCACGCTCGGTGAAATCTGCGGGGCGATGAAAGAGGTGTTCGGCAAGTTCTCTCCGGCAAAGTAGCGGGGCTTCAGGCCTGAAGCGCCAGGATCATCGCGCCCGCCGTGGCGGCGCAGATGATGCCCAGGCCGGTCGCAACGATCTTCCGGGTTTCCTTGCTGGCAAGAACGAGCGCGATGCCCATCTTGACGAGTGTGTTGGCGCCTCCTGCGAGGATGACGGCGGCGGCGCCCTGGGGGTAGAGGATCTCTCCGGACTTTGTCTTCGCGGCCATGGAAAGCGTGATCGCGTCCATGTCGTAAAGGCCTGAGAGGAATGCGGCCACGTAGGCGCCCTGGGAGCCCCAGGTCTTGTGGGCAAGGCTGAAGAAGATGGTGACGACGGCGAAGGCCAGCGCAAAGGTGATCGCGGGGCGGAGTTCTACGGGATTCCTGTACTCGACGACGCCGGTATTGCCGGAGGGCGGCGTCGCCGTCGCCCTGCGGTACGCGAAGGCGGCGATGAGTGTCGACACACCGAAGATCCCCAGCCCCGCGGGCGCCAGCGTCCCCGCGAAGGCAGGATTGACGACAACCGCCTCGACCAGCACTCGCGCCCAGAGCACCGCGCAGGCCGCCAGGATCGCCAGCGCGCATGCCGCCGAAAGTCCGGGCGTCTCGCGGCTCTTCCGGCTGAACGTCAGCGCGACCGCCGTGCTCGAAACCAGTCCGCCGACGAGCCCTGCAAGCCCCGTCCCGGCCCGCGGTCCGACGACCCGCGTCAGAATGTACCCCGCGAAACCGATGCCGGAGATCAGAACCACCATCAGCCACGTGTCGTGAAAATTCACAGCCCACCAGCCGCTTCCGACAGGACGATCCGGAATCAGCGGAAGCACGATGATGGAAATCACGCCGAACTTCAGCGCGGCCGCGAGATCCCGCTCCGGCAATCGCTGGGCAAACGTTCGAAGTTGCTCCCGGCCGGCCAGAAGCGTCGTGGTCAGCAGTGCGACGCTGGCGCACTCAAGAACCATCCCGCGCGCGCACCCCGCGCCCAGCAGATACGTCAGCACGAACGCGG
Source organism: Planctomycetota bacterium (assembly GCA_009773755.1). Taxonomy (GTDB): domain Bacteria; phylum Planctomycetota; class MHYJ01; order WSZJ01; family WSZJ01; genus WSZJ01. The sequence goes on along the minus strand of WSZJ01000285.1, from coordinate 976 downwards.
CCTCCGTCGTCACGCCGGGGTGCCCCTCCCGCCCCGCCCGCAGGTGCGCCGCGACCGCCAGCGCGGCAACCGCGAGGAGGCCCGCGACCAGGAGGGCTTCGCCCTGAAGCGTCGCGCACAGGAATCCCGCGAGACTGGCGATGGGAAAGGTGCGAATGCCGGCGAAGGGGACGTGGCGTTCTTCGTGGGCCGACCGTTCGCGCTCCAGTCCGACCGACAGCCCGAGGAGCAGCGCAGCGCCACCGTCCATGAAGAACTTTGCTGAAGGAGTGTCCATCGCCGGCGTCATCCTCGCCCAAACTCGCGGCGTGCGCAAGGCGGGGCCGCCACCTATACTCCGCGCATGGCGAAATCTTCCCTTAACCATGTCGGCATCGCCGTCCGGAAGATCGAGGACGCGCTTCCGCTCTACCGGCTGCTCGCGCCGGATGCCGAGGTGGAATACGAAGATGTCCCCGACATGAAGGTCCGCGTCGCGAAGATTCACCTCGCCAACACCTGCATCGAACTCATCGAGCCGTTGCCCGGAGAGACGGCGATCACGAAGTTCCTGGAAAAGCGGGGCGAGGGGATTCACCACGTCTGCCTCGAGGTGCCGGACGTCGACAAAGCAACGCAAGCCCTGAGGGCCTCAGGTTGCACGCCGGTTTACTCCGCTTCACGCCCCGGTTCCGGCGGGATGCGCGTCAATTTCCTCAACCCGAAAGGCACGCGAGGCGTGCTGTTCGAGCTCAACAGCCGGAACGCCTGATAGCGGTTAGGTTTTCGTTGCCGTTGATTCCCTCGTTCGTATAATCCGCGCCTCTAACCCTGACCCCATTCTCGACGGAGGGAACGCATGCCGTCCCCGCAGGAAATCCAGGACAAGGTCATCGAGATCGTCTGCAAGCAGCTCGGCGTCGGCAAAGAGAAGGTCAACCCCCAGACCTCGTTCGTCAACGACCTGGGCGCTGATTCGCTCGACACCGTCGAGCTC
>WSZJ01000284.1 GCA_009773755.1 Planctomycetota bacterium | reverse complement strand
TCATCCAGGCGTCCTGGGCCGCCTCGGGCCGGAACTGCCGCGCCGCGACCTCCGCCGCACGGCGAAGGTAGAGCGAAACGGCGGGGAAGTCGGCGGCGCGGGCGTGCCTGGCGAGCTCGAACGCAACCGGATCCGTTGCGTGCGGCAGGAACGGCGGCGGGTCGGGTTCGTCCAACGGAGCCGGCCCCGGCGGCCGCCCGCCGGCCAGCGCTTCGATCACCTCGAACGCCAGCCCGTGCAGCCGCGCGCGGTCGCCGGGGAGTTGGAGCTGGTAGGCGGCGTCGCGAAGGAGGGCGTGGCGGAACAGATAAGCGACTTCGCTGTGCAAGCCCACAAGCTATCACAACGCCTCACGCTCTTGCGGCGAGACGAAACACTTCGAGCGGCAAGGTCGCTTCGCTGGCGTTCACAAACCTCTCCACTAGAATGCGCTCATCGAAAGGAGACCCCGAACCATGGACGCCCGCTTCCTCTGCACCGTCATCCTCGCCCGCGACTACCGGAAACTCGTCGCCTGGTACCGCAAGACGCTTCAGATGAAAGTCCGACGCGTCGTCACCGAACGCTACGACTGGACGGAGCTCGAGCGCCCCGGGCTGCGCATCGGGATCACGAAAGCGAAACAGATGGGGGTCAAGCTGCCGCGGAAGCGCGCAAACGCGGTTGTGCTGCATCTCGTGACGAAGGACGTGAAGGGGCTGCTCCGCCGCGCGAAAGAAGTGACGCCGAGGCCCATCACTCCTTCCCGAGTTGCCGCGCGATTCCCCGGTCCACCGCTTCCGCGAACGCCTGGAGCGTCGGTTTGACGGCGATCGGCGCGCCGAATCGTGCGGTCAGCGTTTCCCGGCGCGCGGCGTGCTGCTCGAGGAGCTCTCCGAGCTTTGCAAATCCAAGGTGCGGGAGCCGCGAAACGTAGAGGCTCTTTCTCGGCTCGTCTCCCGTCCCGCGCGCGTTGAGCGTCGTGAGGAGAGCCGCGGCGTCCCACTGCGTGACGAAATCGAACGAGGTTTCAATCAGGCCGAAGAAAAGTCCGCCCCATGTGTCCCCGGCGGCACGCGCGTAGCCGCGGCCGAGAATGTCGGGGAAGCGAGCGCAGACGAGGTCGCCTACCGGGCGGAAGCCGAGCGCGGCGAGCTGGCGGTCGACGTCGGCCAGGAGGTCCGCTTCCCGAGGACGCTCGGCACGGATGTCGGCGCGGCCGATGGCTCCCGTCTTGCCGTCGAAGAGGCGCTCGCGTTCAGGGGGAGGCATTTGGTGTCGCTTACTTGTCCGACCCCGGCCGCTTCAGCGGCTTCGGCATCGGATTTCGCAGGACGGGATCGAGGTATTCGGCCAGATCGGCGGGGAGTTTGAAGGTGCACTCCTTGAGAACGGCCCTCTTTTCGCTGAGGGTCACCTTGATTTCGAGGTGGGTGCAGAACCAGTCGAAGGCGATGCGCACGTAGGCGAACTCGGCGCGCCTTCCCGGCTCGCCGCCCGTGCTTTCGAACTGCATGACTTTCGTTGAGGCGGGAGAAAACTTGAAGGACCACTCTGAGGTGCCCTTCTCCGTCACGGTGATTTCCGTCCAATTCACGTACGGACTGTCGCGGAGGAGCGAGACCCAGCCTCGGTCGGTTTCCGTCTTCGTGTCCTTGAGGTCGTTGGAGACGCAGGCGGCCCAGGCCGTTCCGGGCGGCGCCTTCGTGGTCTTGGGGTCCTTGACCTTTTCGTAGGCGAACCCCTGCGCGGTATCCTGCTCGGTCAGCGCGCGCTCGAATTTCACGACCGGCTTCTGTCCGGCGTGCCGCGCGAGCGCTTCGATCCTGGTCCGGGTTTCCGGCGCGATCTCATCGTTGGAAGAGACCTCGACCGTGCGCTTGCCGTCCTTCTCGACGGCCGCGACCTTGAGCCCTTTCAGGCCGAACGCCGCCAGTCGCCTTCCCAGCGCCGTGGCGCACTGATCGAGCTCACCCTTCGTAGATTCTGCCGGGCCCTCGAGGACGACGGGGTCGCCCGCGCAGGCCAGGAGCGGCGGGATGGCGAGGGCGAGGACAATGAGGAAAGCCGCTTTCATGGGGACGATCATAGCAGGGAGAGAGTCGCATCCTCTGATCCCGCTGGTGATCGACTAGAATCCCGATCCCTCCATCCCCCGGAGCTTCCCGTGCGATTCGAAAAGAGCCTCTTCGACTTCCTCGCCGCGCTCGCGAAGAACAATAACAAAGCCTGGTTCGAGAAGAACAAGCCGCGATTCGCCGCGGAACTGCAGGAGCCGGTCCTGGCATTCGTCGGCTCGGTCGGTCCCGAAATCGCGCGGGTTTCGAAGCACATCACGGCAGTCCCGAAAAAGTCCGGCGGCTCGATGTCGCGAATTTTCCGGGACGTCCGCTTCTCCAGTGACAAAAGCCCCTACCACACCCACGTCAGCGTGATGTTGCGCCACGCCTCGGCAGGGAAGGAGCCCGCGCCGGGCTTTTACCTCCACCTGAGCGCAGCGGAATCGTTCCTCGGGACCGGGATCTTCCAACCCGAGCCCGACGCGCTCGCCGCAATCCGGAGGCGGATCGTTTCGAAGCCGAAGGAGTGGACGGCGGCGCGCGACGACGCGGCGTTCCGGCGCGTGTGGGGCGAGCTGTCGGGCGAATCGCTCAAGCGCCCGCCGCAGGGGTTTCCGCCGGAGCATCCGCTGATGGAGGACCTGAAGCGGAAGAGTTTCGTCGGGTTTGCGCAGCGATTGCAGGCGGACGTGGTCAAGCCCGGGTTCCTCGAGGAGTGCGTGAGCGCGTGGGGGGCGTCGGGGCCGCTGATGAAGTTCCTGTGCGCGAGCATGGAGTTGCCCTTCTGACGGGCGTCAGGGTCCCGCATTCTTCAAAAGCTCTCTCGCTTCCTCTTCCCGCCGTCGTGCTTCCTCCTCGTCCCCGCACGCGCGCAAAACGGCCGCGGCGTCTTCGAAGAGTTCCCTTCGCTCCCCGAATCGCGACTGCGGATTGAGCGCCGCGAGCGCTTCGCCGATCAGCGCGCGCGCT
>WSZJ01000019.1 GCA_009773755.1 Planctomycetota bacterium | reverse complement strand
CGGCCGGGCGCAGGTCCGCGCCGGCGCGGGCGAGCGCGCGCTCGAGATCGTCCCCTTCGAATTTCCAGTTTTCCAGAACCGAATGCACGACGATCCCGGTCTGTTTCGCCCCGCGCGAATCCCACGCGTGCCCGTGCCGGTCCGGCGCGTCGTCCTCGCGGTGCATCATCCCGGTCGGCGAGTCGATAGACGGAAGCTTCATCAGCTTCTCGTAGTCCGCATGCGCGCGCTCCCACTTCTCGCGCTCCTCTTCGGGCGGAAACGCGACCGGCGGGACGATCGTGCCGACGGGGCGCGGCGCGAGATCGGCGTCCTCCTCCGCGAAGATCCCCGCGGGGAGCTGCTTGAGGAACGATCCTTGTTTGTCGCCCGCGCGCGACAGGACCAGCGCTTCACGCGCCCGCGTGCACGCGACGTAATAGAGCCGCGTGTTCTCCGCTTCGCTTCGCCGCCGCCGCCGGTCGGCGAGAAACGCCCAGCCGGGCGTGGTCGCATCGCCGGCCTTCGCCGCGAAACCGGACGGATCGGAGAGGACGGCGGCTTCGATCGCCGCTCCCTTCGGGGCCGCGTGAAGTCCTGCGAGGATCACGACCGGCCACTCGAGCCCCTTGGCCGCATGGATCGTCGAGACGCGGACGACCTCGTCGTCGGGCTCGCCGAGCGGCGACTCGGCCTCGCGCTCGACGTCGCGCAGGCGGCGGCCGAGGCGGTCGGCAAAGGCGGCGAGCGTCAGCTCGGGCGCAGCCCAGCGCGCGGCGAGCGCCGCGACCTTGTCGAGGTTGGCCAGGGCCTGTTCGCCGTGGGCGGAAGCGGCGGCGGCGGCGCGGAGGCCGGATTCCTCGAGGAGGAGGTCGACGGCTTCGGGGACCGGGAGGCGCAGCGCGAGGGAGCGCAGGTCGCGCAGCTTCGAAAAGAGGTCTCCCGCTTTGCCGGGCACGTTCCGGCGGTAATCCGGCCGCCCGGCCGCGTGGACTTCGTCGAACGTCAGCCCTCCGACAGGGGAGCGCATAACGCCGGCGAGCGCAAGCGCGTCGTCGGGGCGCACGAGAGCGACGAGGAGATTGATCGCGTCGCGAACCTCCTGCGCTTCGTAAAAGTGCTGCTCGCGCGTGACGACATACGGGATTTTCGCCGCGCGCAGCGCCTGCAGGTACTCGGGCAGGTGGGTCGAAGCGCGCAGTAGGATCGCGACGTCGCGGAAGCGCACCGGCTTCGTCACGGTCGCGTCGCCGTCCTCGACTTCAATCCGCAGCTTGCCGCGCGCGTCGTTGATCCAGTTCGCGATCCCGGCGCCCTCGGCGGCGGCGAGCTGTGGGGCCTTGCCGACGACGCGCGCGGTGCGAAGCGCGACGATGCGGCCGTTGAGCGCTTTCTCCGGCCGCGCGGCGACGAGGTCGGCCGGCGGCGCCTGGATCCCCGGCTCTTCCACGAACGCCGCCCCGAAAACACGGTTCGCCGCGGCGATCACCCCGGGCTGCGAACGGAAATTGTCGGACAACTCGCGGGGAAGCGCCCCGGCCGCGACGAGCTGCTCGCTCACCGCGTCGTACACGCCGAGGTCCGCGCTTCGCCACGCGTAGATCGACTGCTTTCCGTCGCCCACGATGAAGACCGCTCCCGGCCGCGGCCGAAGCGCGCGCCAGTCCGCCGCCGGCTCCGCGGACGGCGGGGACGAAAGCCGCAGCACGATCTCCGCCTGCCGCGAGTCCGTGTCCTGGAACTCGTCGACCAGGAAGCGGTGTTTTTCAAAACGCCGCGCGACGTGCGGCCGGCGGCGGAGAAGGTCGCGTGCGAGAAAGAGCAGCGCGTTGAACGAAAGCCGCCCGGCCTTCAGGCTCTGCTGGCGGTGGAACTCCGCGAAACCCGTGAGCAGGCGCACCGCCTCGACCGCTTCGGTCCGCGTCGCCGCCCACGCGCGCGCCGCGTCGTACGCCGCCCGCGCGGCCTTCCAGTCGTCCTCCTCCCATCCCGTCGACTTGTAGCCGTCGCTGAACGTGTCCTCGAAGCGGTCGTCCGCCGCGTCCATCGGCCGCCAGCCTCCGGCCTTCACTTTCGCCAGCACTTCCATCGCCGCGCGCGCCTGCTCCATCACCGCCGTCACGCGCTTCGTTTTCCCCTCCGCATTCGCCACGAGCGGCTCGATCGCGGCGAGAAGCGCTTCGTGCCACGCCTTCGAGTCCTGCGGCACCGCGCCCGGATCCGCCGGGATGTCCTCCCAGTCCGCCAGCCGGAACCCGAGCTCCTGCACCTTGACCCACTGAAGCGCGGCCAGCACCGGCCGCCAGCGCGCGTGATTGGGGGCGCCGGAAGCGAATTCCTCGCGGGACCACGCGGCCCAGTCGCGATTGAGCGCTTCCTCCACGGCGGTCGTGTCCTCGATGGCGAACGCGGCGTCGACGCCGGCCTCCTCGGGAAACATGCGCAGCAGCCGCCCGGCGAACGCGTGCATCGTCTCTATCGCCGCGCGGTCGAGCCGCTCGAGGGCGGCCTGCGCACGCTCGGCCGTCGCGTCGCGCCCGGCCGAGAGAATCGTCTCGTCGAACGCCTTCTTCGGGTCCTCGCCCATGCCCCAGCGGAACGCTTCCATGAGCCGCCGCCGCAGCCGCGTTTTCATCTCGGCCGCGGCCATCTCCGTAAACGTGATCGCGACGAGCAGCTCCGGGTCGAGTTTGTCGCGCAAGAGCAGGCACGCCATCCGCTCCACCAGCACCGTTGTCTTCCCCGTTCCGGCGCTCGCCCGCAGGACGACATTCTCGTCCGTCCGCACCACCGCGTCCCGCCTCGCGCCCGCGTCGCTCGTCACGCGAACCTCCCGCCGGCGAATGCCTTCCCGCGCGGATCGTTGAGGGCTCGCGTGCGCGTCGCAAAATGCCCGCGCCGGCAGACCGTGTGCATCTCGCACTGCTTGCAGACGTTGAGGTCGTCGACGACGACGAAGCGGCCGTTGGCGGCCATTTCCCACGCGCGCGGCGCGAGGGACGCGAGCTCCTCGCTTCCGTCGCGCGTCAGCAGCCCGCGCCGCACCGGATCGAAGCGCGGTCCGAAGTAATAGAACTGCGCCCCCGCGAACGCCGCCTTCGGCCCGAGGTGCGCCGCGACGAGCCTCGCGTACGCCGCGAGCTGCACCCGCTCCCCGCGCAGCACTTCCGCGAGCGTTTTCTCCTCGACCTTCTCGTCCTTCCCCTCGACCGGCGGCCGCTTCGACAGCTTGTATTTGAAATCCGTCACGCGGAATTCCAGCGGGCCCTTCGTCTCCCGCGTTTCCACGCGGTCCACGCGCCCGTGGAGGCCGGGAAGCGGATTCGGCCCGGCGAGGAGCGGCAGATTCAGCTCGGCGTGAGCGACCGTCCAGCCGCCCGACTTCAATTCGGCGCGGTCCTGCGCGACCAGCGCCGCCAGCGCCTTGAGACCCGCGTCGCGCGCCGCTTCCCACACCGCGTACCGCAGCGGAGGCCGCTTCTGCGCCCGCCGCTGGAATATGTCCCGCGCGCGTTCGACGGGATCCGCGCCGCTCCTGTCCGCGAGCGCCTCGTGCAGCACCGAGCCGACCTCGCGCGCGGTGACGTCTTCCTCCGCTTCGCGCGGGTCGAGGACATCGAGCTTCGTCACCTGGCGCGCCCAGTAAAGGAAGGGGCATGTGGCGAGGTTCTGCAGCGCGGTAGGCGAGAGGCCGCGCCCGGCGACGCTCTCGAGGTGGGCCTGCGGCGGAGCGGAGAGGAGGTCGAACGCATTCCACCCGCCGAATTCTTCGAGCGCCTTGGCCTTGACGACCACAGGGTCCGCGTCGACTCCCCCCGTCAGGATCGCGCGCAGCCGCTGCTCCGTCCACGTCAGCCACCCGAGTTTTCGCTCGAACTTCCGAAGCGGCAGCCGCGGCACTCCGGCCTTGTCCTCGACGTGCACCACGCGCCGGATCTCGTCCAGGAACGCGGACGGCGCTTCCTTGCGCCCCTCGTCGTCCACGCGCCGCGAGACGAGAATCGCGCGGTCGCAGCAGTCGAGCGCGAAGGCGAAGAGCATGCGTTCTTCGGAAGCGCGTTCCATGCGCTCGCGCAGCCTGCACCCGGTCGCCGCGGCGATGCGCCTCCGTGAGGCGTCCGGCAGGTACGGGTCCTCGCGCGGCACCGCGGGCCAGTCGCGCTCGTTGAGACCGAGGAGGACGGCGACGCGGAAGCGCTGCCCGCGCAGCTGCATGGCGTCGAGGAAGGCGACGCCATCGGCGGGGATCGGGTGGACGGGGATTTTTTCGGCGGCGATGCCGCGGGCGAACGCCGCCGCGAAGGCGCGCCCGTCCGGCGGCGCGCCGGCGCCCTCGAGCGCGGCGAGCGAATGCAGGATGTCCTGGAGCGACTTCCAGGCGGCCTCATCTTTTTTCGCGTCGAGCCGGTCGCCGAGGAAGCGTTCCCAGGACGCGGCAAGCGTGGCCCAGCCGCGCCTGCCTTCGGCCCCGGGCAGCGATTGACGCAACGCGTCAACGGCCGCCGCAAAGGCGTCCACCGCCTCCGCGGAGGCGACCTCCTCCCCGTCCTCGTCCGCCAGATGGGCGCCTCGCGCCGCCGACAGCCGCTTCCAGTCGTCCGCCGACACGATCCCCAGCGCGCGCGCGATCTCTCCCCAGCGGTCCGCCCGAACTTCGTCCTTCACCAGGGGCGACGAAAACCACTCGTGCACGTCCATGTGGTACGCCTCGTCAAGGAGCAGGCGCGCCGCGAGAGAAGCGGCCTGTGCCAGCGGCCGCTCGGCGAGCGGCTGGGCCGCGGGCGTCCACCACGGCACGGCCTCGTCGCGGAAAAACCGCGCGGCCAGGTGAAGCCGCCGGTCGAGCGTCCGCGCCACGATCGCGATGTCGCGCCACGCGACCCCTTCGGATTCGTGGACCCGGCGCGCTTCCTTCACCGCGTACCAGACCTCGTCCGCCGTCCCGCCGCACGTCACCGCCGGGATCGCCGGGCCGATCTTGCCGAGCGACTCTGCCGGGTCGAACAGCCGCTGCGTGAACGCCGTCGCGCGGAAGATCCCCGTCCGCGGAAGCCCGTCGCCCTTGAGGATCTTCGGCTTCGGCGCTTTCGTCTTCAGCGCTTCCATCGCCACCCCCCCGTCGGGCGCCGCGATGAAACCGCCCTGCCGCGCGCGGGCCGCGCCGAAATCCTCGTTGAGCGTGCGCTCGGACAACGCGTAGGCAGGACCCTCGCGGTACGGCACCCACACGGTCGCGTCCGTCTCGCGCGACAGCGCGTCGAGCAGGTCCTTCTGCTCGCCGAGGAATTCGTAGAACCCGTACACGTTCCACACCGCAGCCTCTTTCACAAGCCGCGATTTCTCCGCTTCCACCGCCGCCACGCGCGCCACGTCGGAGCGCGTCATGTAGCCGAGCTTCTTCAAGAAGTTCCCGTACGCCTCGAGCAGCCCCGCGAGCTCCGCGAGCCGCTGCGCGTCCTCGGGGAGCTCTTCTTTGACCTCGCGCAGAAGCGGCGGCGCGATCACGGCAGCGCGCAGGTCCGCAACGGTGCGAAGCAGCGCCCCCGCTCCCGGCCGGTCCGCCAGCACGCGGTACCGCTCCGAAGCCCCGGGCTCCCGAAGAAACGCGCGGAAGATCTCCTCTTCCCCCACGTCCTCCACCAGCGGCGGAATGTCGATCCCCGCTTCCTCCACAATCATCCGCGCCAGCGCATGGAAATCCGGCAGGAACACATTCGCCAGCCCGCCCGAAGCCGCCATCGCCCGCTGCAGCCGCCCCCGCACGTGCCGCGACGGCACCACGACCCACGCCGCCTCGAGCGGCGGGCGCAGACGCAGGCGGCCGACGAGTTCTTCCTCAAGCGAACGGTAGGAGCCGGTGCGGACAGAGAGCATGAGTGAGAATGTAGCGGGCCGTGAGGTGGGGGAGGGCGGAAAAAGTGCGCGGCGGATACGCTCACCGCCGCATGCTCCAATTCCTCAAAGGTCTCCCCGCCCGCCTCGGCCTCGCCAACGCCGACATCTGGACCGTCGCCCTCATCTTCGTTGCCACGCTCGTCGGAAGTCTCGCGATCGTGACGTTTCTGATCGTGCGTATGCCGGCGGACTATTTCGTCCGAGGTCGAACGCCGCCGGGTCCGACGTGGAAGCACGTCGCAGCCATGCTCCTGAAGAATCTGGCGGGAGTCGTGCTGGTTCTCGTCGGAGTCGTTCTGTCGCTTCCCGGAATCCCGGGGCAGGGCGTGCTCACGATCCTCGTCGGGCTCATGCTCACCGACATCCCCGGCGTGCGGGCGCTGGAGCGGTGGATCGTGAGGAGAGCGGCGGTCAAGCGGGCGCTGGACGCCATCCGGCGGAGGTTCGGGAAAGCGCCGCTGGAAGTGCTCTAGAAGAAGAGCTCCACCTACTTCGGATCCCTCGCCAGCGAAGGACGGAGGTAGATCTTCTTCCAGACCGGGCTAAGCCCGTACCACACCGGCGGAACGGCCCGCGCCGTGGCGTCGTCCGCTTCCACCATCGCCCAGACCATCGGGTATTTGCCTTTCGGCGGAGACGTGTCCGTCTGGCCCCAGGCGTGGCCCGAGGCGAAGGCGCGCCATCGGACGATTTTCGCGGTCTTCACGTCGACTTCGAATTCGCCTTCGATCGTTCCTTCAACGCCCGTTTTCCCCTGCTCGCCGTTCTCGGGATCGTCCCTTTCGCTCAGGAACGTCCCGATGAACGCGAAAGAGCGCCGCTCATCCGTGCGGGACTTGAGCCACATCGGAAAGTCCGCCCGCTTGACCTGGCTCTCGTCGTACGGATGGCCGATGTTGCGGACGTGGTCGAGGAGCGTGAAGCGGACGAGGCGGGCGGCGATGCGCGACGGCATGGCCACGCTGGCCCCGGCTTCGCCTCCCGCGTCGAGAATCTCCTTCACCTCGGGCGCGAAGACCCAGAAATGGTCGCGACCGACGCCGCGGTTCCCCTCGGGCGCGCCGTCCGGGACGGGGCGGACGCGGCTGAACACGCGCACGGCGGAGGTCGACGGGTCGAGCAGGTGGAAGTCCGCGGAGCGCACGGAATCGGCGGTCAGCTCGATCTTCGCGGGCGGCTTCTTCGCGAATTCCGCGTGCGCGGCGTCGAGCGTCTTGAGCAGTTCTTCTGGCGGCAACTCCCAGACCACGCGGTACGCGTACGTCGTTCCGTCTGCGCCCACGACGTAGATTCCCTGGTACGTCTTGAATTCCTCCCACCAGCCCTTCGGCGCAAATTTCGCAAACGCGTCCTTCGCCATCGGCACAAACCACCGGCTTACCGCGCTTTCGTCCCAGCCGTACCGGTCCGGCTGCACCCGCTCGATCCCCGCGCTCGCCGGCACGAAATCGTCAGATATCCGCTTCGCCACCCTCGCGTCGTTCAGGAGCCCACGGCTCACCTGTCCGTTCCCTCAGGTGGCGCCCAGGACATGTCCGTCCATGACCCAGATGAGAAGCGGCCTCCCGGCGGCCTGCGCGTCGAGCCGGGCCTGGAAGAGGTTCGTTCGCCACGGGATGGAGAGCCAGCGCTCTTCCTCGGGCTTCGGGAGGACGGAAGCGACTTCCGTATCGAGGTCTCCGGCCGCGGCGAGGCCGGCGGTGAAAAGGACGAGGACGAAGCGTCTTAGGAGCATGGGTCCAGGAATCCCATACAACGGCGGGCCCACGGCGGTTTCTGGAAAAACTCTAATCCGGGCCCGTCGAATTACGTCCAATCCACACGAGAGGTCACATGGCAAAGGAGGTTGAAATGTCCGGATTTCGCGTCGCGGCCTGCGTTTTCCTGACGTGCGCCTTCGCGTCGGCCACGGACCGGTACTACAGCGACGTGAAGGCCGCCAGCGCGAATGGGAAATTCGAGGCCGAAGCCGTTTCTCCGCAAAATGCGGGTGGCGGGCGAAGGGCGTTCCAGGACGAATTCACGGTCTCCCTGAAGGAGACGGCGTGCGGGCGCTGGAGCGGTGGATCGTGCGGAGACCGATGGTGAAGCGGACGCTGGACAGCGTAAGGCGGAAATTCGGCCGGAAGCCGCTTCAGGCGTCGTGACCGGCGCGCTTGAATGCTTGGCGTCGCGGGATCTAGGATGCCGCTCGATGATCGCGTTCGAATGCCCCCATTGCCGACATTCCCTCGATCTAGCTCCATTCCTCGAGGGTGGGAAGGCGAAGTGCGCCCACTGCCAGAATGTCCCAACCATCCTGTGGGAAGGAGAGCGCGGGGCGAGGCGACCGACGGCGGCGAAGCGCGACGGAGATCGAATCCTCATACCGCCGGGATCAACAGCACCGCTGGATGAGTGCCTCGATTGCGGTGCGCACGAACGCGTCGTGGTCCGCGAGGCCGTATTGAGCTGGGTGCCCGCGTGGGCCTTGCTCCCGGGAATGATCAATCCCGGGCTGGCGCCGGCAGCCGGCGCGATGTTCACGGGATCGGCCGCCGTGCTGATTCCCGAGTGCGACTGCTGCGTTTCTGCACGGCGGCGAAGGAAGTTCTTGGTCGGGGCCGGGGCCTTCTTCGGTTTCTTCGTGATCATCGCGCTGTTCGGCGTGCTCGGGGAGGTCGCGAGGCAGTTCATCCCCACCTCTTCGCGCTGGCACGACGACGCCTTCTACGTGGGACTGGTCGTCGGATTCGTGGCCTGGTGCACGTTCTGGATCGGGATGCGCGTTTGGCACGGAAAGAAATCGTACTCATGCCTTCGAATCGACAAGAAAGGTGTGTTACTTGGCCTGCCGAGCCGACTGCCGCATTGATTTCACCCAACAAAAAAAACGCGCCCTGGTTTGGGCGCGTCTTTTCATACCCCCACGGGGATTTGAACCCCGGTCCCAAGACTGAGAATCTCGTATCCTAGGCCGCTAGACGATGGGGGCTCAATCGAGAGGGGTGGTTCTTGGAAGGGCTCGCCGGAACTCCGCCTTTCGACTCGCGACACAGGCGTTCGACCCTTGCGGGTGCTTGTGGCGCGAGTCGAAGGGCTCCGGCCCGGCGAACCCTTCCAAGAACCACCCCTCTCGATTGAGGTACGGCAGAACTAACCGGGGTTTGTACCGAAAACGCGGCCCTCCAGCAATTCGAATTTTCCACTGTGCGTGAAAAGCGGTGGGTGGCGAGCGGCCGGGGCGAGCGAAGCGACGCCGCCGGCCTTAAGGCGGTGTCGCGCAGAGAGGTCCGGCCGCCGACGCACACCGCTTTTCGCGCACAATGGGTATTTTCGGCGAATTTTGTGAGCCTTGGCGCCATCCATGCGTCTAAAGATAGGCCGAACGAACTCCGCCCCGGCGTACCTATAATGGGGACCCCCATGAACGCGATCCTCCGCGACCGTCTGAGTGTCTGGGAAAAGAGGCTGCGCCTGCAGGCTGCCGTGCGCGCGGCCGTTTACGGGTCGTTCGGCGGGGCGGCGATTGCGGCGGGGTACGTCGGCGGCGCGAAGCTCTGGCATTGGCCGCAGCCTTTGTGGATTGCGGCCGGGGCGTTTGCTGCGGTGCCGGCGATCGCGTTCGTGGTGCGCTCGATGCGCAAGATTCCGCTCGCCGACGTCGCGCGCGCGGCGGACCGCGCGACCGGAAGCGATGACCGCTTCTCGACCGCGCTTGAGCTCGAAGGGACCGAATGGGCCGCGCTGGTCGAGCGCGACGCCGCTTCGAGGCCGCTTCCCGACGATCGCAAGATCTTTGCGACGCGTTTCCCGAGAATCTCGCGCTGGTCGTTCGTCACGGCCGCGATTATCGCCGCACTGCTCTTCCTCGTGCCGGAGCGGTCTCTTCCTGCCATCGCCGGATTGCCGAACGATCTCAAGGGATTGGAGGCGCCGCCGGAGATGCTGGCGGCGGCGGAGGAATTGCGGCAGGCGGGGGCGGAGGACGGAGATCCGAGGCTGGCGGAGCTGGGGAAGGAGCTGGAGCGGATCGACGAGGCGTGGCGCGAAGGAAAGATCGACCGGAAAGAAGCGCTGGCGCGGATCGGGGAAGTGAACGAGCAGATTCGTGCGGAGAAAGAGAAGGCGGCGGCGCGGAAGGACGCGCTGGCGATGATGGCGGAGAATTCCGGCTCGCACGATCTCGGGCACCGGACGTCGCAGGGAAACGGCGCGCAGGCGGCGACGGATGCGGCGGCGAAGCTGGGGCAGAACCCGGCGGACGACATGAAGCTCGCGGAGGCGCTGGAGCGAGCGGCGAAAGCGGCCGGGAAAGACAAGGAACTCGCGGAGGCGCTGAAGAAGGCGGCGGAAGCGGCGCGGCGCGGGGACAAGAAGGCGTTCGAGGAGGCGATGAAGAAGGCGCGGGAGCGCTGGAACGGGCTCTCGAAGAACGGCGCGGAGCAGGCGAAGAAAGACGCGGCGGACCGGAAGAAGAATGCGGGGAAGATGGACGAGAAGCTGCTCAAGGAGCTGGAGCGGCTTCTGAAGGCAAAGGGCTGGGACGACAAAGACGTGCAGGAAGCGCTGGACCGGCTGGCGCGGCTTTCGAAAAAGCTGGGCCAGGACGGCGATGAAGGTGCGATGGACGACGAGAAGCTGAAGGAGCTGATCGAGAAGATCAAGGAGATGGACGCGGAGGAATTGAAGAAGCTCGCCGAGATGCTCAAGAACATGTCGGAAGAGGAGCTGAAGAAGCTCGCGGAAGAACTGCAGAAGAATTGCCCCGGCGGTTCCTGAAAAGGCGGAGGCGGTATGGGCCGCTGGATTCGCGGCCTCGGATCGAAAGGCGAACTGGCTCTCGGCCGGGCGGGGCGCGCTTCGCGCAAGGCGCAGAACAAGCTGGCGGGGCGGAACGGTGACGGGGACGACGAAGGCGACGACGACCAGTGGGTTGAAGACGGCGAAGGCGGCCCCGGCCCCGGCGGCGGACATAAACGGAAAGTGATGGGGAACGAACGGGCGCGCAAACCCGTCGAGTTCCACGACGAACAGGTCGAAGTCCCCTCGGGCGCCGGCGACCCGGGCGAGGTGATCGGCGACGGCGGGTTCGCGGAGGCCGAGGAAGGGACCGCGAGCGTGCCGTTCGAGAAAGTGCTGCTGAAGTACCGCGCGGACATGGAGAAGGCCATGGATGACGAGGCCTATCCCGAGGAGTACCGCCGCGCCGTGAAGGACTACTTCGATTCGTTGAAATAACGGCCGAATCGATGCGGCGTTACCCCGGTCTCGTCACCGCGGCGCTTCTCGCGCTCTGCGCCGCCGCTGGCGCAACTCCCACTGTGACCGGAGGCTTCTGCCTCCCGTCGCGCTCGACCGACCAGTGGATCGAAACGTGGACCGAAATCGAGAACGGGGACGCTTCGGAATTCAAGGGAACGCTCGAGGTCGAGCTTCCCGGCTACCGCACGGCCGGTCCGTCGGCACGCCGGGACGTTGCTATCGCTCCCGGGACAAAGAAGCGTTTCTTTCTCGTGGTCGGCAGCAGCGCTGCCGTCCGGCCGGAGTTTGTCGTGCGCCTGAGGGACGAGAGGGGTCGCGACGTCCTGCAGAAGAAAGTCGCCGGATCCTGGGTCGGCGGACCTGAAAAAACGCTCGTCGTAATTTCGCGGCCGGAGCAGCCTGCGGTGCTGTTCTCGTCGCTGAGCCTCGCGAAGCTGGCCGGCCGGTACCAGCGGTGGGACGCGGACGAGTCGCACTTGCCGGAGCACGTAGAGGGCTGGACCGCGGCCGGGCTCGTCGTGCTTGCGGGGGTCGACCTCGCGGCGTGGTCCGAAGAGCAGCGCCGGTCCCTCTGCGCGTGGGTCGACATCGGCGGCCAGGTCCTGCTGCTGCCGGGGTCGGACCGGAAGTGGTTCGAGTCAGCGGGAGTGAAGCAGCTTGTGGACATGGGGCGGGTTTCGGAAGCCGACCCTGAATTTCTCCAGATCTACTTCGGAAAGAACAATCCGGAGACCGTGCTGTCCTTCGAGAAAGGCGGGAGCGGAGCGCTCGTTCCGCCGGCCGGAAACCTCACGCAGGTCTGGCCCGTCGGGCGCGGGCGCGTCGCCGCGATCACGTTCGACACCACGATCCCCTCGCTGGCGAAGGCGGACACCAGATACCGCGGTCTCTCCGGTTTCGCAGAGGATGTTCTCAACGCGCTTCCGCCCCAGCCGCTTCCCTGGGCCGATTACGCCAAAGGGGGTAGCACGTGGTCCTGGCGGGGGTTCGTCGTGGCGCTCGGACAGGATCTCGTCGGCTACCCCGCGACCGCAGCGGTTCTCTTCGGGCTCTTTGTGTACGTCCTGATCATCGGCCCCGCGAACTTCTGGATCCTCCGCCGGAAGCACGCGCCGGCGATGACGGTGCTGACGGTCCCGGCAGCCGGGATCGCGGTCACGCTGCTCATTCTCGTGCTCGGCTGGTTCCTGCGGGACAACCGGGTGCAGGCCAACCGGGTGACAGTCCTGCGGCCGGGCCCGGGCGGCCGCTGGGATGCTCGCGAGCACATCGTCGCGGTGGCGGGGAAGCGCCGTGAAGCGGTGATCGATTCGCCGGTGGGCCGGATGACGGAGATGACCGACGGGCGCAGCTACTGGTACCGCAATATCGCGTACGGCGGCGCCGACGGCGCCGCAGTCCGCCGCGCGTTTGAGCCGAACGAACCTGCTTACTACTACGCCGTCGGCCGCCGCGACATCGGGACGATCACGGCTCGGGCGGGGAACAACCTGACGGTGGTGAACGGCACCCGGTACGACATCGAGCAGGCCTGGTACTACGAAGCGGGGGCGCGCGTGCTTAACCTGGGACCGATTCCGTCGGGAGGCAGTTACCGGGGCAGCCTGACTTTCGCGCCGCGTCCATCCCCCTTCAAGAATCTCTCGGACGAGTCCCCGACGGGGACGCTCCTTCGTGCGCTCGACCCTCAGTTCCTTCGCACCACAGAGATCGCGGTCATCGCGATCCTGAAAGCCACGGCCCCGCCGCCAACGGTCGACGGAAAACCGGCGGAAATGAAAAGCGACCGGACAGTGATCATCATTCCCGTTGAGAGGGAGCCCTGATGATCGAAGTCCTCAACCTTGTCAAGACCTTCGGCCCCTTCACCGCTGTGAACGGCATCACCTTCACCGTGCCGCGCGGGGAGATCTTCGGGTTCATCGGGCCCAACGGAGCAGGGAAAACGACGACGATGCGCGTCTTGTCGACGCTGCTGGAGCCGACGGCAGGAATGGCACGCGTCGACGGCATGGACGTCCTCGAGTACCCGGAACAGGTACGCCGGACGATCGGCTACATGCCGGACTACGCGGGGGTGTACGAGGGGATCGACGTCTGGGAATACCTCGATTTCTTCGCGGGGACGTACGGAGTTCCGCGGAAGAAGCGCAAGGCGACGATCGAAGGGGTGATGGAGCTGACGGACCTGGGAGGGCTGCGGCACAAGCTGGCGACGGACCTGTCGAAGGGAATGCGCCAGCGCCTCATTCTCGCCAAGACGCTCCTCCACGACCCCGCCGTCCTCATCCTCGACGAGCCTGCCGCGGGCCTCGACCCGCGCGCCCGCATCGAGCTGCGCGCGCTCCTGAAAGAGCTCGGTGCGATGGGGAAAACGATCATCGTCTCCAGCCACATCCTCACCGAGCTCGCCGACATGTGCACGAGCGTCGGGATCCTCGAGAAAGGCGCGCTCGTCGCCGCCGGAAGCATTCAGAAAATCATCGACCGCCTCAACCCCGGGCGCACCCTCGCGCTCCGGACGTTCGAGCCGGCAAAGGCGGTGGAAGCGCTGGCCGCGTTTACAAGCGTGCAGGTCATCGAGACGCTGGAGAAGTCCGTGCGCTTCAAGCACTCGGGCGACGAGAACGAAGTCGCCGGAATCGTCCACACCCTCGCGGTGGCCGGAATCCCGATCCTGGGGCTCGAGGAAGAGAAGGCGAACCTCGAGGACCTGTTCCTGCGAATCACGCGCGGGGAGGTCCAGTGAAGCGCTTCGCGAGTTTCCTCTTCGAAATGTCCGCAGGGCCGATCCAGACCCGCGAGCTGCGCGCGACGTTTCGCGGATGGCGTTTCGTCCTGTTCTTCACCGGGGCTCTCGCCCTCGCGCTTTTCATCCTATGGACGACCGCGTTCAGCATGGAGCAGGAGGGCGCGCCCGGGAACATGATTGGACAGGCGACGTTCGGGATCCTGATCGCCATCCAGGCATCGCTCATCGCGCTGCTTGTCCCCGGGTTTGCGGGGACGTCGATAGTGCGCGAGAAGGACAAGTCGACGCTCGAGCTGCTGATGACGACGACGATCCGGCCGTGGCAGATCGTGTGGGGGCAGCTGATGGCCGCGTTGGGCTACGTCGCGGTCTACCTCTTCGCCGGACTCCCGCTCATGGCGCTTCCGATCTGGTACGGCGGATTGACGGGCTGGGAGCCCGTCGTTGCGTACGCCAGCCTGTTTTTCTTCGCTGCCCTCGTCGCGATCTGGGGGATTTACGCGAGCGCCACCGCCCAGTCGGTCGCCCGCGCCGTCGGCATGTCATACGTCCTCATATTCCTCGTCGGCCTCCCGGTCGGCGGCGGCTTCGTCGAGGTCATCGACAGCTCGATGAGCGGCCGGAACGACATTTCCCGGCTGATCGAAGCGGTCTCCCAGCACGCCGGCTTCCTGACGATCGACGCCCTCTACGCCTTCGCGGCGCCGTTCGCATTCCTGTTCATCATGGCCGTGAACCGCCTGAAGCCCTGGGGCTCGAACAAGACCACCGCGCTGCGAATCTACGGGCTCTTCTTCCTTCCCATCGCGTCCGGCGTCGCGCTCCTGAACTTCACCCACTTCTACCACTTCCGCAACGTGGAAGAACGTTTCCTGTCGCTCTACACCTGGTGGATGTTCGTCACGCTCACGGGCACTCTCTTCGCCTTCTACGCCGCCGACGGCGCCCCCGAGGGAAAGCGCCTGTTCAAGCAGCTCGACCGCCTCCGGGGCGCGCTCTTCCCCCTGCACCTCTTCGCCCCCGGCAGCCGCCGCGGGTACGCGTTCGCCCTCGTCACGACTTCATTCATGCTCGCCGCCGGCGGCGCACTGGCGACTTCGAAACTCGCTCCGGACGCCGACCAGCCCGACGCCGCCCTCTGGCTCACCGCCGCCGTCGCCATGTCGCAGATCTTCTTCGCCTGCGGCCTCTGCCTCTGGCTGTCGTCGCTTCGCATCCCCCGCGGGCTCTCCCGCGCGCTCGCCGCTTTCACGCTCGGCGCGATTCCGATCGGAAGCGCCGTCTGGCAATACGCGGCGTTCGGCGAGTACCCGAAAAACGACCTGCTCGCATGGGAAACCCCGGGGTACCTGTGCTTCCCGTGGCTGCTCTACAAGGTCTTCTTCGCGACCGCCTGGGTCGGCACGGCCGGCTCAGGCGGCTTCCCGATGCCCGAAGTCGGCAACCACACGCCCGTCTTCGTCCCATTCATCATCTTCCACGCCGGCCTCGGAGGCCTCATGGCGCTCATCGGCGTCACGGCCGACGGCCAGCGCGAAAAGGAAAACCGCAAAGCGGTCGAGGAAGCGGCTGCATCGACGCCTGCGGGTCCTGAGCGAGCGGAGCGAGTCGAAGGGCCCGCCCTGAGCGAGCAAAGCGAGTCGAATGGCCCCATAGCGGCACCATCACCATGAGCGACCTTCTCTCCCCCCCCTTCATCCGCCGCCTAGAACGCCTCGGCATCCGCGTCCGCCGCGCCTTCGCCGGTCGCATGCAGGGCGAGCGTCGCTCCACAAAGCGCGGCATTTCCGTCGAGTTCGCCGACTATCGCGAGTACATCTCCGGCGACGACCCGCGCTACATCGACTGGAACGCCGCGGCGCGCATGGACCGGCTTTACCTCAAGCTCTACGTGGAAGAGGAGGACCTGAGCGTCCACTTCCTCGTCGACACGAGCGCTTCGATGGGATTCGGGAATCCGCCGAAGCTCGAATTTGCGAAGCGCTGCGCGGCCGCGCTCGCTTACGTCGGGCTCGCGAACCTGGACCGCGTGACGATCGTTCCCTACGCCGCCGAGCAGCAGGAGAAGCTCGGGCCCGAGCGCGGCAGGGCGAACATCTTCAAGCTGCTGAAATTTCTCGACGGCATTGCGCCGTCGGGGCAGACGTCGCTCACGTCGACGGTGAAAAGCTTCCTTGCGAGGAACCCGCGAAGAGGCCCGATCTTCGTCGTGACCGACTTCCTTGACCCCGCAGGCTGGGAAAAACCTCTCGCGCAGCTCGCGCACTCCGGCTTCCAGCCGATGGTCGTCCACATTCTCGCGCCGGAAGAGCTCGATCCGCAGGACGCCGACGACGTGCGGTTCATCGACGCGGAGACCGGGACCGCCGTCGATCTCTCGCTCAATGCGAGCGTGGTGCGCGCCTACCGCGCAAGGGTCGAGGGCTTCAGGAAGGAAGTCGAGAGCTGGTGCACGAAGCACGCGATGGCGTACGCATTCGCGGCGTCGGATGCGGATTTCGAAGAGTTTGTGTTCCGGACGCTGCGGGAGGTGATGCTGGAGGCGTGATTCCTACCTCCGTCGATTCTCGATCTCCGGCGTCCCCTCCGTCAGAAGCACATGCCGGTCCGCCGCCACGCCGGCGAACTCCTGGACGAGCCCGCTGGGCCAGGAGACGACGAGCTTGTCGATCTGCGCGGACTTCCCGAGACCGAAGTGCACGTGCGCAGCACCCTGGCAGAAGTAGCCGTTCGCGGGGTAGAGCTCGCGCACGATCTTCCTTTCTCCGATCGTCGCCACGATCCTCGCGCCGATTCCGTGGCTGTTGCTCTTCGTCCCGCGCAGCGAGACATCGAGCCAGTGCGCGTCCGGGAACTGGTTCTCGAAGACCAGCAGCGGCCCGCCGCCCGACTGGCGAACGATGAGCTCTTCCATGCCGTCGCCGTCGAGGTCCGCCGAGACAGCCGAGCGCCCGTCGCCGTCGCTGTCGGCGGTCGTCAGCGCCGAGATGTCGAACCAGTCGTCGCCGCCCCCGTTCAGGAAAACTCGATTCCGCTCGTAGGCGCTCAAGTTGTGCCCCATCGAGGTGATTCGCCACGGGTTCTCGACCCAGAAATCGTCGAGTCGCTTGTCCGGCAAACGGGGAGCCGGCACATACGCGGCTCGATCGAAGGGCTGTGCCACGACAGCCTGCCAGAGGGGGGCTCACCCGTCCGGCTTGTCGCGTGCGACGCTGATGAAGCCGGCGGTCGCGTAGAGGTCGAGGAAGCCGTTGTTGTCCAGGTCGACGAATGCGGCGCCGTACGACCATCCGACGGCGTTCAGGCGCTTCGCGTTGCCGGTCCGCTCGAATTTGAGCCCGCCACGGTTCCGGTAGAGCTCGCTTCCGGTGACGAAGCGCTTGATCTTGGCGAAGACTTCGGGCGGATAGGTCCCCGGGGAGAGATTTTCAAAAATGCGGCGGCCCGCCTTGCTGTACATATTTGCGGTGAAGATGTCGATGTTGCCGTCGTTGTCCACGTCGCCGACGGCCATGCCCATCGACCCGAAGTCTCCCGCGTCGTCGACGAGCGGCTGCTCCCTGAATGTTCCGTCGCCCCTGTTGAGGAGCAGGACGCCGCCCCCGAACTCGTTGATCGCGTAGATGTCAGGCCACCCGTCGCTGTCGGCGTCCAGCCACGCGGCCGTGAAGCAGGAGCGGTGGCCGGCGGTCGCGTTCGCCTTCTCCGAGACGTCCTCGAACCTCCAGTCGCCGAGGTTCCGGCAGAGCAGGTTGCCGGGGCCACCCGGGCCGTCAATCCATGAATTCCTGCCCTCACGCGGCTGCGGACCGGTGCTGCGCGCGACGTAAAGGTCGAGCCGCCCGTCCCTGTCGTAGTCGGCGACGGTGTAGCCCATCGCCCCCTTGGGCAATCGGAGCGTGCACTTCCCCGTCACGTCCTCGAACCGGAAGCCGCCGGCATTGCGGAACACTCCTGTGTTCAGGATCAGGTCCGGCAGACGGTCGCCGTCGAAGTCTCCGAAGGCAGCGATTCCGGCGCAGCGGGGAGGCAAGGCCGATTTCGCGGTGACGTCCTCGAACTTTCCGCCGTCGAGGCCACGAAACAACGCTCCCCGGCCTGCGTCCGTGACGAGCATGTCAATCCGGCCGTCGCCGTCCAGGTCCGAGAGGAAAACGCCTCCGGTAGTGACGGGGCGGCGCGCGGGGTCCGGCGCATTCCAGCAGTCCGCGAACCGCTCCGTGTCGATGCCGCGCGCCTTCGCCGTCTCGAGCATGAGCGGGCGCGGAGCAGACTGTTCCTGCGCTTCCTGAACCCGCAGCGACTGGATCCAGCCCGTGTCGCCGGCAATCGCGTCGACATCCGCGATCCTGAGCGCATCGAAGGCAAGCTTGAGCGAAGTTTCGGCGAGGCCGTCGCGCGTCAAACCGACCATGCGGATGTTGCAACCGCCTGACCAGGCTCCGTCGAGCCTCTCGCGGCTCACCGGCGCGAGCGAAGTGAGCCCCACGTGGATCGTCATTGTGGGAGGCTCTTCGGCGCCGGGCGTGAACGGAAGAACCGGAAAGAGCGGCTGGCCGTCCCTGCAGCAGGACCCGTCCGGAAGCGGGAGTTTCACGGTCGGAGGCTTTCCGAAGCGCTCCCTGAGCTTGAGAAGGTAATTCACAAATTCGTCGGCGTTCACGCGGCCGGGCTTCGCACCTTCCGCGGCGCTGACGCGCCGAATGACGAAGCTATCGTTTGCCGGACCTCGAGCCTCCGAGAGATCGAGCGTCTCGCCCGCGAACGTCGGCGCGAGAAGCGATGCGAGCTTCTCTCGATCGGCGTCCCTTATAGCCCCCGCAAGGACCGTGAACACGCGCGCGCTCAGGGTCAGTCCGCGGTGTTCGATCTCGGCTAAATAGGCCCGCTCGGACGCCGCGAGAGGGACGCTCACGCGCATTCCATCGGGAGGCGGCAACAAGTCCACCGGAAGCGCCGGATCTTCCGTTTTCGCCGCCATCGAAATCGTCGCGCCATTTACAGCCTGGGTGCGCCCGCGCATCCAGACGAAGCCGAGCGCCGCGAAGAGCGCCGCCAGCGCGGCGAAGCCGCCGACCAGCCTGATGCGGCGGGTTGCGGACGTGGCAGGCGCGTCCGGGCCCGAAAGGACAGCGGCCGGTTCACGCGGAGGGCTCTTTGCCTTCGGCATCTCATCAGTCTATCCCACTCGGGCCGGGCCCGCGCCCGCCGGCCCGTCGACAATTTTGCGATGAAGACTCCAAATCCCGCCCCGGCGGGCGTCCTGTTCATGGCGGTGTCGCCCGCGACATCCGCTTCCCCTGACTCCTTTTCAAGCCGGAGGTCCCCGATGCCCCGAATCGCCCGATGGATGTTCCTGTGCGCCGCTCTCCCGCTCGCCGGCTGCAGCGAGCCCGGAAAGAACGACGGCGCCGCCGCCGAGGCAACCGTGCGCGCTGTCGTCTACCAGGTCTGGGTTGTGGAAGGCGCGATGGACATGATCCACGGCGGCGGACGCTGGATCCGCGAGATCTACCTGCCGGACGCCAACCTCTCCTTCAACGTCGAAGAAGACAGGCTGAACTTCTTCGTCCCGGAGGCGACCCGGTACGACATGCTTCTGGGCCGCGGGTCGCTCGTCACGAACTGGCAGGCCCTGACCGCACCCCCGGCCCGCCGTCTCGGCGAAATCCAGGTCCGGCAGGATTTCGTCGACGCCCTTCTCCAACTCCTGAAGCAGCGTGCGGAAGCGCTTCGGGTCGCGAAGGGGTACTTCCCCACCGCGCCGCAACTGGAGAAATGACCCTTCTTCGAGGCCCGGATCAGCCCTTCAGACGGACCGCCTGGATCCCGTCGTCCGTCAGGTAAACCTCCGCCTGCCCGCGCTCGACCAGCAGGTCCAGCGCCCGGCGCCGGAGATCGACGAGTTCCGGCAGGATGCTGCTGCGCCACTTCGTCACGAAGAAGTGCGCGCCGATGTAACCGCCGGGCATCGTGGCCTGCGCGCGTTTGATCTCTTCGAAACACGCCTGGACGTAGGCCTCGGGGTCATTGGAGACCTGGGCGGCGGGTGTGGCTGAGCCGAACTGGTGGTCGTTCGCCGGCCGAGCGAAATCCCCGGCGCCGCGGGCGAATTCCGGGAGCCCCTGCATGAGGTCGACGTGGTCGAACGCCGCGCGCCGGATGCGGGATGACAGGCCGGACTGCCCCCAGCTGGCGACGTAGACCTGTTTGCCGAGCGACCGCACGCCCTCGACCGCGGGAGTCAGGTCCGCGTCCCCCGAAACCAGGACAGCGATGTCGAACCCTCCCACCGCGCCGAGGCGCAGCATGTCGGCCACGATCGTCGTGTCGACTTCCTTTTCCTGCGAAAACGTGTGAGGCGCCTGGCACTGCGAGCAGACGTGCGTGCGGTTCCGCTGCGCGAAGCGCTGGACGAAGAAGCCGGGCTCCTGCGCGAGCATGTCGAGGAAACCGTCGAGCTTTTCCTGACCGGGCGTCCTGGGGAGCGAATCATCGACTCCCGTGTAATAGTACGCGCCCATCAGGTGCGTCCCGCCGACGGCGCGCACCACCCACTGCGAGAGCTTCTTGAAGTCGACGTCGCGCCCGTGAGCCTGATCCTTCCACCCGGCGTAGAAGTTCTTTCCATCGAAAAAGAGGACGACGCGCATCGAGGGACTCCAGAAAGGAATAGAGGACACCAGTCCGGGCTCCGGTTCGGCCGGGCCGGGAAAGTATCCACTTCACGGGGGAGACGCACAAGCGAATGGGGCGGGGCCGGCCTCGAAAGACATGAAAAAGCCCTTCTCCAGCCACCACGACAGGACTAGGATCGCCTTCCTCCCCTCCCAGGAGGTGTCCATGTCCCGCCGCCCCATCCTTCGCACTCTTCTGCTTCTCGCCGGCCTCTTCGCGCTCCCGTTGTTCGCCAAACCCACGCCGGAAGAGTGGAAGAAGCTGGAAGGCGAGGCGAAGCGCGCCTTTTCGACGACGGACGGCGACGCGCGGGTCAAGGCGGCGCAGGCCGTGGGCGCGGCGGACTGTGTCGAGGGCGTGAAGCTGCTCATTCTGTTGATGGACATGCCGGACAAGGCGCTGGAGAAGGCGGAAGCGGAGCGTGACGCGTTCGAGCCGGAGTTCCTGGCGGCGGTGGAGCGGATCAACAAGTTTGCGAAGCAGGGCAAGGGGCTGGTGGCGCAGAGCGAGGCGGACATCTTCACCAAGAAGAAGCTGGAGATGGACACGCTGAACGAGAAGGTGAACGCGCTGTCGCTGGTGCCGGACGCGGTTGCGGACGCCCTGACGAAGACGCGGTCGCCGGAGCCCGTGAAGTGGCTGGTCGAGGAGGGAATGAAGGACAAGAACTGGCGCGCCCGGATGGCGATCGCGGGGGCGCTGGGGCATGTGCCGGCGGAGAACGCGCTGGCGACGCCGGCGCTGGTGACCGCGGCTGCGGAAAAGGACGCCCGCGTGCGCGCGGCGGCGATCGAGGCGCTGGGGCGGCGGGGCGCGAAGGATCAGAAGGACCTCGTGCTGAAAGCGCTGGAGGACGAGCGCTGGCAGGTGCGCGTGGCGGCCTGCGACGCGCTCGGCGTCCTGCAGATGCGCGAGACGGTCGGACCGCTGATCGCGCGCATGCAGACCGAAAACGGTCGCGTGCTCGAGGACATGGACCGCGCGCTCAAGGCGCTGACGGGGCTCACGTTCAATTCAGACGCGCTGGGTTGGAAGGGCTGGTGGGAGATCAACAAGGAGAAGTGGGAAAGCGGAGAGCTGGCGAAAAAAGAAGAGCCGAAGAAGGAAGATCCCAAGGACGGCGGCAAGGATCCCGGCGGCAAGGACCTCGGAGGCGGCGGAAAGCCGCCTGATCCGGCCCCCAATCCTCCGGCGGATCCCGCGCCTCCCGCGGCGGGCGGCACGACGACCGAGTTTTACGGCATCCGGACGAAATCCAAGAACCTGGTTTTTGTCATCGACATCTCAGGCAGCATGGCGGAGCCGGCCAAGTACATCCCCGACTCCAACAGCGGCGGCGCCCCCGCCGGCCAGGGCCCCAAGGGGAAGCGGAAAATTGACATCGCCCGCTGGGAGCTTTCGAAGGCGATCGGCGGGCTCCCCGAGGACGCGCGTTTCAATATCGTGACCTTCTCTTCAGACGTGAAGGTCTACTCCCCGACCAAGATGGTCATCGCGACGAAGCCGAACAAGACCCAGGCGCAGCAGTTCGCGGAGAAACTCGAGCCGCAGGAAGCCACCAACATCTACGACGCTCTCGAAAAAGCCTTCGAGCTCGCCGGCGGCGCCAAGATGCAGGTGGACGAGAACTACAAGCTGAGCGTCGACACGATCTTCTTCCTGACCGACGGCAAGCCGACCATCGGCAAGTCGGTCGATCCGAAAGTCATCGGCGACACCGTGCAGAAATGGAACGCCATCCGCAAAATCCGGATCCACTGCATCGGGATCGGCGACCACGACGAGGCGCTTTTGAAACGGCTGGCGGACGAGAGCGGGGGACAATACGTGAAGCGATAGGAACTTGGGAATTCGCTCTTATTCGCGACCCGCCTTTGTTTTCCCCTGCCAGGTACTGAACTCCTTCGGAATCGATCGGCGGACACTTGATTCTATCGCCGCCGGACGCGATGCTCTTCGCCATGCTCTGCATCCTCTGGGACATCGACGGCACGCTGATGTCGTCGCAAGGCGCCGGGACGAAGGCGATGAACGACGCGTTCCTGGCGTGTTTCGGTGTCGCGAACGCCTTCGACGCCGTCGCGATGTCGGGCTGCACCGACCCCTGGATCTTCCGGCAGGGATTCGAGCGGCACGGGATCGCGGAACCGTTTCCGGCGGCAATGGAGAAATTCGACCGGGAGTACCGGAAGGCGCTTCCCGCCCGGCTCGCGGCCGCGAAGATCACGCTCAAGCCCGGGCTGCCGGCGATTCTTGAAACGCTTTCGAACCGTGATGAGCTGGGTTCCGGACTGCTGACGGGGAACTTCGAGCACGGCGCGGAAACCAAGTTGAAAGCTGCCGGCATTCACCATTTCTTCGCGACCGGCGCCTATGGGAGCGATGACGAGGACCGCAACAAGCTGCTCCCGCATGCGCTGCGGCGATTCCGCGGCCTCGGCCGCCAGTTTCACGCGGATCGCACGGTCGTCATCGGCGACACGACGCGCGACGTCGCGTGCGCCCGCGCGCATGGCGCGAAGGCGGTTGCGGTGGCAACCGGCGGACACCGGATCGAGGAGCTGCGCGCGTGCTCGCCGGACCTTGCGCTCCAGAGCCTGGCGGACCCGGCGCCGCTCATCGGGTTCCTGGAAAAGCTGATGGGTGAGGCCGCGCGGGTGTAGCCCGAGGGAAAAGCACCCCGCGGGGGTATCATCACAGCCACTGTGAGCCTTCTCACTCCCGCCTTCCTGGCGCTCGGCGCGCTGGCCATCCCGCTGATCCTGCTCTACATCCTGAAGCTGCGCCGCAAGGACGTGACGATCAGCTCGACCTTGCTCTGGCAGAAGGCCGTGCGCGACCTGCAGGCGAATGCGCCGTTCCAGCGGCTGCGCGCGAACCTGCTCCTCTTTCTGCAGCTCCTCCTCCTGGCACTTCTCGTCCTCGCCCTCGCGCGCCCGGCGCGCATGCGCGCTTCGTCCCCCGGACGCGTCGTCGTCCTCGTCGTCGATACTTCCGCTTCCATGGGCGCGAAGGACGGGTCCACCACGCGCCTCGATCTTGCGCGCAAGGAAGCGGAGCGCGTGCTCTCTTCGATGGGGGACAGCGACGAAGCCATGGTGGTCGAAGCGGGACACACCGCGCGCGTCGCGTGCGGCATGACGCGGGACCGGGCGGCGGTGGAGCGGACTCTCGATGCGCTCACCGTGCACGACACCGAGACGTCGCTGGAAGAAGCCTTGCGACTGGCCGCGGCTGCCGTTGAGAAACGCGATGGGGCCGCCGTGATCCTGCTTTCGGACGGGGCGGGGGCGAAGGTGCCGTCGCACCCGGTGCTGGAGAAGGGGCTGACGTGGGTGAAGACGGGAGAAGCGGCGAACAATGTCGGGATCACGGCTTTCCGGGCGGAGACGGTGGCGGAGCCGGACGGGCGTGTCAGGTCGAAGTCGGAAGGCGGCAGGACGCTGTACGCGTATTCGGTCTTCGCAGGCATCTCGAACTTCTCCGCGACGAGAAAGAAAATCTATGCGTCGCTGAAAATCGACGGGCAGGCCGTCGCCGCGCGCTCAATCGAACTCGACCCCGGCGAAACCGGCGGGGCGAGTTTTTCCGCGATGCTCCCGGGCGAAGCGGCCTGCGAGGTCGCCCTCGACGAGCCGGACGCGCTCGCCGCCGACGACCGCGCGTGGACACGGCTCCCGTCCCCCGGGCAGGTCGCGATCCAGCTTGCCGGCGAAAACCGTTTCCTCCGGGCGTTTCTCGAGACACGGCCGCGCGTGGTGTTCGTGACGGAGAAGCCGGACCTCTGGATCTGCGAAGGGCCTGCTCTCGATGCGCCGCCGGACGCTCATGCGGTGTGGTTCAGGCCGGACAAGGCGGTGGCAGGAATAGTGCCGGGCGAGGAAACCGAACGGCTTCGCGTGTTGTCGTGGGACGAAACGAACCCGCTTCTGCGTTTTGCGCGCTTCACCGACGTCCACGTCGGGCGCGCGGCGCGGCTGACGCCTCCGCCGGAAGGGACGATCCTGGTGCAGGGGAGCGCAGGGCCGATGATCGTGTCGACGACCGAGCGCGGCCGGCTGCGGATCGCGATCGGCTTCCGGCCCGGCGAGTCGGACTGGCCGCTACGGCCGTCGTTCCCGATCTTCTTTTCCAATCTCGTGCGGGCGGTCGCCGACGCGCGGGCCGCGGAGGTCCCGCCGCAAGTTACAGCCGGGAGAGCCGCGCGGTTTGTCGTGCCGGGGCTGACCGAAGCGACCGTCACGGGAGCCGACGGCGTGAAAACGCAGCTCTCCGCTTCAGCCGCGGGGGATTTCGTCTGGGCCGGGAGCGACCACGCCGGCCTCGGACGCTTTGAATCCGCCGCCGGCGCCCGCGATTTTGGCGTGAATCTGCTGTCGGAGACGGAATCCAACCTGACACCCCCCGAGACTCTCGGCACGGGCAAGTCAAAGGTCCAGGCGTCGCCCAACGCGGGCCGTGAAAATCGCGACCTCTGGCCCTGGCTCGCGTGCGCCGCGCTGGGGCTCTTCATCGTCGAGTGGGCTTGCTTCCACAGGAGAATTGCGTGAAATCGCGGCTGCTCCTCTTCGCGGTGTTCCTGTTCGCAACGGTCGCGGCGACCGCGGAGCCGACAGTGTCCCACCACGCCGCGTTCGGCGGCGTTGCGCGGGAAGGAATGTGGACGGCGGTCCGCATCGAGATCAACAACCCGGACGCCGAGACGCGCTTCCAGCTCCGGATCAACGGAGACGGCGCCGACGCCGTCCGCGACGTCGTGGTCCCCGCAGGAAGCAAGCACGGCTACTGGATGCCGGTGCGCGCGAAGTACGTCATGAAATTCACGGTGACGAAGAACGGAAGCGAGTTTGGGAAGCCGGTCGACATCCGGTTGCTCCCGGCAAGCGGCGGCGAACGCCTCTTCCTTAATATCGCCGACGCCCCTCTCGGCCTCCCTGAGCACGAACTCTGGAAGAGCGTCCTTGCCGGCGCGGGGGAGCTTCCGGACTTTTCGGACGCGTACGGGATGTTTGACGCGGTTCTCGTCCGGTTTCCGAATTCGGTGATGACGCCGGAAGCGGCGGAGGCGATCCGGCGGTGGACGCTGGACGGCGGCGTGCTGGCGGTGTGCGCGGGGATCAGCGCCGCCGAGGCGTGGGATTCGCGGCTGGGGAGCCTGCTCCCGGTAGAGATTGTGGGGACGAAGGAAGTGACGTCGCTGGAAGAGATCGGCACGGGAATTGGGGGACTCCAGGCGTCGTTCCCGGTCGCGAACGCCACGGCGAATCGCGGGACGGACAGGGCGCCGTTCGGCGCCTCGGGCACTGCCGGGCTCGGACACGTCCTCTTTCTGGGTTTCGATCCGCTCATGCGCCCGGTCGCCGACTGGGGCGGACTGGCGCGGTTCTGGAAAGTCCAGCTCCCGCTTCGCCCGAAACCTTTCGCCGACACGGATCCGCCGGACGGCGGCGAGCAGGCGCGCCGGAGCTGGAGCAGCACGGCGCGCAGCGAAGGACGTGCGTCGCTGGAGCGGTTCAAGAGCGCCGAAGGAGAACGCATCCGGCGGGCGGGGCAGCTTGCGCTCGCCGGCAAGACGGTGGCGCTGGGGTGGTTCTTCGCGCTGCTCGTCGTGTACCTCATCGTCATAGGGCCGGTCGACTACTTCGTGCTGAAGGCGCTTCGCCGGCAGGCGTGGACGTGGGTCACGCTTCCGGTCGCGATCGTCGCTTTCTGCGCGGCGGCGTGGGGGATGTCGGCGCGGACGCGGGCGCGGGACTCGCACATCGTGGCGGTGGGGACGATCGACGTCTTCCCGGACGCGATCCGCGAGAATGCGATCTACCTCGTCGTGGCGCCGCTCTCGGGCGACCAGGAGATTTCGACGGGCACGACGGAAGCGCGACTCTGGCCGGCGCTCCGGCCCGAGCGCGAGCATTCGCGAAGGGGCGAGCCTGAGCCTGTTCTCCCTGAAATCGCATGGGGGACGCGCCCGACCGCCCGGCTGTTGCCGGTGCACGGCTGGGATCCCTACGCGATCGCCGCGACGTCGGACCTTCCGCCGGGCTCGTTCTCGGTGCGGCGGGAGGGCGGCCGGCTCGTCGTGCAGGCGCCGGCGATCCTGCGGCGCTGCCGTCTCGAAGCCGGCGCGGATTCACGGGATCTCGGCGATCTGATTCCCGGCGTGACCGTACCGCTTCAGAAAGGTCCTGAACAATTCTTCGACGCGCAGAGTTTTGAGTTCGCGGCCATGGCCTGGTTCCGGCAAGACGTGGATACCTCCGACACCGGTCTCCTCAGGCGGGCCCCGGGGACCGCGGAGCACCCGATCCTGAGCGGCTGGATCGAACGCCCCGCTGCTTCTCCAGTCATCGGTGAAGACCCG
This sequence comes from Planctomycetota bacterium, assembly GCA_009773755.1. Lineage (GTDB taxonomy): Bacteria > Planctomycetota > MHYJ01 > WSZJ01 > WSZJ01 > WSZJ01. Next base: position 7,039 of record WSZJ01000019.1, on the reverse strand, counting down.
CCCGCCCGCGCCCTGTTTCTCGTGCGATTCCATCTGGAGAAGGCCCCGTGATCGAAATCAAGGGACTGACCCGCCGCTATGGCGCGCTGACGGCCGTGGACGGGCTGAATTTCTCGGTGGAGCGCGGCGAGATCTGCGGGTTCATCGGCCCCAATGGCGCCGGGAAGACGACGACGATCCGGATGCTCGCGACGCTGCTGCAGCCGACGCACGGCGACGCGACGATCGGCGGGCACTCGGTGTCGCACGACCGGATGGAAGTCCGCCGCCTCCTCGGCTACATGCCCGACACGTTCGGCGTGTACGAAGACATGCTCGTCGAGGAGTACCTTCATTTCTTCGCCGCGATGTACCGCATCGCTTCCGACCGCCGAGACAAGGTCGTCGACGAGATCCTCCAGCTCACCGATCTCACCGGGAAAAAACACGCGCTCATCCGCACGATGTCGCGCGGCAACCAGCAGCGCCTCGGCCTCGCCCGCGTCCTGGTCCACAACCCCGAGGTCCTCCTCCTCGACGAGCCCGCTTCCGGCCTCGATCCCCGCGCCCGCATCGAAATCCGCGCTCTCATCTCCGAGCTCGGCAAGATGAAAAAGACCATCCTCGTTTCCAGCCACATCCTGCGGGAGATGTCCGACCTCTGCCACTCGATCGCCATTATCGAAGCCGGCCGCCTCGTCTACAAAGGCCCCGTTTCCGACGCGCTGAAAATGGCCGCTTCCGGCCTCGTCGTCGAATTCAAGGTCGCCGCCGAGCCGCAGAAAGCGCTCGACACGGCGGGGGTGATCGAGGGCGTGAAGCGCGTCTGGGAGGAAAACGGGATCCTGCGCGCGGAGTTCGACAGGCCCGACCGCGACATTTCCGGAATCCCCGAAGCGCTGGTGAAGGCGGGACTCAAGGTGACGATGTTCAGGGAGGCGCAGGCCGATCTCGAGGAAGCGTTCCTCTCGTTGACGAAGGGGAAGGTGACTTGATCGGCGGGACGATGCTGCGGGGGGATCTCTTCCGCATGTCGCGGGGACGGCGCGCACACGGGGTCCGCATCGGGTTCGTGGGGCTGCTGGTGGTCTTCACGGCATTCGCGTGGCCGTGGGACGGGCTCCAGGTTTCGACGAAGGCGGGCCGGGCGATGATGCTGGCGTTCGTGTGGTGCGAGTTGATCGCCGCGGCGATCTTCATCCCGGCTTTCGTGGCGCCGGCGATCGCGGGAGAGCGCGAGAAAGGGACGCTGGACATCCTGTCGGCCTGCCCGCAGTCGGACACGGACCTCGTGTTCGGCCGCGGGATGTCGCATGCGGTGTGGGCCCTCTCGCTCCTGTTTGCGGGGGCTCCATTCGCGGTGGGCGCGATGGTCGTCGGCGGCGCGCCATTGAAACTGGGTGCAATGGCCGTAGCGCACGCAGTTCTGATGGGAGCGTATTCCGTCACGGTCTCCCTGGCCGCGTCCGTGTCCTCCCGCACGGTTGTCGAAGCGAGCTCGGCGGCCTTCATGTGGCTGATCGGCACGACGGGGGTGGGCGCCGTCGTCACCTTCGTCAGTCTTTCCCTCCTCTACTCAGGGACGCGCGACCAGTCGTGGATGGTCGGCTTCTTCTTTGTCGGAGCCCTGGCGACGCTGTTCGGCATCTTCGCCCGGATCCGGGTAGCCGGGTCCGTTGGCGCCGTCCTGTTGGGGCTCGCCGGGCTCACGGGCTGGTTTCAGGTCTCTTCGGGCTTTGGCGGAAGCGCGGTGCCAACGCCCATTGTCGACCGGACGATGGCCATTCTCTGTCCCTGGGGAGCGTCGCTTTCCGACCTTGCCTTCGAGCACCCGCTTTCGACCGGGACACGATTCGTCGCCTGGGGCTCCCACCTGGTCTTCTGCGCCTTCGCTCTCTACGTGCTTCGCCGGCTGGTAAGGAAGAACGGATTCGAACTCGGACCTGAAGGGCGCGCGGCTGAAGCGCCCGTCTCCCGCCCGCCTGCCCGCCCTGCCCTGAGCGAGTCGAAGGGCCTGCCCGCCCGCCTGCCCGCGCCGCGGCCGGCGCCCGCCGTCTCCAATGTCCGATTCTTCGACAGCGGTGTCACGTCGCCGGACGCCGCGCTGCACGGGCCTCCTCCTCCACGGACTTGGACACCCATGGTCCCGATGGCCGCCATTGCAAACGATGACGCAGTTCTTCGGAAATACCGCAGGAAGGCCGCTTCAGCTCTGCCTGTCTGGGATAACCCGGTGCTCTGGAAGGATGTCAAGATCCTCAAGAACCCGGTGTCCGGTTGTCTGATCGGGATCGGCGTCGCGATCTGCGGCCTCCTGACGCTTCCCACCATCATGGAGATCTTCGAGGGCCGCCTCGACCGCGGGTTTCACATTTCCCTCGTGTTCGACCTGGCGTTCCTCGGTCTCATCGTGGCGCCTACCTGCGCCTCCGTCATGTCGAAGGAGCGCGAGTCCGGAAACCTGGCAATCCTCCTGAGTTGCGGTTATCCGGCGTCCAGCATCATCGTGGGGAAAATTCTCTCGGTCGCCTGGCACCTGCGCGCTCCGCTCGTTCTGGTTCTCCTGCGGATCGGCCTCTGCGTCCTGTTCCGTCCGAAGGAGGGGTTCCTCGCCTTTGCCATCATCGCCATCTCCCTCGCGACACTCGCCTGCGTCTCCGTCGCCGTGTCGTCGCTGATTGCCGACTCCCGCGCGGCCGTCGCCGTCACCTTCATCACAGGCCTCGTCCTCTGGGCCGGCCCCTTCTTCCTCAGCCTGCTCGACGACGCCGGGTGGCACCTGACCTGGGTGTCCCCCGTCGGAATGCTCTTCATGTCCATGAGAGAGAGCTCCTACTGGATCGACTCGACGACGCCCGCGGCCCCGCTGTGGCTGATCGGAGAATCGATCGTCGCCGTCGTCGCTTTCGCCGTGGCCATCACGGGAGTCGAGCGCGAGTCCCGCTCATGATCCGCGAACCCTCGTCCCTCGCCATCCGCGGCCCCCACCTCGCCTTCGAGCTCGCGCGCCTCGCGCGGGCCCCCCGCCCCCACCTCGTCCGCATGCTCTTCGTCGCCGTCCTCCTCGCGTTCGCCGCGGTGATCTGGCCCTGGAACGCCGCCGGAAAGCAGGAAATGCTGAGCAGCAGCTCGGAGATCTTCAAAGTGTTCTTCCAGGCCGAAATGCTCCTCGCCATCTTCGTCGTCCCCGCCCTCGTCGCCCCGGCGATCCCGGCGGAGCGTGAAGCGGGAACCCTCGACCTGCTGGTGACGTGCCCGGAACCCGAAGGACGCCTCGTGCTGGGAAAGCTCGCGTCGCACGCGATCCTCGTCATCGCCGTCCTGGCCGCAGGATTCCCCTTCGCGTTCGCGAGCGTCTTACTCGGCGGCGTTCCGCTCGAACGCGCCGCTTCCGCGTGCGTTCATATCGTCATGACCGCCACCTTTGCGGCGTGCATCGCGGTAAGGTGTTCGCTGAAGTGGGGAAGCGCCGTCGCGGCAACCGCGGCGGCGGTGGGGACTCACGTGGCGATCGTGTTCGTAAGCTTCGCCATCTTCGGCGCGATCGGAATCGTCCTCGCGACGGGGTCGGCTTTTCCCGTCGGCGTCCTCGCCACGGGGATCGGCTTTTTTCTCTGGCTCCGCTGGAAATGGACGGACGAGTTGCCGAAGGGGTGCATCTTTGTGGCGATCGTGATCCTCGTGGCAGCGGCCTTTGCTTTCGGCATCAATTCTCATCGCCACTCCAGAGGCTGGGACTGGGTTCTTCAGGCGGGCTGCCCCTGGTTTGCCTACACCCAGGACGCGCTCGGCAGCCTGCCCCTGAAGGGGACCACCGTCGCCCTGGTCTGGATCGTCCATGCCGCCGCATGCATCGCCGTTCTCGCCGGCACGGCGCGCCGCGGCACTTCGGATTCCCTGCTCATGGGAACGCGTGCCGCCGAGGCTGATCGCCAGTGGCGCGTCGAGCACTTCACGTCCTTCTGGCGCGAACGGCAACGCCGCGAGGATGAGGCGCGGGGGATCGAGCCCGACCGCGGCGCGGTCAAGCTGGTGCTCCACCCGCGCGCGGATATCACGAACCCGACGAAGACCAACCCCTTCCTTCCGGTCGGCCGCGACCCGGTGTACTGGATGGAGACGTCCTGGCCGCGACAGCCGGGGCTGAACCGTCTCCGCACGGCGGCTTCCGTCGGCGCCTGGCTGGTGGCTCTCGGCGCGATCGTCCTCGAAGCCGCCGGGCGCGACGACCGCGAAGAGCGTCTGGATGTGCAGCTCTCGGTCGTCATGGTCACGATCGTCGCCCTCGCCGCCGGCTCGGCCACCCTGTCGAAAGAACGCGCTGACGGGACGCTTCCGGTGCTTCTCTCCACGGGATATCCGGCCCTCCGCATCGTCACCGGCAAAGCCCGGGCGGCCCTTCGCTGGTGCCTGCCGGTCTTCATTCCCGTAGCGCTTCAGCTCGCCGCCATCATCCTGAGCATCGGCCCCCGCGGCGCCGGGATCGCCTTCGTGGTCGCCGCCACGGCGCTCGCCTCCATGGGACTCGCCATCGGAACCTCCGCCTGCACGCGCCAGCCCCGCCTCGCCTTCGCCGCGGCGGTCGGCGCCCTCATCACGCTCTGGTTCGTCCCCGGAATCGTCGCGAGCCAGTGGCCGGAAGCACTGCCGTTGCAGGCCCTGAGTCCCTTCACAGTGCTGGAACACCTGCGCTGGCCGCGAATCCAACAGTTCGGGCATTACGTTCTCGACCCGCTTCTGCTCTTCGCCGGCGCCACGCTCGCCTGCGCCGTTCTTCCGCCGGTCGCCGCTTCGCTCCTGCTTGAAAAGCAGGTGCGCCGATGACTCGCGGTATCTTCGTCTCCCACGAGCTCGCGCGCCTCGCCCGCTTCCCGCGGACGTACGGCGTGCGCTTCATGTTCGTCGGCGCGCTCCTCGGTCTCGCCGCCCTGATCTGGCCGTGGAATTCCGGGCTGCAGGAGCTTTATCAGGGAAGCACTGCCATATTCAAGGTCTTCTTCGTGACGGAGATGGTGCTCGCGATGCTCGTCGTGCCTGCGCTGGTCGCACCGGCGATCCCGGCGGAGCGGGAAGCGGGGACGCTGGAATTGCTGGTGTCGTGCCCTGAGCCGGAAGGGGGGATTGTTCTCGGGAAGCTCGTTTCGCACGCGATGCTGGTCGTGGCGGTGCTCGCGGCGGGATTCCCGGTGGCGTTCGCGAGCTCGCTGCTGGGCGGCGTACCGATCGGGCGCGCGGCCATGTCATGCGGGCACATCCTGATGACGGCGGCGTTTGCGTCGTGTCTCGCGCTTCGATGCTCGATGACGTTCCGGGGCGCTATGACGGCGACGATGGCGGCGCTTCTCCTCGAGCTGGCGATCGTGGCGCTCTCGTACATCGGCTCGTGGTTCGTGGCTGGATTCGTGACCGACGCGATGCCGCTTGTCGCTGCTTACGCCGTTTTCGTCGTGCTCGCCATGTGCTTCCGTTGGAAGGCCATTCACCGATTCCCGAGGGGCTGCCTTCTGTTCTTCGCCGCCGGCGCATTCTTCCTCGGCCTGGTACTCGCGATGGACCCGCCTCGCACATGGCGGATGGGGAGCATCGCGAGCGTGCGGTCCGTCATTCACGTCCTGTGCCCGTGGACAGCCTCCTTCGAGGACACGCTGGGCAGCAACCGGCTTCCCTGGGGGGACGTCTTGCTCTCGTGGACCGTGCTGGCGCTGGGCTGCGGCGCGGCGCTCGTCGGCGCGTTTCGCAGGGCGGACTCCGAGATCCTCGTGTCGGGCGTCCGCGCGGTGCCGCGCGCTGAGAAGGATGCGGCGGACGCGGCGGCGGAGCGGCGGCGGCTGAGGAGAGAGCGGGAGCAGAAAGAACAGCGGTCGCGGGGAATCACCCCGGTCGCACTCGTGTCGCAGGACTGGTTCCGGGTGCATCCGCGCGCGGAGGAAAGAAGCGCGGCGCAGGTGAATCCGTTCCTGCCGGTAGGGAGGGACCCGGTGTTCTGGATGGAGACGTCGTGGGACCGGTACCCCGCTCTGATACTTCTACGGGACCTTTCGGCGCTCGTCGTGTGGCCGGCAGCCATCGCGGGAATCCTGACGGGATGGACCCAGTCCAGCGACCACGTCCCGATGCACATCGAACTCGCTCTCCTTTGCATCCTGGCCGCAACCGTCGGCTCCGCGACGCTCGCTCCGGACAGGGAAAACGGGACGCTCCCCGTGTTGCTTTCGACCGGTTACCCGGCAGCGCGCATCGTCAACGGCAAAATGCTCGCGGCGCTCCACTGGTTCCGGCCCCTGGCGCTCCCCATCGCTCTTCACCTCGCCGTTGTCATCCTGTTCCACGGCGCGCCCATGGCGGGCGCCGCGGCCATCCTCATCGCCGCGCCGCTGGCCGTTCTGGGAATCTCCGTCGCGATATCGGGGGCATCGAAGCGCCCCCGGCTTGCCTTCGCGTTGACGGCGGTCGTTGTCGGCGTGTTCTGGACTCTTCCGGCAGTTCTCTCGCCCGGCTGGCGGGAATTGGGAGCGCTCTCGACCAATCCGTTCGGCGCGCTGGCGGAGGTCGTCTGGCTGACGCAGCGTCATTCGGTCGACCAGGGGATGGAGCATCTGGCGGTCTTCATGATCGTTACGCTCGCGGCGGCAGTCCTGGCGCCCGCCGTGGCGGTGATGTCCCTCGAACGCAAGGTGCGCCGATGACGCGCCTCGTCCTCCTGCGCCACGAGCTCACGCGCCTCGGCCAGGCGCCGCGCACGACCGTGACCCGCGCCGTCCTGTTCGCGGCGACCCTCGGCATCGCGGCGCTGAGCGTGCCGTGGGGAAGGGAAGCGTCGCAGGTCGAAGCTGCGTTCGCGGCGCTGTTCCCTGTGTTCTGGTACTGCGAGATGGCGCTGGCGCTTTTCGTGGTTCCGGCGATTGTCGCGGTCGACATCCCGGTGGAGCGCGAGAGGGGAACCCTCGAGCTGCTGCTCGCGTGTCCTCAGACGGAGCAGGACGTCCTCGTCGGAAAATACGGCTCGCAGCTCGCCCAGGCCGCCGCGATTCTCGGCGCGCTTTTCCCGCTCGGCTTCGCG
>WSZJ01000283.1 GCA_009773755.1 Planctomycetota bacterium | reverse complement strand
GGCCGCCGTCGCCATTCTCGCCGCCGGCCTCCCGCGCTTCCGCCCCACCGCGACGCCTGACGGGGCCCGCCGCGCCTGCGCCGCGGCGCTCGCGGTCTGCGTTTTCCTCGCCTGCTTCATCCCCTACGCCGTCCGCATTCGCGAGCATCTCGGGCGTTGGGCGATCACGGGCAAGTCCGGAGGCGCGGCGTTCGACATCAACGCGAAGCCGGGGACCGGCGAAGGCCAGAAAGCCGTCACCGAGAAAGGGGCGCAAAACCCGCTTTACCGCCCCTGGTACTTCATCCGCAAATTCAGCATGACAATCTACCTCGGCTTCCTCCCCCTCCTCCTCGCCGCCGCATTCGTCTCCGTCCCGCGCGCCCCCGATAACCGCCTCGCCCGTCTCGCACTCCTCGGCCTCCTCTTCATTTACCTGCCGCCTCTGATCCGCCTCCTCTACGCAAAAGGCTACGTTTCGACCCGCCATCTCCTCCTGCCCTCGCTCGTCGTCGTCCTCCTCCTCGCTCCCGTCGCGGCCGCTCTGTCGGAGAAATGGAAGCGCGGGCTCGCCGTCCTCGTCCTGCTCATCGCCGCGGTAGCACTTCCCAAATCGCTCCGGCCGGCGCGGCGAAACCAGCTGCCGCTGAAGGAAGCGGGGATCTGGCTGCGCGCGACGGCGCCGGGCGCCGAGCTGATGGGACCCGAAAAGACCGCGCTCTACGCGGGGGTGCACCTCTGGCACCTGCCCGAGTCGCGGCAGAGCGGAGCGATCGAAGCGGAAATGCGCGCCGCGCGCCTGAAGTGGCTGGTGCTGCTGGAATCCGACGAGCCGGGAGTCGCAGCGGGGCTCGATGGGAGGTTCCAGCTGGTGAAGCAGTACGGCGAGGGAGAAGACCGGGTGACGGTTTTCAGACTGACGGACTGAAAGACCCCGTCCTTGATCCACGCGCTTCACATCTCGATAATGCCCGCTCCAGCGCGCTTCCCTGATTCTGCGAGGAGTTCACCTACGGCCCAGCGCAACGACGAGAACGTCGAGTTCTACATGAAACAGGTGAAGAAGGTCGCGCTCCTCACGCCTGAAGAGGAAAAGGTGCTGGGTCGCCTCGTGCAGAAAGGCGACGGCGCGGCGCGAGAGCGGATGATCCGCGCGAATCTGCGGCTCGTGATTTCGATCGCCAAGAAATACACGAACCGCGGCATGACATTTCTCGACCTCATCGAGGAAGGGAATCTCGGGCTCCTGAAAGCGGTGGAGCGCTTCGACCCGGAGCGCGGCGTCAAATTCGGCACTTACGGGACGTGGTGGATCAAGCAGGCGATCCACCGCGCTCTCATGGACACGGCGCCGACGGTGCGCATCCCGACGTACATGGTCGAGATGATCCACAAGTGGAAGGCGACGAGCCTGAAGCTGACGCAGAAGCTCGGGCGGAAGCCGTACCCGGCGGAAATCGTGAAGGCCCTGAAACTCAAGGTCCCCGCAGGCGAGGCCGTCCGCCAGGCTCTCAACACGAGCTACTCGAGCAGCCAGCCGCAGTCGCTCGACCTCCTCTGGCAGGCGATTCACGATTCGCCGAGCGAGCCGTCGTGGCTCCCGGAAATCTCCGAAGACGTCTCCGGCCTGCTCGAGCGCTACCTGACCAACGTCGACGGTCGTGAAGCGGACGTCCTGAAGATGCGCTACGGCGTAGGCGGGCAGGACCCGCGGACGCTCCGGGAAGTGGGAGAGATTCTGCACATCACGCGCGAGCGGGTGCGCCAGATCGAGAAAGCCGCCCTCAAGAAAATCCGGACGGCGCTCGGCAAGGCGAAAATTGCCCGTGGCGAGAGCGACGACTGAGCGGGCGAGGGACGGTTGAAGGGAAGGGAGCGACACCCGCCCGGCTGGCGCGCGGGGGCCGGGATGTCAAACGCGTCGGCCTTTCAGCGCCAGCCGGGCGGACGCCGCTCCCTTCCCTTCAACCGTCCCTCGCCCGCTCAGGAACGACCTCCCGGAAAAACGAAAGGCAGGCCATGACGAAACCGCTTTTCATCCTGCGAACGATTGCGCTGGCCGCTTACTTCGGTGGCGGCGCCGCCATCGCTCTCATCGTCGCGCCCGTCGCGTTCAAGACCCTCGCCCCCGACCGTGCTTCCGCCGGCGCCGTTGTCGGCGGTGCGCTTCACGTCTTCGAGTACGCCTCGTTCGGCGCGCTCGGCGTCGCCCTCGCCGCTTCGCTCGCCCTGCGCTGGCTCAAACAGCCCTCACTTCTTTGCGATGCCGGAATCGCCGCGCTCCTCGCCGGCACGCTTTTCCTCAGCGCCTGGGTCTCCCCTTCCCTGTCCAGGGCCCGCCCCCAGGGAACCGGCGCAGGCACGGAATTCGACCGGCTCCACAAGATGTACGAGCGCGTCTTCGGGATCGAGTTGCTGGTGGCGCTCGCCGCGCTCTCACTTTCCGCCTCCGCCCGAAAAAAAGAGTGACCGCCGAAAAAAAGAAACCCCGGGAAGCTTTCGCCTCCCGGGGCCCATTCGTGGTTGTTTCGCTTAGGCGGACTTCGAAACGTTGATCGCGCGGGCACCTTTCACATCCTGCGTGATGTCGAATTGGACCTTCTGGCCTTCGGCCAGCGTCCGGAATCCGTCCATCGTGATTGCCGTGTGGTGAACGAAGACGTCCTTGCCACCATCGTCCGGAGCGATGAACCCGTAACCCTTCTGATCGTTGAACCACTTCACTGTACCTGTCGCCATTCGACTGCTCCTTCTCTAGCTCTTGCTTTCTGGATTCCCGACTTCAATGAATAAGCCCGAAGAGCTCAGGGAACTCTTCGGGCTGGGACGCGCTTGCGACCCTTCGAAGGCGGGCGTTCCTGTAACACCGGTACTAATAACAAAGGTCGGTGCGGGAACCAAGGACTTTCTTTGGGGAGAGGGAGTTGCGAGTTTGAGAGGAGGCTGGCGGAGGCTGCGGAGGCTGGCGGAGGCTGGCGGAGGCTGCGGAGGCTGCGGAGGCTGGCGGAGGCTGGCGGAGGCTGCGGAGGCTGCGGAGGCTGGCGGAGGCTGGCGGAGGCTGGCGGAGGCTGC
>WSZJ01000282.1 GCA_009773755.1 Planctomycetota bacterium | reverse complement strand
GCCGCCGCGCCCGGTCCGATCACCCTCACACCGGCCGCCTGCGGCCGCGCAAACGCGGGCAGCACGGCGCAGAGACACGCCAGCACGGCCAGGAATTTCGGTAACACGAGAGTTCCCTCCCCGGGAAGTGCGGGCATTCTGGAGAGGACGCCGCGAGTGTCAAGATTTGAGGCGCCGGCCCGCGACGATCACATCCAGAACGGGCCCGCTCAGAACCTCTTGCGGGGATCCGCCCCCGATAACCGAGAAATCCGCCGCCCACCCTGGTGCGATCCGGCCGGACTTGCGGAGGCCGAGCGCGCGAGCGCCGAATTCCGTTGCCATCCGGATCACCGTATTGAGGGGCAGCCCCTTCCCCACCGCGGCGCGCATTTCGTCGCGCACGTCCAGCGTCGGCGACGATCCGAGCGAGTCCGTCCCCAGCGCGACCGGGACGCCCGCATTCAGCAGCCGCTTCACCGGATGCGCCGGGTGCCCGAAAAACGCGTGCGTTTGCGGGCACCAGACGACAGTCGAACGGAAGCGGCGCAGGAGGGCGACGTCGGGGGCGGTGAGGTAATTCGCGTGGGCCGCCGTTGCGCCGCCGAGAACGCCGAGGGCGGCGAGGTATGCGACGGGACGGCGGCGGGGAGGACTCCACGAACCGGCGTCGCGGCCGAGGCGATCGAGCATTTCCCGGAAGGGGCCTCTTCCGGTGCGCAGGTACTCGAGTTCTTCGCGGAGTTCCGAGAGGTGGGTCGCGAAGGGGATGCGGGCGCGCCTCGCCTCCCGGAAGAGGCGCCGGTACAGCTCGCCGCTGCAGGAGTACGGCGCGTGGGGGGCGAGGCCGGGAGACCAGGTCGAAGTTTTCTTTTCCAGGAAGCCAAGCGCGCGCCGCGCCGCGTCCTCTGCCCGCCCGGGCGCGATTCCGAGCGCCTCGCGCCAGCTGACGGCGCGCAGGCCGGATTGACGCAGTGCGTCATTCTGCGAAAGCCAGGCGAAATCGCCGACCGCCGCCGTCCCCGCCGCGACGGACCGCCCGATTCCGTCACGCAGCGAGCCCTCGAGGTCGTGAGGCCCGAGCTTCGCGCGTTCTTCCATCAGGCGACTCGCCCACTCCGTGAAGGGCGCCGGCTTGACGAGCCCGTCGAGCCAGGTCAGCTCGAGGTGCGTGTGCGCGTTCACAAGCCCCGGCAGCAGGATCCGCCCGCGCCCCGCGCCACGGACCCGTTTCACCGACCGGATCGCTCCGCCCTCGTGGCGGATTTCCACTCCCTCGACCCACCGCCCGCCGGCGAAAGCGAGCTCTGCGCTAAGAACCGTCACGATTCGACTCCCCTGAAGCCCTGAGCGAGTCGAAGGGCTCTGCGCTCAATACACCCACGCTACCGCGCCCGGCTGCGCCGCTTCGCCCGGTCCCTCCAGCCCTTGAAATAATCGGGGTGCGACTCGCGCCACTGCTTCATGTAGTCGCGCTGGCGCTCCGTCTTCCAGTAGTTCGGGTGCTTCTTCTTCCACCCGGACATGTACCGCTTCATGTACCCCGCGCGCCGCGCGGCCTTGCACGTCTCCCGCGAGCAGAACACGTGCACCCGGTTTCTCGCGCGGAATGACTTACCGCACGCCGGACACCGCCGCTGCCCTTTCGCGCCGGCCATCGCTCACTCCTCTCCCAGTTTCCGCGCAGGCTCCATCAGCCGTTCCAGCCGCGCGGGCTCGACTCTCAACCGAAGCGTCTTTCCCTTCTGCACGATCACCGTCCCCGCCGGCGCGCCCCGCGCCCGCGTCACCCACTTCGCCAGCGTCCACGTCACCTCCGCCACCGGCCGCCCGCGCAACTTCGAGTGATAAACCGCGAGCGTTGCTGCGTCGAGAAGCGTTTCCTGCGGGAGCTCCGTGCCGGAAGGAAGCCGGACGACGACGTGCGCCCCCGCTTTGTCCTCCGCGTGAAACCAGGCGTCGTTCCCACGCGCGAGGCGAAGAGACAACCCCTCGTTCTCCACCGCGTTACGGCCGACAAGGATATCCAATCCGTCGGCCGAGATGAAATGCTTCGGTCCTTTTTTTTCGGGGCGGACGATTTCGCGCATCTTGAGGGCGCGCGGAAGGAGTCCCTGCTCCTGGAGGCGCGCTTCGATCCGCGTCAGGCCCTCGGAGCCGGCCGCGGCGATTTCGTCGTCGACTCCCGACATTCTCAGGAGCGAACGATCCTCGGCGGCGAGCCGTCGCGCGACCTCTTCCTGGCCCCGGAGGGCTTTCTGGTAATGCTTGAAGTACGCGCGCATGTTCTCGGCGGGCGATTTCGCTTTCTCGAGCGGGATTTTCAGGTCGGGGCCGCCGAAGATATTCGGAAGCGTCACGGATTCCGCCCCGCGCCTGACCTGCGGCAGGTTTACCTTGAGCACTTCGCCGAACAGCCGCAGCTCGTCCGCCTTCGCCGTGTCCTCGGCGGCCTGCTTCAGCTTGAAGATCTTGCCGCGAGCCCGATCGCGCCATTTCGCGAGCGCCGCTTTCAGCCGGGTGCGAAGGGCTTCGGCCGCAACGGAGTCCTCACTTGCTGAAGGCATGCGTGATCCGGTCGTATTGGGCGGCGGCGCTCGGGACGGCGATGAATGCGAGGAGAAGCGCGACGAGCCCGGCGGCGACGGAGACGAGCACCGCAAGCCAGACGGGTTTTCCGTAGAGTTTCGCCGCGGCGCGGCCGTCCCACACCGCGCGCCACGCCCAGATCACGGCGAACGGGACGGTGAGCACCCAGAGAGTGGGGGCGACCGTCGCCTTCGTCGTCGGGTCGCCTTCCTTGAATTCGATTACAGGCGGCGCTCCTTTCGGGACGGCGGCGACCGCGGCAAATCCCCACGCCGCGCCGATCCCCGCCGCGAGCGCCGCAATCCACGCCGTCGCGCGCAGCGTCGACCGCATGTTCCGCTGCTTCCGCTTCAGGTCCAGCGTCAGCTCGATCAGCGTCGCGCGGATGAACCAGGCCGCGAGGGCGACGCAGGCGACGCTCGCGCCGACCGCCCAGTAACCCGCGGAAACCGGCGGCGCGTCCTTGTGCGAGAACTCCGGCCGCTCGACGATCATCTTCAGCGCCGCGCCC
>WSZJ01000018.1 GCA_009773755.1 Planctomycetota bacterium | reverse complement strand
TTTCCCCGTTCATCAAGTCCCACACGCCTGCGCGGGTGTAGCTCAATTGGCAGAGCGCCAGCCTTCCAAGCTGGCCGTTGTGGGTTCGAGCCCCATCACCCGCTTCTTGAAGACAGGCCTCTTGCGCGGCTTTGCCGCGCTCGCTCACCGCTGTAACTTGCAGCCCCTCTGGTCCTTTGCTATTTTGCCGCCCCCTTGAGAGGAGGGAACATGTCACGCAACATCTTCATCACGGCCACGCGGCCGAACGAAGGCAAGACCGCGCTCACGCTGGGGCTCACCGCGGCGTTCGTGAAAAAGGGCAAGCGCATCGGGTTCATCAAGCCGGTCGGGACCGCGGACATCGACGCCGGGAATTCCCGGTCGATCGACGAGGACACGCTCCTCATCGAGCGCGCCTGCCGCGTGCACTGCAACATCGAGGACATGAACCCGGTGACGCTCAAGCCCGGATTCCCGGACCAGTTTGCGTCGGCGTCGGCGCGGCAGGGGCTGATCGACCGGGTCAGGCGCGCTTACGACCGCGTCGCCCAGGACAAGGAGTTCGTCGTCATCGAGGGGACCGGACACGCCGCGGTCGGGGCCAGCTGGGGAGTCTCCAACGCGGACATGGCCAAACTCCTCAACGCCAAGGTGCTCCTCGTCGCTTCCGGCGGCGTCGGCCAGCCGATCGACGACATCCTCCTCAACAAGAAGTTCTTCGAGGCCCAGGGCGTCGGCCTCCTCGGCGTCGTCATCAACAAGGTCTACCCCGGCGAAATGGAACGCATCGACAAGGTCGCCCGCAAGATCCTCGCCGAGAACGACGTGCCGCTTCTCGGCGCCATCCCCTACGAGCGCGACCTGTACACCCCGACCGTCCTGCAGGTCCTCGAGGAGTTCCGCGGCGACCTGATCAACGGCGAGTCCGCACTCAACACGCGCATCGGAAACGTCCTCATCGGCGCCATGACCCCGCACAACGCCATGGACAAGTTCGAGGGCGCCTGCCTCCTCATCACCCCCGGCGACCGGGAGGACATGATCCTCGCCGCCCTCTCCATGAGCCTCGTCGACCAGAAAAACCGCTTCTCCCTCGCCGGCCTCGTCCTCACCGGCGACATCTACCCGCGGAAGAACATCCTCGAGCTCATCAAACGGACCAGCGTGCCTGTGATGGTCGTGAAGAGCGACTCGTACGCGACGGCCAGCCGGGTGCACAACCTGGTGGTGAAGATCAGCCCGTGGGACAGCGCGAAGATCAACTACATCGTGGACCTGGTCGGGAAGTACGTGCAGATCGACGAAGTGCTGAAGCGGATTGCGGAGGACGGTGGCGGGGCGAAGAGGGGGAAAGGTGGCGACAAGAAAGCCGACTAGCGGTCCGAAGGCGGTGCTGGACATCGCGGTCGGCGGCGCGTGCGGCAAGATGGGGGAGCGGGTCCTTGCCGTGCTCGCGGGCGAGGCGGGGTGCCGTTTGGCCGCGGCGATCGAGCGCGAGGGGCATCCGGGGGCGGGGAAGGACGTCGGGGAGGCGCTGGGGCAGGCGAAGCGCGGAGTGCCGATTGAAGCGGCGCTGTCGCGGAAGGTAGACGTTCTGATCGATTTCTCGCACGCCTCTGCGACCGCCGCGCGGCTTGCGGAATGCGTGAAGCTCGGCGTGCCGATACTCGTGGGGACGACGGGGCTTGATGGCCCGACGCACGAGGCGCTGAAGGCCGCCGGGAAAAGAATCCCGGTCTGCGTCGCCTCGAACGTCTCGGTCGGCGCGAATCTGCTGTTCCGGCTGGCGGCGGAAGCGGCGAAAGTTCTCGGTGACGCGTACGACGTCGAAATCGTCGAGGCGCACCACCGCATGAAAAAGGACGCGCCGTCGGGCACGGCTCTCACGCTCGCGCAACGCGTCGCGGAGGCGCTCGGGCGAGATCTCGAGAAGGAGCGGCGCGACGGGCGGCGCGGCGACGTCGGCGCCCGGACCGACAGGGAGATCGGAATCCACGCGGTGCGCGCAGGGGATATTGTCGGTGAGCACACGATCACCTTCGCGGGGATGGGAGAGCGCATCGAAATCGTCCATCGCGCTTCAACCCGCGATACGTTCGCTCGCGGCGCGGTGCGCGCGGCCTGCTGGCTGGCGGGGGCGAAGGCGGGGTACTACAGGATTGAGGAAGCGCTGGGAATGGAGCAGGCGCGGGCTACTTGATCTTTTCTTCCATCATCCGGCCGGGCTTGAAGGTCACCACCCGCTTCTCAGCCACAAAAACCTCGGCGCCGGTTCTCGGGTTGCGCGCCTTGCGCGCCTTGCGCATCTTGACTTCGAAGACGCCGAAATTTCGCAGTTCAATGCGCCCGTTGGCGATGAGGGTCTCAAGGATGGCATCGAACGTCCCCTGGACGACTTTCTTCGCGTCGACCTGCGACAGCGTGAACCGGTCGGCGAGAGTTTTGACGATGTCCTTCTTCGTCACGGGGACTCCTCCTTAACTTGCGTCGGGACGTCGCTTCTAAAGCGCGGAACTAAAACGATTTAAGTACAGAGGAAGAACATAAGCCTCCGCAGGGGGGTGAGTCAAGCGGCTTTTTGCGAAGAATCTTCGCAAGTCGTTGTGGGGAAGGGATTTCGTGGAAGGGGCGGGAGATGGCCGTCGCCGCCCCTCCGGACGTCAGCCGCCGCAACTTCCCTCTGCGCGGACCCTTGCGACGGACTATCATCGGGACATGGTTGCCCCCGGCCGAATTTCGCTGGCGCTCAAGGGCATGCACTGCGCGAGTTGCGTGGGTCGCGTGCAGGACGCGTTGCGCGCGGTTCCGGGGGTGACGCGTGCGGACGTCAACCTGGCCACGGAGCGCGCGTCGGTCGAGGCGCCCGGGATCGACGCGGACGCCCTTGTTGCGGCGGTGAGCGGCGCCGGGTACGAGGCGTCGGTCGTCGAAGCAGGCGCTCCGCCGGCGGCCGGGGAGGCCTCGGGCGGCGATTTGCGGCTGCCGGTCGCGCTCGCGGGAGCCGCGGCGCTGATGGTCCTCTCGATGGACGAAATGTTCCTCGGTCACGGCAAGCACCTCGTCCACGACCCGCCGCTTCGCTGGATCCTCCTCGCCATCGCAACTCCGGTTCAGCTCTGGTGCGGGTGGCCCTTCCTGCGCGGCGCGATCGCTTCCGCGCGTCACCTCGCCGCCGACATGAACACGCTGGTGGCGGTCGGCACGTGGGCGTCGTTCCTGGTCTCGCTCGCGGCGGCGCTGGGGCACGGCCACGGTCTTTATTTCGAAACCGCCGCGACGATCATCGCCCTGATCCTGCTCGGCCGCACGCTGGAAGCGCGCGCCCGGAGGCGGGCGGGCGCCGCGATCCGCAAGCTCATGGAACTGCGTCCCGCCACGGCGCGCGTCGTAGTCGGCGCCGCCGAATCCGAAGTCCCGGTCGAGCGCGTCCGCCCCGGCGACCTACTGCGCGTCCGCCCCGGCGAGCGGCTTCCGGTCGACGGAGAAGTCGTGGAAGGGGAGTCGCCGATCGACGAATCCATGGTCACCGGCGAATCCATGCCCGTCACCCGCCGCGCAGGCGACCCGGTTACGGGCGGCACCGTCAACGGAAGCGGCTCGCTGCTCTTCAAGGCGACGCGCGTCGGCGCCGAGACCTTGCTCGCGCAGATCGTCCGCGCAGTCGAGGAAGCCCAATCCCGCAAGGCGCCGGTCGAGCGGCTTGCGGACCGCGCCGCGGGCGTCTTCGTCCCGTTCGTGATCTTCGCGGCGGCTGCGACGTTTGCCGGCTGGTGGATCGCGAAGCATGACTCGGCTGCCGGCTTCCTTCCCGCCGTCGCCGTCCTCGTGATCGCGTGCCCGTGCGCGCTCGGCCTTGCGACGCCGACAGCGGTGATGGCCGGCATAGGCCGCGGCGCCGAAAAAGGGATCCTCATCCGGGGCGGGGAAGCGCTGGAAGTCGCGCACAAGCTGAAGACGATCGTGTTCGACAAGACCGGCACGCTGACCGAGGGACGGCCCGAAGTCGTCGACGTCCTCACGCTGAACCCCGACCTCCTCCCGCTCGCGCTCGCCGCCGAAAAGCGAAGCGAACACCCGCTCGCCCGCGCAATCGTCCGCTTCGCAGAAATAAAAACATCGGGCTCTCCCGAGCCCGACGATTTTTTTTCCTATTCGGGAAGCGGCGTCGAGGCGACGGTCCAGGGGCGCACGATCGTGGTCGGCTCCCCCGAATTCCTCGCCGGCCGCGGAATTGCAGTCGCGCCTGCCGAAGCGTTCGTGAAACGCCACCGTGCCGAAGGCCGAACCGTCGTCGCCGCCGCCCGGGAGGAAACCCTCCTCGGCGCCTTCGCCATCGCCGACCCCGTCCGCCCCGCCGCCCGCGAAGCCGTCGCTTCCCTCAAGCGCCGCGGCCTCGCCGTCGCGATGCTCACCGGCGACAACGCTGTCACCGCTGAATCCGTCGCGAAGCAGGCTGGCATCGACCTCGTCATCGCGCAAGTCCTCCCGAAAGAGAAGGCCGCGAAGATCACCGAGCTCCAGTCCGCCGGCCCCGTCGCCATGGTCGGCGACGGCATCAACGACGCTCCCGCCCTCGCCACCGCCGACGTCGGCATCGCCATGGGCACGGGAACCGACATCGCCGCCGAGGCCGGACACATCGTCCTTGTCCGCGGCGACATCCGCGACGTCGAAACCGCCATCAACCTTAGCGCGCGCACCCTGCGCACCATCCGCCAGAATCTCTTCTGGGCGTTCTTCTACAACCTCGTCCTCATCCCCGCTGCTGCCCTCGGCTGGCTCAACCCGATGCTTGCCGCGCTGGCGATGGCATTCTCGAGCGTAAGCGTGGTGATGAACTCGCTGAGATTGAGAAGGGCCTGAAGCGAGGGTCCTTCCCGCGCCCGGAATGATAGAATTCGGCGCATGGTCTACACGATCGAGATGGAACAGGAGTCCGACGGCCGCTGGATTGCCGAAGTCGTCGAACTTTCTGGCGCGCTCGCCTATGGCTCTTCGCCGGACGACGCCCGCGCGAAGGTGCAGGCTCTCGCCCTGCGCATGGTCGCCGACCGCATTGAACAGAGTGAGGCCGGTCCAGAACTCTTGAGTATTTCCTTCGCCGCCGCATGAGCCAGCTGGAAAGCACCTCAAGGCCGGGCAGCCCTTCGGAGCCGAGAATCCACTCTGCGATGACGCGGTTCAAGAACGAATCGCACCCCTCCTTCGAGAGAGTTCGAATCACGAGGTATCCACCTCGGCGCAAAACGAAGGCCGGCAACTTGAACGTTGGCTGCTCGACTCCGGTGCATCGGAGGCAGTCGGTGAGAGAGGAGGCCTCGCTTCGCATTTCGAGCTCGTTCAATTCAACCTACCCCTACTTGAGCCTCTGCGGAGCCCTTTCCCATACCTTTCTGAGAACGGTCTCCAGTCGGTCGCGGACTTCCTGCTCGGCGTGATTCTTCATCAGGTCCGCGATCACGTTGGCGGCTGAGGCGCCCTTCGCGACGATCCCGTCGCTCGCGCTAAGCCGTTCGTTGGTGTCCTTCGAGACGAGGTGATCGGCGAGCGCGCGGACTTTCTCTTCGTCTTCCTTCGCGAGCTTTGGCGGGTTTGAGTCGGCCAGCTCGCGCAGGATGTCGTCGACCTCGGGACGCATGACGTAGACGTACTCGAAGGTCACGCGCGGGTTCTTGAATTCGCGGACGCGGATGTGGACGTAGCCGCCTTCGCCGCTGCGGAGGCGGAAGCCGTTGGTGGCGGGCTGGGTTTCCTTGAGGTCGACCTCGCCGGGCTCGAGCGCCTCGGCGAGTTCCTTGCGCTTTGTCGGGTCGATCTTGCCGAAGCCTTCGGGGACGCCGGCGGAGATGCCGTGGAGGCCGCGGATCGTGAGCATCGACGCGCCGCCCATCGAGCGGACGATCGCGACGTCGCCCTTGTGGCCTTCACCGACCTTGTCCTCCTCGAAGCGCCAGGTTTCTCGGCCGAAGCAGTCGAGCTGGAACTGTCCGATCTTGAAGTACGGGGGAAAGGCGCCGGCGACGCCGCGAACGATGACCATGTCTTCCTTGTTGATGCGCGCGCGGACTTCGAGGGAGTAGAGCTTGAAGCGTTCCGCATCGAATGAGCAGGTCGCTTCGCCG
This sequence comes from Planctomycetota bacterium, assembly GCA_009773755.1. Lineage (GTDB taxonomy): Bacteria > Planctomycetota > MHYJ01 > WSZJ01 > WSZJ01 > WSZJ01. The sequence continues at coordinate 40,590 of WSZJ01000018.1, read as the reverse complement.
GGCTTGGCTATTTCCTTTTCGCTGCCGGGTTCTACCAGGAAGACGTGGTACTGGTCGGCGTCCTCGTTTTTCGGCCAGGTGACGGTGAGTTTGCCGTCCTTGAAAGTGCTTTTGAGGTCATCGGAGGCGGCTGGGAGCGAAAGAATGGCGGCCAAGGCGAGGGCGAAGCGCATGAAGCGGTTTCTCCGTCTGGGGGAGTTTCCAAAGAATCTGGTTGCGGAAAGCCGCTGCTGACGCGCTCTGACCGCCCGGATCACAAGTGATTGTAGGCGAAGGGCTTGCGTTGCGAGAAGCGACTCGTTCCAATTCAACTACAAAAACACATCAGTTTATGATAACCGAACCCCTTCTGGACAGCCTCCCCCCGCGAAAATAAAATACCCGCTTCACCTTTCTCCCCCGGAGACCCTTGACATGATCAAAGTCTCTTCCACCAGGCGCCTCGACCGCACCGACGTCCTGATTGTCTTCGCCGAGGAACCGTCCTCGAAGGATGTCAAGCCGTTGCACAAGTGGGACGCGCTGTCGGGAGACTCGAGCCGGAGACTGGCGGCGGCGCTGGAGAAGGAGAACTTCCGGGGAAAGGTGGGGCAGACGTTCGTGTGGCACGCGGGAGATTCGCGGGCGGAGCGCGTGATCGTCGCGGGCGCCGGCAAGGCGGCCTCGCGCGACGTGGACATGACGATCCGGGCGGCGGGCGCGGCGGCGAAGAAGGCGAAGGAGATCGGCGCGACGAAGGTGGCGTGCGCGCTTCCGCCGGCAGGAAAACTCGGAGAGGAACGGAATGCGCAGGCGGTGACGGAGGGGCTGATCCTGGGCGCGTACGAGTTCGACAAGTATCGCCAGGCGAAAGAGACGAAGGCGTTCGAGGCCGCCGAGGTGCTCGGCGCTCCCGAGCGGGCGGTGAAGCTCGCCGAGATTTTTGCGCGCGCGACCGTGTACGCGCGCGACCTCGTCAATACGCCGGCCGGCGATTGCGCGCCGCGGCACCTGGCGGAAGCGGCGAAACGGCTCGCGGGGTCGAACGTGAAGGTGACGGTGTGGGGGCAGAAGGAAATCGAGAAGAAGGGGATGGGTGGGCTGATCGGGATCGGGAAGGGCTCGGACGAGCCGTACCATTTCATCATGCTGAAGTGGGAAGGAAAGAAGGGTTCGAAGAAGGTGGCGATCGTAGGGAAGGGAATTACGTTCGACTCCGGCGGGCTGTGCATCAAGCCGGCGGACGGGATGGGGACGATGAAGTGCGACATGAGCGGCGCTGCGGCGGTGCTGGCGACGTTCAGCGCGTTGCCGGACCTCAAGCCGGACTGCACGGTGTACGGCTACATTCCCGCGGCGGAGAACATGACGGGCGGGAGCGCGGTGAAGACGGGGGATGTGCTGCGCACGGCGAGCGGCCGCACGATCGAGGTGAACAACACGGATGCGGAAGGCCGCGTCGTGCTCGCCGATGCGATGACGGTCGCGCGCGAAGACCATCCTGACGAGATGATCGACCTCGCCACTCTCACCGGCGCCTGCGTCGTGGCGCTCGGCGACCAGGTCGCCGGGATGTTCACAAACGACGACAACCTCGCAGCCGGCCTCGACGCCGCTTCCAAGCGCGCCGGCGAGCGCCTCTGGCGCATGCCTATCGTGGCGGAGTACCGCGAGCTCCTGAAATCAGAGATCGCCGACATCAAGAACTCCGGCGGCCGCGGCGGCGGCGCGATCCAGGGGGCGCTCTTTCTTCAGGAGTGGGCCGGCGACCAGCCGTGGGCGCACCTGGACATCGCGGGGCCGGCGTGGACGGACAAGGGGCTGTCGTTCTGCCAGCCCGGGGGGACCGGCTTCGGCGTGCGGACTTTGCTGGAATATGTGACGGCGCAAGGGAAGTAGGGAGACGGGAGTCGGGAGAAGGGAGTTGATTGATGATTGCGTTCGGTGAGATTGGGCCTCAGCTCGCCATCGGACTGGTGAATTTCGGGTACGCCACCGCGGTCCTGAGGCGCGGCGCCTGAAATTCAGCACGCGCAGAGGCCGCCGAGCATCGGCGGGCCGCGCTTCTTCGGTTGTACGCGCTGCGCGTGGCGCGAAAGCGTCAGTGCCCGCGACTTGCGCGGCGAAAGCGGGGGGAAGCAGGAGAGGATGAAGCCGGCGAGGCAGGCTAGGAAGAGTGTTCCGGCGGCGACGACGAGCGATTTGAGAGCGGATTCGGTCCAGGGGTCGAGCGATGGAGGCGCCCCGGGCGATGCGCGCGCCGGTTCCTGAGCGGGCGCGGCCGCCGCGAGCTCGGCGGCTGTTACCGGGAATTCGTCGCAGTCGCTGGCCGCGACCTTGCGAATCCCCCGTTTCGTGCATTCCGCAAGGACGTCCACAAGGGCAGGTTCGCGTCCTTCCAGGACGAGCTGCATTTCGACGCGTTGGAATCGGCCGAGCCAGACACCGGCGGTTGCGAAGTGGCGCCGGATGATGGCGATGGTGTCGTCCACCTGGGAGGCCACGCGGCCCGGGCCGACGCGCCAGAGGAAAAAGGTGGTCTCAAGTCTTCGGCGGAGCTCGTGCTTCGCAGGATGCCCGAGATCCAGCGCGCGAACCCAGGCCCAGATGGCGAGGTTCGGCGCGCCGCGGCGGCAGAGTTCGTCGCCGAGGACAAGCATGGCGTCGGGGAACTGCGGCCGGCGCGCGGCGAGTACGAGGAGGCGGGAATACCCGTCAGCTGAGAGCGTGCCGGGTGCAGGCCAGGTCGCGTAGCGCTCGCCGGTGAAAGTCCGGTCTTTTTGCGGCGCCGCGCTCCATTGGAGTGCGCGCAGATGAAAGTCACCGAGGCCAGGACAGACATCCGATATCGCCAGCAGAGAAGTGGCCAGCAGTTCCGCAGCCGGCCCTGCTTCTCCCATCTCCTCCAGCACGTGAGCGCGCAGGCCGACAGCGCCGGAGTCCGCAGGACCAATTTTCTCGAGCGAAGCCAGAACCGACAGCGCTTCCCCACGCCGTCCAAGCGCGGCTCTCGCTTCCGCAAGCCGGAGTCGCGTTCGCGGATCCATGAGGTTCAGCCGGAGCCTCGTTTCGAGTCTCATTTCCCGCTGCGTCCAGTACGTCTCGCCGTGCGCCGGGATCTGACCCGTGATGATGTCGAACGCGCTGCAGGCCACACCCTCCTCCGCCGGCGGGCAGGCGCACAGGCACGATCCTGAGAAAACCGCGGCGAGAATCAAGAGTCGTTGCGTCACCGTCCTTCGAACGCAGTCCCGCCGCGGAAGTTCAACGCTTTCGAATGAGAAGCAGCCCGGGGTTCGGAGAGTCCGGCTATTTCCGGACGGTTGCCAGACCGATGTCGAGAAGCGTCTGCTTCCCCTTCCCGCCGCACGCCCTGCAGCGAAGGTCGACCACCTCGCCGATCTTCACGCCGGCGATTCCGTGACAGCTTTCGCAGGTGCGAAGCGGGACGAAGATCGCCGCGGCGAGAAGGCCAGCGCCGGCGAGGACAGACAGGAGTCGGCTTCCGCCTTTCTTGCTGCTCATGGGCGCCATGCTACCGCCCACAGCCAGACCCGGTTGGCAGAATGTCGACCTTACGGAGCATCGCGGTCTCGTGCCGCGAGAGGACCGTTCGACTCGCCTGCGGCTCGCTCACGGTAAGCCGGGCAACGAGTGCGAATGTCCTCCGAGGAGTTTTCGAATGCCCGGCTTACAATCCGCGCCTCGTGCAAGCTTTCACTTCGCTTTGCGTCTTCGCGCGCCGCCCGGAACGGGGGAGGGTGAAGACGCGTCTGGCCGATGAGATCGGTGAAGACGCGGCGCTGGAGGCGTACCGGGAGTGCCTGCGGGCGACGTCGGCGCGGGTGGCGGAAGCGGCGCCGCAGGGGGCGCAGCGGGGTCCGTTTGTGTTCGGGACGCCGGACGGCTGTTCGGTGGACCTGTCGGCTTATTTTCCGCGGTGGAGCGCGTTCATGGACCAGGGAGAAGGGGACCTTGGGGAGCGGATGGCGCGGGCGTTCCGTCGCCTGGCGCCGGCGATTCTGGTCGGGACGGACTCGCCGGACCTGCCGCTCGGACATTTTGAACGGGCGTTCAAAGATCTGGAGTCGCACGACCTGGTGATCGGGCCGGCGGAGGACGGGGGGTACGTGCTGATCGGGATGCGGGAAGCGCGCGAGGAGCTGTTCCGGGGCGTGCCGTGGTCGTCTCCCGATACGCTGCGCGCGACGCTGGAGAAGGCGAAGGGGCTCAAGGTATCGGTGCTTCCCGAATGGTATGACATCGACACCCGGGCGGACCTCGAGCGGTGGAAGACGCAACCGGCGGCTTCGATGAGTCCGAAAAAAAAACAATGAACCACAGAGGGCACAGGGGACACAGAGAACGGCCGCTCAATTCCTTCATCTTTTCTCTGTGCTCTCTGTGCCCTTTGTGGCAATGCCGTTCCTTTCTTCGACCGTCCGCGCGCCCTGGGCGCATTCCCGCGTGACCACTCCGCCCCGGATCGCCGTCGTCATTCCAGCACTCAACGAAGAGAAATCGCTTCCTCTCGTTCTCGCGGCGCTCCCCAAGGTCGACGACATCATCGTGGTCGACAACGGCTCCACCGACCGCACTGCCGAAGTCGCCCTCGCCGGCGGCGCGCGCGTCGTCTCCGAGCCGCGCCGCGGTTACGGCAGCGCCTGCCTTGCGGGGATCGCCGCTCTTCGCGACCCCGACATCGTCGTCTTCGTTGACGCGGATTTCAGCGACCACCCGGAAGAACTCCCGCTGCTCGTCGCGCCGATCGCGGAGGACCGCGCCGACATGGTCATCGGCTCCCGCACGCTCGGAAACCGCGAGAAGGGCGCCCTCCTCCCGCAGGCCCGCTTCGGCAACATGCTCGCGTGCTTCCTCATGCGCGTCATTTACTGGCACCGGTACACCGACCTCGGGCCTTTCCGCGCCATCCGCTTTCAGTCGCTTCAGAAAATCGGCATGCGCGACCGCAACTTCGGCTGGACCGTCGAGATGCAGATCCGCGCCCTTCGCCACCGCCTCCGCGTGGCCGAAGTCCCCGTCAGCTACCGCAAACGCGTCGGTGTCTCGAAAATCACCGGAACGCTCTCCGGCACGCTGCGTGCAGGGTATAAAATCCTCTTCACCATCTTCCGGCACGCGTTGTCGCGGAAGCGGTGAACGTCAACCATGATGACCCTTCGTAAAGCGGCTTTCCTCGCCTTCGCGCTCGCCGCGCTTCCCGCGCAGGCGTTCGAACTCCATTACAAGGACCGGGTCCTGTTCGAGGACCTGCCGGCGAAGGAAATTGAGGACGGCGCTTCCCTCACCTTCAAGGTGATCCCGCAGGGCAAGTACCGCTTCGGCTGGTGCGCCCTGACGTACCCGGACGGGACGACGGGGAGCTTCGAGGACGCCGAAATAAAAAATGGGAAGGCGACGCAGAAGATCAAGTTCGACAAGGGGAAAGGGAAATACGTCGTGGAATTCCTGATGCAGGGGCCGCTCGGGCCGGCGGTCGGGGCGATATTCCATTACTGGGTGGGGGTCCCGGAGGAGAAGGAAGAAACGCGCGACTGGAAGTGGGATACGCGCGCTGCGGAGGAAATCGAAAAGGACGTCTTCGAGCGGATCAACGCGTTCCGGAAGACGTGCAAGGCGCCGGAGGTGAAGTGGGACGACCGGATCTGCGAAATCGGGCGCGAGCACTGCGCCGACATGATTGAAGGGCAGTATTTCGCGCACATTTCGCCGAAGCACGGCGACCTGGCGACGCGGGCGAAGGTGAAGTACGGGTGGAAAAACGTGATCTGGGGGATGCCCGACCGCGGCTACCTCGCCAAGCCCGACGGCCCGGTCTTCGTCGGCGAGGACATCGCCTACGACAACAACCCGGCGGCGGCGATGGATGCGTGGCTCGGCTCGCCGGGGCACCGCGCGGTGTTCATGAACAAATTTGCGACCCACTGCGGCGTGGGGGTGAAGAAATACGAGGCGATGGAGAACGGCTTTTTCGTCCGAAAGATCTACTTCGTCGCGGCGTTCGCGCTCTTCGCCGACACGAACATCGAAAAGGCGGAGAAGGAAGCGGATCTGCGGCGAATCGAGGCGAAGGCGCTTCCCCTGTTCGAGAAGGCGCAGTTGCTGGAGGCGACGGATCCGCCGACGGCGGTCAAGCAGTACGAAGAGCTGGCGGCGAAATTTCCTGAGTCGGCGAGCGGGGCGAAGGCGGCGGCGCGCGCGAAGGAGTTGACGGGCGCGCCGGACTGGGCCGAGACGGTCAAGAAGGCCGACGGCCGGCGCGAGGCTCGGCAGTGGCTCGACCGTGCGAGGATGCTGATCGACAACAAGAGGCCCGACAACGCGCGCACCTGGCTCGAGAAGATTGTCGCGAAGCATCCGGGGACGCCGGAGGCGGAAGACGCGCAGCGGCTGATAAAGGTGCTGGGGGAATAGACAGAAGGTGGGTCGGGAGGAAAGGAAACTCCAACTCCAACCCCAACTCGAATTCCAATTTTGGGCGCGATGCGCCTCGCGCAGGTTTTGGGGTTGGAGTTGGGGTTAGCCTTTCAATTTTTTTCCACAATACTCTCGCCCCAGCCCCGTTCCTGATGCAAGGGGGAGGACCAGTCCTCACACTGGGAGAGAGACGATGCTCCACAGAATTATCGCCGGGTTGCTGGCCTGCGCGTTCCTTGCCACCCACGCCGGCGCGGACGGGCCGCCGCCGCCGAAGCCGCCGCCGCCTCCACCGGGCGGAGATGCGGGGGACGAAAAGCCGAAGCCGCCGAAGAAAAAGAAGGGGAAGAAGCCACCGCCTCCGCCGAAGGACGGCGAGAAGCCGCCGGCGCCGCCGATGCCGCCGCCTGACGGCGAAGACGGCAAGCCGCCGCTTCCGCCCCCGCCTCCGCCCAAAGACGGCAAAGGTCCCAAGCCGCCGAAGCCGCCTCCTCCTCCGCCGAAAGACGGCGATGGCGGTGGCTGACCCGACATGGACGGCGGCCCAAAGCCGCCTCTGCCTCCGGACGGAGGCCCGGGTGACGGGAAGAAGCCGAAGCCACCGAAGCCGCCGCTCCCGCCAAAGGACGGCAAGGGTGGAAAACCGCCGGTTCCGCCGCCGCCGCCCGATGAAGACGGCGATGAAGAGGGCGATGAAGAGGATCCGATGGACGATCTCAAGTAGTCGCAAGTCCTTGCGCCAGATTCACTTCGGGCCCGGCTACCGCCGGGCCCTCTTTTTTTTGTAAGCTCTCGTAACGTTTGCGGGTCTCACCGTCCTTCTTTCCGTACGGGGGGACCTGAAACCTAACTCAGCGAGGCCAAACATGAATCGAATCCTCACGATCGCCGCGCTCGCGCTCTTCGTTTTCGCTCGCCTCGCCGTGGCGGACGATGGTGGCGAGAAGCGGCCGGAGCCCAAGGGCGACGATGGCAAAGTCGAGGGCAAGGACGGGAAGTGCGACGAGAAGAAGGATCGCGAGGCGAAGGCGTGGGCCGAGAAGAAGGCCGCCGAGCACAAGCGCTGGCAGGAAGACCGGAAGAAGTGCGAGCGCGACGGGCATCATCGCTGCGGCGCGGATGGCCGGAAGGCCTGCAAGGACAAGGAATGCAGCCGGAAGAGCCACAAGGGTTGCCAGGATGCGGCGCGCGCGAAGTGCAAGGGTGCCTGCGAGGAAATCCGCGTGAAGGCGAAGAAGGAAAAGGGCATGGACGGGGACGAGAAGAAGAAAGTCGACGCGAAGCCCGACGACATCGTCCCGGGCGGCAAGAAAGCGGGCGGCGACGGCGATTGCAAGAAGGCCGGCGAGGGGGACGGTAAGTGCGACAAGGAATGCGACGGAAAGGAAGAGAAGAAGGCCGAGTGCGGGGATGAGAAAAAGGACTGCGGGGACGAGAAGGAAGAGGGCGCCGACGAGAAAGCCAAGGATGACGACGGGATGGGCGACCTGAAGTAGCGCGACCTGAACTGGAACACTAAGGCCCGGCGATGAGCCGGGCCTTTTCTGTTACTACCTGCTCTGACGCAAGTCCTTGCGGGATTCAAGGACGCACTTCAGGTTCAGCAGAAGAAATGTCCAAGACTGCGCGATGTGAACGATCTCCGGGATGTTGTCCGCGCTCCACCGGACCCTCGAATGCGTGACGCGAACTGAAACGAATCCGCCTTTCGGGGCGAGCCGGAAGGCGACGCGTTCGTGCGCGAAAGCGAAATCGACCGCCACGTCACGGACGAACTTCCCGAAGCGCGTCTCGATCCGGCTACCGCCGAACCAGTGGAAAACGAGCAGGCCGCCCCGTTTCGGCTCGCTCACGGCGCTCTTCGGCCACCACGATGCCAAGGCGGCGGCATCCGTCAGGGCGTGGAACACGCGCGCTCTCGGCGCCCGGATCATGACGGAATTGGAAATCGAGAACGTGCGGAGGCGCTTCATCAGTTAACCGACTGGATCGCCGCCGTACACCAGTCGATGACTTTCGCCGGGCAGAGGCCCAGGGCGACTGTCGCGATCGAGGCGAGCGCGAGGCCGAGGATTGCCCCCCAGCGGTCGTCGCCCCTCGGGAATTCCTCCCCCTTTTCCGGGTCGCGCATGTACATCGCGACGACTATTTTCAGGTAGTAGTACGCGCTGACAATGGAAGCGGCGATGCCGGTGATCGCGAGCCACAGGAACTCGCGGTTGTTGATCGCCTCGCGGAAGATGAGGAACTTGCCCATGAACCCTGCGGTGGGGGGAATTCCGGCGAGTGAGGCCATGAAGAGGGTCATTGCCGCCGCGGCGGCGGGTCGGCGGGCGGCGAGGCCTGAGAACTGCGAGAGGTTCTCAAGTTCGCCGCCTTCCCTGGCGAGCAGGGAGATGAGGCCGAACGACCCGGCAGTCATGATCACGTAGGCGAGGACGTAGAAGAGAACGGCGGCAGCCGGGGCGGGGTTCTGTGATTCGCTGGCGACGACGACGCCGACCAGGATCACGCCGGAGTGTCCGATCGAACTGTAGGCGAGGAGCCGTTTGAGATTCGTCTGCGCCAGCGCACAGACGTTGCCGACGACCATCGTGGCCGCCGCAACGAAAGCAAGCGCGCCGGACCACGTTGACGCCGGTTCCACGTCAATGCCGGGGGACGGGAACGAGACCATCGCGGTTCGAAGGAGTACCGCGAACACGCCGGCCTTGACGACGCCGGCCATGAAGCCGGTGACGGGGGCGGGGGCGCCTTCGTAGGCGTCGGGGGTCCAGGCGTGGAAGGGGACGGCGCCGATCTTGAAGGCGGCGCCGACGAGGAAGAGGGCGAGGCCGGCGACGAGGAGGGGGGTATTGGCGGGGACGCGGGCGAGCGCGTCGAGGCGGAGGAGTGCGGACTGTGACGGCGACTGAAGGATGCCGTCCGCGCCGCCGGTCGTGACGACGGCGCCGTAGAGGAGGGCGATGCCGAAGAGGAGGAAGCCGGTGGAGAAGGCGCCCATGATGAAGTACTTCATGGCGGCTTCGGTGGATTTTTCGCGGTCGCGGGTGATGCCGGTGAGGCAGTAGACGGCGATGGACATGATTTCGATGCCGAGGAAGACGGACATGAGGTCGTTGGCCTGCGCGAGGATGACGGCGCCTGCGGCCGCGGTGAGCATGAGTCCGTAGTACTCGCCGAAGTCGACGCCGGCGGAGCGGACGTAAGAGGCGCTCATGAGGACCGAGAGCGCGGTGGCGGCGCACGCGGCGAGGCCCATGACGATCGCGAGGCCGTCGATGCGCAGGGCGCCGCCGAAGGCTTCTTCGTTGCGTCCCCAGAGCGACAGCAGGGAAATCGCCGCTGCAACGGTGCCGCCGAGCGAGATGAACGGGAGCGCTCCGCGCTCGATCTTTTCGGCGAAGAGGTCCGCGGTGACGGCGACCGCAGCGGAGCCGAGGAGGATGAGGACGGGGGCGAAGAGCTGGAGGTCGTGGGCGCCGAGGGTCATTTGCGGGCCCCCCCGTGGCGCTCGAACTCTGCGCGGCTCTTTTCTTCAGCGCGCCGCTCCTGGTCGTGGTGGATGGCCGCGCGGACCTGGCGATTGTAATCCTCGACTGCGGGGGCGATGCGGTGGAGGAAGACGTTGGGGACGACGCCGATGGCGAAGATGAGGAAGAGGAGCGGGAGGAGCGTGGCCCATTCGCGTCCGCGAAGGTCGCCGAGATTCTCGTTTTCTTCGTGGGTGACCCGGCCGAACAGGACTCGCTGGGCCATCCAGAGCATGTAGGTGGCGCCGAGGACGACGCCCGTGGAAGCGAGAATCGCCGGCACCTTTTTGGCCTCGAAGGTGCCGAGCAGGATCAGGAACTCGCCGATGAAGCCGTTGGTCCCCGGGAGCCCGATCGAGCTCAGCGTCACGATGATCAGCACCGCCGCGTACCAGGGCATGACCTTTGCGATTCCGCCGAAGTCCTCGAGCAGGCGCGTGTGGCGGCGCTCGTAGAGGACGCCGACGCACAGGAACAGCGCGCCGGTCGAAATGCCGTGGTTCACCATCTGGAGGATCGACCCGGACAGCGCCTTGTCGTTCCAGACGAACATGCCGAGCACGCAGAATCCCAGGTGCGCGACCGACGAGTACGCGATCAGCTTCTTCATGTCCTCCTGCGCCAGGCACATGAGCGAGCCGTAGATCACGCCGATCACCGCGAGCGAGATCAGCGCCGGCGCGAATTCGGCGGCCGCGCCCGGGAAAATCGGGATCGCGAAGCGGAGCAACCCGTACGTCCCCATCTTGAGCAGCACGCCAGCGAGGATGACGGAGCCCGCGGTCGGCGCTTCGACGTGCGCGTCCGGGAGCCACGTATGCAGCGGAAAGAGGGGGACCTTCACGGCGAACGCGAGCGCGAACGCGAAGAAGCACCAGCGCGCGGCGGTGACGGTGAGCGGAAGCGGCGCGTCGCCTGCGGGGTTGAGCGAAGCTCGAAGCGTCTCCAGGTCGAAGGTGTGCGCGCCGGCCTTGAAATAAATGTAGAGGATCGCGACAAACATCGGGAGCGAGCCGACGACTGTGAAGAGGAAGAACTTCAGGGCCGCATACACCCGGCGGCGTCCGCCCCAGACGCCGATGATGAGCAGCATCGGGATGAGCATCGCTTCCCAGAACACGTAGAAGAGCAGCAGATCCTGGGCGACGAACGAACCGATCATGGCGCTTTCGAGGATCAGGAAGGCGGCCATGTAGTCCTTCACGCGGTCGCTGATCGACCAGCTCGCGAGCACGCAGATCGGCATGAGGAGGGTCGTAAGGAGGACGAGGAGAACGGAAATCCCGTCGACGCCGACTTTGTAAGTCAAGCCGAGCGCCGGCACCCAGGCCCGTGTCTCGACGAACTGCATCCCGATGTCCCCCGGGCGGAACTGCGTCCACAGCGGGATCGAGACGAGGAACGTGAGGAACGCGGTGAGGAGCGCCGCGAGCTTGGCTTCGCGCGCGTTCTCGCGCGGCAGCAGCGCGACCAGCGCGGCGCCGGCGACCGGGATGACGAGGAGGGCGGAGAGGATGGGGGCGCTCATGCGGCCCCCAGGACGAAGAGGAAGTACCCGAGGAGAAGCATGGCCCCCGCGAGGAACCAGACCGCGTACGTCCCGACCGCGCCGTCCTGCAGCCGCCGCGCGGCTTCGGAGATCACTTCCGCAATCAGCGCTGCGACATTGATGAGCGTGTCGATGATCAGGACGTCGACGAAGATCCAGAGGGTGAACGCCGTCAGCTTCACGGGGCGGACCACGATGCGGTCATACGCCTCATCGATGTAGAACTTGTCCCGGATGACCGCGTAAACCCGGCCTAGCCCGGGGGACTTCTGGATCACCTCCGCAGGGAGGCCGGGGCGCTTCAGGTAGATCCACAGCGCGAAGCCGCTTCCGCCAAACGCGATGAGCGTCGACACGGTCATGAGTCCGATTTCGGCGCCATGGTGGGAGGCCTGGGCTGCGGTGGCGATTTCGGGCCAGGCGGCGACGACGGGCTGGAGCCAGGCGGAGAAGTGAGCGCTTCCGTGGAGGGCGTGGGGGACGTTGAGGAAGCCCGCGGCGACGGAGCAGATGGCCAGGATGGTGAGCGGGAGGGTCATGGTCCACGGCGACTCGTGGGCGTGGGAATGAGCCTCGGCGGAGCCGCGCGGGGCGCCGAGGAAGGCCAGGGTGAGGAGGCGGAACATGTAGAAGGCGGTCAGGGCGCTGGCGAAGGAGCCGAGGAGGCCGAGGATCAGGCCGTGCCCGATGTTGCGGCCGGTGAGGTAGCCTTCCCAGGCTCGCCAGAGGATTTCGTCCTTCGAGAAGAACCCGGCGAACGGCGGGATGCCGGCGATGGCGACGGTGCCGATGAGCATGGTGGCGAAGGTCGCGGGGAGCCGGTCCTTGAGGCCTCCCATGCGGCGCAGGTCCTGCTCGCCGGAGAGGGCGTGGATGACGGAACCGGCGCCGAGGAAGAGGAGCGCCTTGAAGAACGCGTGGGTGAAGACGTGGAAGAAACCGGCGGAGAAGCCGCCCGTGCCGAGGGCGAGGAACATCAGGCCGAGCTGCGAGACGGTGGAGTACGCGAGGACCTTCTTGATGTCGTTCTGCGCGAGCGCCATGAGCGCCGCGAAGACGGCCGTCGCGCCGCCGACGCCCGCGATGATGTCCATCGTCGGCGGGGCCATCACAAACAGGTGCGAGAGGCGGCAGACCATGTAGATGCCGCTCGTCACCATCGTCGCTGCGTGGATCAACGCGGAAACCGGCGTCGGTCCTGCCATCGCGTCGGGGAGCCAGACGTAGAGCGGAATCTGCGCCGACTTGCCGGTCGCGCCGAGGAAGAGCGCCAGCGTGATCGCGCAGACGAGCGACATCTTCACGTCGACGAACGGGATGCCGAGCTCGAAGGTGCTCAGCAGCCGGCCACGGATGTTCGAGTCCCCGAGGTTCGCGCGGATGGTCTCGTAGTCGAACGAGTGGAAGACCATGAAGATTGCGAACAGGCCGAGCGCGAAGCCGAAGTCGCCGATGCGGTTGACGATGAACGCCTTGCGCCCCGCATACGCCTTCTCCGGATCCTCAAACCAGAACCCGATCAACAGGTACGAGCACAGCCCGACCCCTTCCCACCCGACGAACATCAGCAGCAGGTTGTCGCCGAGGACCAGAAGGAGCATCGAGAACATGAAGAGGTTCAGGTACGAGAAGTACCGCGGCACGCTCGCGTCGTGCGCCATGTAGCCGGCGCTGTAGAGGTGAATGAGCGACCCGACGCCCGTCACGATGAGCAGCATGATCACGCTCAGCCGGTCGCACAGGAACGCGAACTTCACCTGAAGGTCGGCGACGTCGATCCACGCGAACAGGTCTACCTTGACGGCTTCTCCAGTCGAGAACACTTCGCGCGCGACCGGAATCGAGAAGAGGAACGACGCGATTGCCGCGGCGACGCCGACTGCAGCGCCGCCGTTGCGGCCGAGACGGCGCCCCAGGAGGCCGTTCGCCAGGAACCCGGCGAGGCACAGGAACGGGACGGCCGCGAGGCAGCGGGAGGCTTCGTTCACCAGCGCAGGCTCCTCATGTCATCCGTGTCCGTCGTTTTCCGGTTGCGGAACCACGCGATCACGATCGCAAGGCCGACGGCCGCTTCCGCCGCGGCGACCGCCATCGTGAGAAGCACGAAGACATGCCCGGCCGGGGCGAGCGACGAGCCCGGGTAGAACTTTGCGAAGGACACGAACGCGACGTTCACGCCGTTGAGCATCAACTCGATCGACATGAGAACGATGAGGACGTTGCGCCGCGCGATGACGCCGAAGACGCCCGTTGCGAACAGGAGCGCCGAGAGAAGCAGGCAATTGTGGAGGGTCAGCATCAGTGCCCCCCTCCCGTCCCGGTCGATCCGCCCTGCGCCGGCGGCTCCGGCTTGTCGAGGTGCTTCTTCGCCAGCACCACCGCTCCCATCGTCGCCGCGAGGATCAGCACCGAGACCACTTCAAAAGGAAGCACGAAATCCGCGAACATCGTCCTCCCGACCTCTTCCGGCGACCCGAAACCGGGCTTGTCCGGCTGCCACGCGACGAACTCGCGGCGCAGCACCGCCGCGGCGATGAGCCCGAACAGAACGGCGCAGCCGATCCCGGCGAGGAGCTGAAGCGGCCAGGGCCGTTCGCCGCCGGAGTCTTCCTCGCGCAGGGCGAGCAGCATGATGACGAACAGGAACAGCACGAGAATCGCCCCGGCGTACACCATGAGCTGCATGAGCGCTAGGAAAGGCGCCGACAGGATCATCATCACGCCGCTGACGGCGCCGAAGAAAATCATGAGCGACAGGGCCGAGTACATCGGGCTCCGGCGCGAGACGGTGAGGAACCCGCCCAGGATCGCCAGGAACGAGAACATGACGAAGAAGGCGTCTCTCATAGCTGCGCCGCCACGCCGGTCGCCGCGATGTTCGCGAGGCCGAGCGGAATGAGGGTCTTCCAGCCGAGGTGCATGAGCTGGTCGAAGCGGAAGCGGGGGAGGGTCCAGCGGACGACGATGAAGAAGAAGAGGAGGACGGCGACCTTCGTGAAGAAGACGGCGACGGTGAGGAGGCTGAAGAGTTTCCCGGTTTCGCCCGCGGGCATGCCGGGGAAGGACCAGCCGCCCAGGAAGAGCGTCGTGATCATGCAGCAGGAAGAGAACATGGCCGCGTATTCCGCGAGGAAGAAAAGCGAGAACTTCATCGAGCTGTATTCCGTGTGATAGCCGCCGACCAGCTCCGCTTCGCATTCCGCCAGGTCGAACGGCAGCCGATTTGTCTCGGCGAACGCGGCGATGAAGAAGATCACGAACGCGAGCGGCTGCTTCAGAACATTCCACTTCGGCACGAACCCCATCCACGTGCCGGTCTGGTCGGCGACGATGGTGTTGAGGTCGACGCTCTGCGACGTCATGAAAACGCTGACGAGCGCGATTCCCATGGCGATTTCATAGGAGAGGACCTGAGCGCTCGCCCGGAGGCTTCCGAGCATCGCGTACTTGTTGTTCGAGGCCCATCCGCCGAAAGCGATGCCGTAGACGCTGAGGCCTGTGAGCGCCATGAAGAGCATCATTCCGACGTTGCCGCGGCAGACCTGGAGCTGGAGCATTTCGCCGCCGATGAGCATGGGCGCGCCGAACGGGATGACGGTCGCGGTCATCGCGGCGGGGAAAAACGCGAGCGCGGGCGCCAGGACGAAGAGGAATCTGTCCGCGCCGTCAGGGATCACGTCTTCCTTGAACAGGAGCTTGATCGCATCCGCCAGCGGCTGGAACAGGCCGAAGGGCCCGACGCGGTTCGGGCCCACGCGGTCCTGGATCAACGCGGAGATGCGGCGCTCCGCCCACACGAGCAGCGGAACGATCTGCATCACGACGGCGAAGACGCCGATGACGACGGCGATGTCCCAGAATCGAATGGCCTTATCCCCTTTGACAACGGGCCGGTTCCCGCGGCCCACCCCTCCGGAACTACGCTTTCACGGCCTGCGCGGCCGTCCGCGCCGGCACGCCGAGGTCCCCGACCTCGCGGTACGTCAACTCGCGGAACGCCTCGATCTCCGCGCCGAGCTGGCGGAACACGCCGTCCCCCGACAGCACGCCGCTTCCGCCCGGCGGGTGCCGGTTCACGATTTCCTGCAGAAGTTCAAGCGCGGGCGCCGCGTCGCCGGGCGGCTGGATGACCGGGCGGACACGCTGGACGCGTCCGTCAACATTCACGAACGTCCCGTCCTGTTCCCAGTGCATCGTCGCGGGAAGACGGACCTTCGCGTACTTCGCGGCCGAGGAGGATTCGAGTACGTCCAGCACCACCAGTGTCTTCACGCGCGCCAGCATCGCCTCGATCTCCGGCGAAATCGCCAGCTCCGGGGCGCCGGAGACCACGAGAAGGGCGTTGACGGTCCCGGCCTCGAAGGCCTTGCGCACGGCCGTGGCACCGACCTCCAGCGCGACGTCCCCGAGGATCGCCCTGGCCCCGGCGCGATTCGGGTTTCTGTCGCCCTCGATCACGAAACCGCCCTTGAACTGCTTCCGTTCGCCGTGTGACTTCTCGAGCGTTCCCATCGGCGCCACCGCGCTGAGAAGTTTCATCAGGCGCCTGAAGAGGAACATCTCCTCGTTCGTATTCCAGAGGCTGACGAGCCCGGCGACGGCTCCGCCCGCCGCCGACAATCGCTGCCACGCCGCGAGCACCGCTTCGGCCCGCGTCACGGCCTTGCCGTCGACGCGCGCTTCGACGAGCCGTCCGGGGAGCGCGTGCTGTTTGTACGAGAGACGGCCTGCGTCGCACATCCACCAGTCGTTGACTGCGAGGTTCTCGCGCGGCTTGAGGCGGGCGATTTCCTCGTTCACCTGCTCGGCCACGACGTTGCAGCCGACAGAGCATCCGGCGCACAGCGTTTTCTGTTCTTTCATGAACCAGACGCGCGCCTTGAACTTGAAGTCCTCGCTGATGAGCGCGCCGACCGGGCAGACATCCTCGGCGCACATGGAGAGCGCATTGTCGAGAGGCTTGCCGGGGAAGACGTCGACGACGGAATGGTCGCTGCGATTCACGATGCAGAGTTCGCCGGTGCCGGTGATTTCGTCGGTGAAGCGGACGCAGCGCGAGCAGACGATGCAGCGGCTGCCCCAGATCGAAATCGTCGGGCCGAGGGACTTGGTGTGCTTCATCTGGCGTTCTTCGTAGAAGCGACCGTGGCTGCGGCCGTGCTGGTAGGAGTGGTCCTGGAGGAAGCATTCGCCCGCCTGGTCGCAGGTGGGGCAGTCGAGCGGGTGATTGATGAGCTCGAATTCCATGACGCCTTCGCGGGCCCTGAGGACGTCCGGGGTTTTCGTGTCGACGGTCATGCCGTCGGCGATCTGGGTCATGCAGGAGATCGCGAGCATCGAGCGGGGAGGAGGCGGGGCGGGAGGCAATTTTCCGTCGGGTCCCGGCTTGGGTGGCGGCGGCGCGGCCGGGGTGACTCTCACGAGGCACATGCGGCAGTTGCCGGAGAGCGAGAGGCCGGGGTGATAGCAGAAGTAAGGGACGTCGATGTTGTTGCGGAGGGCGACGGGAAGGACGGTTTCGCCCTTTTCGCCCTGGACCTGCTTACCGTCGATCGTGAAGTTGATGGGCATCAGTCCGCTCTCCGCGAGACGAACGACGAACTCCAAATCCCAACTCCAACTCCAAATTCCAAGGAAATCGCCCCGGTTGAAGATTGGGATTTGGGGTTGGAGTTGGGATTTGGAGTTGTCGTGGCCGTTGCTTTCATACCACCAGCCTCGGCGAAATCTTCCCCTTCTGTTTCACCATCTCCGCATGCACCGCCTTGTGCTTCCCGAGCGGGCACCGTTTCTCCCGGATGTGCGCTTCCACCTCCGGCCGGAAAACCGCCGCATCCGGATAGTTCTTCAAGTCCAGAATGCTCTGCACCGGCCACGCCGCCGCGTCCGCCAGCACGCAGATCGTCTTGCCGCGCATGTTGTCGCAGATTTCCAGAATCGTCGCGATGTCGTCTTCCCGGCCTCCGCCCTTCTCGATCCGCTCGAAAATCTTCGCCAGCCACCCGCACCCTTCGCGACACGGAGTGCACTGGCCGCACGATTCGTGAGCGTAGAAGCGCAGGATGTTCCACATCGCGTCGACGACGCAGACTGAATCGTTCAGGATGATCGTCCCGGCGCTTCCGAACATCGTCTTGACCTTCTTCAGGCTCTCGAAGCCGAGCGGCGTGTCGATCTTGTCGGGGGCGATCCAGGGGCAGGAAGAGCCGCCCGCGATGATCGCCTTGAGCGGGCGCTCGTCGATCATGCCGCCGGCGTAGTCGTGAATGAGCGAACGGATCGTGACTCCCATGGGGCCTTCAAAGTACCCCGGCTTCTTCACGTGGCCGCTGATGCAGTAGAGCTTCGGCCCGGGGTCGTCGGAAGGGCCGATCGCCTTGAACCAGGCGGCGCCGCGTTCGATGATGTGCGGGACGTTCGCGAGCGTCTCGACGTTGTTGACGATCGTGGGCTGGCCGAACAAGCCGACGACGGCGGGGAAGGGAGGCTTGATGCGCGGATAGCCGCGACCGCCTTCCAGCGAGGTCAGCAGCCCCGTTTCCTCGCCGCAGATGTAGGCACCCGCGCCCCGGTGCAGAGTGCACTCGAGCTTGAAGCCGCTTCCCAGGACGTTCGCGCCAAAGGCGCCGTGGCGGTAAGCCTCCTCGATCGCCTTCTCCATGATTTTCGCGCCGAGCGCGAACTCGCCGCGGATGTAGACATAGGCGGTGTTAGACCCGATGGCGAAGCAGGTGATGATGATCCCCTCCAGGAGCTGATGGGGATCGCCCTCCATGATGTAACGGTCCTTGAATGTTCCCGGCTCCGACTCGTCGGCGTTTACGCAGAGGTAGCGCGGCCCCGGGACTTTTTCCGGGGAAGGCACGAATCCCCACTTCATGCCCGTCGGGAATCCCGCGCCGCCACGCCCCCGCAATCCCGAGTCCTTCACCGCCTGGATGACCTCGGAAGGCTTCATCCCCAGCGCCTTCTTCGCCGCCGCGTATCCGCCGTGCGCCAGATACGCCTCGAGCGTGTGCATGCCGCGCTGGTTGGCATACTTGAGCAGGACGGGTTCGTAGGCCGGGAGGCTCACCGCGACTCCTTCAGCTTCCGGATCAGGTCCGGCACCGTCTCGGCGGTCAGGTTCTCGTGATAGTCGTCGTTCACCTGCACGCAGACGGCGGAGCCGCACGAAGCGAGGCACTCGACTTTCTTGAGCGTGAACATCCCGTCCTTCGTCGTCTCGTCCTGTCCGATGCCGAGCTCGGCCGCAAACTTGTCGAAGACGGCTTCGGCGCCGCGAAGCGCGCACGGCAGCGTCGCGCAGACCTGGACGAGGTGCTTCCCCGTCCCCGGCCGGCGGTAGTGCGTGTAGAACGTGAACACTCCCAGCACCTTCGCAGGCGAAACGTCGAGAATCTCCGCGACGTGCTCCATCGCGTCGAAGTCCACGCACCCGGCCTGCTCTTCCGCCATCCGAAGAGCGGGGAGAAGCGCCGCCTGCTTTTTCGGGTAGCGCAGGATGAGCGCGTCCAGCTTTGCGCGCCGCTCGGGCGTGAAGGTGAAGCTCATCGATCGAGCTCCCCGGCGATGACGTTGATCGAGCTCATCACCGCCACGAGGTCGGAAATCATCTGGCCGCGCACCATCTTCGGCATCGCCGTGTAATTGATGAAACTCGGAGGCCGGCATCGCAGCCGGTACGGGTTGCGCGTCCCGTCGCTCACGATGAACCATCCGAGTTCGCCGTTCGGGCCCTCCGTGCTCGAGTAAATCTCGCCCGCCTGCGGTTTGAATCCGTGGCCGTGCATGATGAGCTTGAAGTGGTGGATCAGCGCTTCCATGTCGTTGTAGATGCTGAACTTGTCGGGAAGGGCGAATTTCGTGTCGAGCGCGGTTACGGGGCCGGAGGGGATGTTCTCCATCGCCTGCTCGAGAATCCGCAGCGACTGGCGCAGCTCCGCGATGCGGACCTTGTAGCGCGAGTACACGTCGCCGTCGGGCGCCGTCGGGACGTCGAAATCGTACTTCTCGTATCCGAGGTACGGGTTCGCCCTGCGGATGTCGTAGGCGACACCGCAGGCCCGCAGCAGCGGTCCCGTGAGCCCGTGCGAAATCGCGTCCTGCTTCGACAGCGCGCCGACCCCGATGGTGCGCTTCAGGAAGATGCGGTTTCTGTTCAGCATCTTCTCGATCTCGTCGACGACGCCGGGAAAGTAGTCGACGAACTTCTTCACCGCGGGAACGAAATCGTCCGGCACGTCGCGCGACAGCCCGCCGATGCGCGTCCAGCTCGTCGTCAGCCGCCCGCCGGTCACCGCTTCGAAGATGTCGTACAGCTTTTCGCGCTCGACAAACGTCCAGAGCATGATCGAGAACGCGCCGAGGTCCATCGCCTGCAGGCCGATCGAGAGCGCGTGGTCGCCGATGCGCCCGAGCTCCGCCATGATGACGCGCAGCACGCGGCAGCGCGGCGTGATCTCGATTCCCAGCAGCTCCTCGACCGCCATCGCGAAGCCGATGTTGTTGTTGAGCGAGCTCATGTAGTTCAGCCGGTCCGAGAGCGTGATGAACTGGTTGTAGCTGCGGTACTCCGCGAGCTTCTCGAACCCCGTGTGAAGGAAGCCGATGTGCGGGATCACGTCGACGATGACCTCTCCGTCCACTTCGCACTCGAGATGCAGCGTCCCGTGCGTCGCCGGATGCTGAGGCCCGATGTTCAGCTTCATCGTGCGCGTTCCCAGCGTCCCTTTTCCCGCAACCACCGGTGTCGCCGCGCTCATGACGGCTCCTCCACCGTGTACTTCGGAAAATTCGAGCGCTCTCCGCGGCCTTTGAGCGGGTAGTCCTTCCGGAGCGGATGCCCGGTGTAGTTGTCCGGCATCAGGATCCGGCGCAGGTCGGGATGATTGAGGAAGCGGATTCCGTAGAGGTCCCAGACTTCGCGCTCGAGCCAGTTCGCATCACCCCACAGGGCTTGGGCGGATTCGATCTCGCAGCGCGCCTCGCCGACGTACGCTTTGATCCGAATCCGTTCGTTCCGCAGCAGGGAATAGAGCTGGTAGACGACGGCGAAGCGTTCCGGGTGGTCGAGCCGGAGGTAGTCGACCGCGGTGAGGTCGGCGAGCATGTCGAACGGGCACTCGGCGTCGTCGCGAAGCGCGCGCAGAATGTCGAGGACGCGCGCCGACTTCACCGAAATCGCGACCTGTCCGCGGAATTCCTCCACCGAGAGGATTTCGTCGCCGAACCTCTCTTTGAACCGCGTGACGACGGGGTCGCTCGATTTCAACGCTCAGCTTCCATGCTTCGTGTCGGAGATCTTCTCCTTCGAGACGATCTCCTGGATCTTGCGCACGCCGTCGATCAGGTTCTCCGGCCGCGGCGGGCACCCCGGGATGTACACGTCCACCGGGATGAACTGGTCCACGCCCTGGATCAGCGTATAGGTGTCGAACACGCCCCCCGAGGACGCGCACGCCCCCATCGAGATGCACCACTTCGGCTCCGGCATCTGCTCCCAGATTTTCAGCAGCACCGGCATCATTTTTATCGAGATCCGCCCGGACACGATCATGAGGTCCGCCTGCCGCGGCGAGAACCGGATGACTTCGGAGCCGAAGCGGCTCATGTCGAAGCGCGACGACAGGGTCGCCATCATTTCGATCGCGCAGCACGCAGTCCCGAACGGCATCGGCCATAGGGCGTTCTGCCGGGCCCAGTTCACGAGGGCCGACACGCGGGTCGCGAGGACGCCGTCGCCGAGGATTTTCTCTAATCCCATTCGAGGGCTCCCCGTTTCCAGACGTACGCCAGCCCCGCGGCGAGCACGCCGACGAAGATCCCCATTTCCACCAGGCCGGCGACGCCGAGCGATTTGTGAATGAGGGCCCAGGGGATGAGGAAGACGGTTTCGATGTCGAAGAGGATGAAGAAGAGCGCGACGAGGTAGTAGCGGACGTTGAAGCGGCCCTGGGCGGAGTCGAGGAGGGGGACTCCGCATTCGTACGGCTCGGACTTGCCCTTGCCCTTGCGCTTCGGCCCGATGAGGGAGGAGGCGATGATGGCCCCTGCGCCGGTCAGGACGGCGAGCAGGGCGTAGAGGGCGAGGGGGCCGTAGTCGTGGAGCATGGTGAGCGGGTCGAGCAGCGAAGTTCGTGGAATTATAAGGGGAGGGGGAAGGGCGTCTACGTTTGAGGGGGGCGATGGAGAATCGCAGGGAACGACTTTGCGTTGACAGATACAAATTGGAGTGCGGAGACTCACCACGCCAATCGTCGCTTGACACGGTCCCGTCAAATTAAGAAACTTAATCATCCGCCCGCACCGTTTCTCCCGTGAGCTAACTCCTTAACCATGAGAACCTTCCACCTCTCGTGCGCAGCCTTGGCGCTTTCGGCTGCGATTTCGTGCGCCCAGGGTCCTCCTCCTCCTCCCGGCCCCGCGGTCGTCATCGACAAAGGGACCTTCGACGTCTTCCAGGGCATGAGCCGGCGTGCCGTGGAGAGCTTCACGATCACTCGAGCGGGCAACGGCGATGTCGAGATCCAGGGCGTCGCGACTCTGGCTCTGCCGGACGGTCGCGACGGCTCCGAAGTGTGGACGTTTTATCCCGTCGCTACTTATGGGCAGCGTGGGCTGAAGTCCTATGACCTTCGCGCCAAGTTCCCGACCGGGCCCGGCTCGACCGAGGTGAAGTTCGACGGCGGCCAGTGCACGTGGACGTTCAAGGGGCCCAACAACCAGAACCTCGGCCCGATCGTGGTCCCGCTTCCCATCAACGGAATGGTCCTCGACAAGCGGATCATGTCGCACTTTGCCCACATTGGGTTGGTCCCCGGCATCAAGGCGCTGCAATCCCTCGATCCGGACACCGCGCGCGTCGCCGAACTCCGCATTTCCGACCCCGTCCCCGCGAAGATCGAAACCCCGCTCGGCAGTTTCCTCTGCGAGCGCGTGCTCGTCACAACCGGCGCGTTCGGCGCGAATCTCTGGTTCGACCCGGAGGGATTCCTGCTGCGCGTCGAGATTCCGAGTTACGGCCTTGTCGCGATCCGTCGCGGCTGTTACGGCTATCCGGGCGTGCGTCGCGCCGATGTCGTCGTCAATGATCCGGCCACTCGCGACATCCAGGTGATGGATAATCGTGCCCTGGTCTCAGGTTCTCTCTGGCAGCCGCCCGGACAGGGGCCTTTCACCACCGTGCTGGTCATCGGCGACTCCGGACCCCAGGACCGGAATGGAAACCCGCCCGGTGCGCAGATTTTCTGGAACCACCACCGTGATTGGGCCCGCGCCATCCGAAGTGCAGGCGTCGCCGTCATCACGACGGACGATCCCGGCACAGGATTCAGCACCCCCGGCCGCGACGACGAATCCATTTCCGATTTCATTCTTCACGCGCGCGCGGTCCTCACCTGGGCACGGAAACAGGCCGGGCTCCAGGGCGGCAAAGTCGGCGTCATCGGCCACGGCGAGGGCTCGCTCATCGCTCTTCAGCTCCTGGCCAACGGCGATGCCGATTTCGCCGTCGTCATCGGCCCCCACGGGCGCCTGTTCGGCGAGATCTTCCTCCAGCAGGGAAAATCGGAATGGGAGCGGCAGGGCGTGTCGGCGGAGATCGTAAAGGCGAAGACCGAACGGGACCTCGAGCTGCAGCGGCTCTGGCTGGACAAGACCATCGAAGTCTGGAAGTCGCCCCCGGTCCCCAAGGAGTTCGAGAACATGGGGTACATGCGCTCTATTTTCCGCGACATGATGAACTACGACACGATTCAGCTCGCCGCGAAGGCCAGGGGCCCCGTGCTCGTGCTCCACGGAGATGCGGATTCCCAGATCCCGGTGTCCGACGGGGAAGCGCTCGCCAAGGCGCTGACCGACGCGAAAAAGGACGTCACGTTCCTCAAACTCGCGGGGCTGGACCACATGCTCATGAAGAAGATCAACGGCGACGTGGGAGACTCCGCGGACCCGGACAGGAAGGTGGACGAGGCGGCGACCGATTTCATGGTGAAGTGGCTCAAGGAGAGGTAAGTCCGGTCCCCCAAAATTTGAATCCGGGCCGCTGTTCATCCAGAATCGAGCGATCTCTCCCCGCCCCGTTCCCGGAGCCTGCCATGGTCGAGCAAGTCCTCGTCGTTCCCCGCGCCGACCTCTTCGGCCTCACGCACAACCCGCACGGTTTCGACACGCACAACCTCGGGTTCTACCGCGACCGCATCGCCCGCTTCGCACGCTTCGTCGACCGCCCGCCCGCCGAGGAAGATCCTTCGCTCAAGCAGATCATCCCGTATGCGATGGTCCGCTGCGGGAAACGCATCCTGACGTTGACGCGGCTCGCGAAGCAGACCGAGAAGCGGCTTCACAACAAGGTTTCCATCGGTGTCGGTGGCCACATCAATCCCGACGGCGGGCTCGACGGAATCGTGGAGCGCGGGCTTCAGCGCGAGCTGGACGAGGAACTCGACCTCCGTGCCGAAACGAGAATCCGTCCAGTCGGCTACATCAACGACGATTCCTCGCCGGTCGGATCGGTGCACTTCGGCCTGGTTTTCGAAGTCGTCGCCGCGACGGAGGACGTCAGGGTGCGAGAGACGGAGATGATGGAGGGCGGGTTCCGTGAGGTCTCAGAACTGCTTCCGCTCGCGGGAAGAATGGAGACCTGGTCGCGCTTCCTCGTCGAAAACCTGGCGGAAATACTGCGGTAAGCGCCGGATCTATCGGCCGACCGCCGGCAGGATCGACGTGCTCGTCCCGCGCTTCTCCTCGATGCTCACCACGGTCCCGTCGGAGACGAGACCGATGACGCCGGCAAGCGGGTGCGACACCGGCTTTCGCATCGCGACGCCTCCGCGCGGCATCGTCATCTCCGCTTCCGCGGTCCCGTTTGCCCTGACCCGGCGGATGGTGAACTTCCTGAAATACCAGTAGCCGATCAGGGCGCCGTCGTCGACGGGGATGACCCATTCGAGGCGCGATTCGGGTTCGAACTGGGCGACGGCGGACTCGCCGAGGAGTTCGTAGAGGGCCAGGCGTGCGGGGGCGTCGCGGGAGAGGCCGGACGCCGGACCCAGGAAGAGGGGGACTCGCCGGTGGGCGAGCTTGCTTCCCTCGAAGGTGAAGCACTCGAGCACGCCGCGACTGGTGTGGACCCAGAGCCTTTCCCGGATCCAGAAGACCTTTCCCGCCATTTCGCCGCCGCCGGGGATCCACGGCGTCTTGGTGACGGGCTTGCCGTCCGCGAGGAAGCAGACTGCACCGGCCTTTTCCTCCTTCAACATCAGCGACTCGACCTCCGCCGCCAGGACGCCCGCCGAAACCTCCACCGGCGTCGACATCCAGTCCATCTTGCGGCCGATGGGGAAACGGTGAATCTCTTTCCCGTCCCAGCGCCACGCGAACGACATGTGGCCGGGACCGGTGCCGCGCGAAACGCCGATCCAGAGGTTCTCTCCGATCGCGTTGGGGCGGTCCGCGTAGCACTCCCAGTCGAATTCTTCGAGCGCCTGCGGCTCGCCGTCGCCGAGCAGCACGAGCCTCGACCGGTGCTGGTAGTGCCCGCGCTCCGCCTGCCGCGAGTCGACGATCGCCGTCAGCGTATTTCCCTTCCAGAAGACCGGCAGCCAGATCGGGCCATGGAAGCGGCGTTCGTCGATGATGTCGCCCGCCAGGTCGAACGTCGTCCAGGTCGAGCCCATGAGGCCGGGCTTCTTCAGATCGGTGTCCCCGGTGACGGTGTGGAGGCGCCCGTCCGGGCGGATTCCGAGTTCGAGCCCGCGGCCCGGCAGCCGGCAGATTTCGTCGAGGATGAGTTCGCGCATTCAGGATAGCCGGGAGTTCTGAGTCGGGGGTCGGGAGTTGAGGGCGGACTGGGTCGGCAGGACGCGACTCCGGTCGGGTCAGGTTGCGCGAAGGATTTCCTCGATCGCGTCGGGATTGTCGACGCTGGCGACGTCTCCCAGGTCTTGTCCCAGCCACTTCTTCCTGATCACGCCGCGGACGATCTTCGCTGAGCGGGTTTTCGGAAGCATGCGGACGAATTTCACGAGTTCGGGGCGAAGTGTTTTGCCGAGGTGTTTGACGACCTGGTCGGAGAGCTGCTGACGCAGCGCGTCATTCGGCTCGAACCCCTTCTTCAGCACCGCAAAACAGACGAGAGCCTCGCCCTTGATGTCGTGCGGCACGCCGATCGCCGCTGCCTCCATGACTGCGGGGTGCTCGATGAGCGCGGATTCGACCTCGGCGGGCCCGGTGCGTTTTCCGGCGATCTTGATCGTGTCGTCGGAGCGGCCGAAGAGGAACCAGAAGCCGTCCTCGTCGATCTTGGCCCAGTCGCCGTGATACCAGACGTTGGGCCACCTGGAGAAGTAAGTCTCGAGGTAGCGCTGGGGGTCTTTGAGGAAGCCCTTGGTCATGGAAGGGGCGGGCTTCTTGCAGACAAGGTGGCCGATGCCGCCGCGGATCGGCTGGCCGGACTCGTCGAAGACGTCGACGTCCATGCCGAGGCCCGGGCCGCGGAGGGTGCAGGGCTTGAGGGAGGTGATGGGGAGCGGGGAGAGGAGGCAGCCGACGATTTCCGTGCCGCCGCTGATGTTGATGACGGGGCACCGGGATCCGCCGATCTGCCTGAAATACCAGGACCAGGACTCCGGGTCCCAGGTTTCGCCGGTGGAGCCGAGGATGCGGAGGGTGGAGAGGTCGTGACGCTTGATCCACTCCTCGCCGTAGGTGATGAGCAGCCGGATCGCGGTCGGCGAAATCCCGAGGTGTGTGACGCGCTGCTGCTCGACGATGTCCCAGAGACTGTCGGGCTCCGGGTAATCCGGCGCCCCTTCGTAGATGACGAACGTGGCGCCGAAAAACGTGACCCCGATCATTTCCCAGGGGCCCATCATCCAGCCGATGTCGGTGACCCAGAAAAAGACGGAGTCCGGCTTGACGTCGAAATAATAGCCGAGCTCCTTGGCCATCTGCGCAAGGCAGCCGACGTGCGTGTGAACCGTTCCTTTCGGCTTTCCCGTCGTGCCGCTCGTGTAGATGATGAGCGCCCGGTCCTCCGCTTCGAGCGTCGCCGTCTCGCAGCGCGTCACCGCGCGGCCGACGATGTCGTGCCACCACAGGTCGCGAAGCGGCGTCCAGGGGCAATCCGCGCCGAGCCGCCGAAGCACGATCATGTGCGCGAGCAGCGGGCATTCCTTCGCCGCTTCATCCGCTTCTTTCTTGATCGCCACCGCCTTGCCGCGCCGCACGCCGTAGTCCGCCGTGATGAGCACCTTCGCCTCGGCGTCCTGCAGCCGCACGGCGAGCGCCTTCGCGCCGAACGCGCTGAAAATCGGGACCGCGACCGCGCCGATCTTCAGGCATGCGAAAAAAGCAGCGACCACCTCGGGCACCATCGGCATGTAGATCCCCACCGCGTCCCCCTTGCCGATTCCCAGCGCCTTCAACGCCACCGCGCACCGGCTCGCTTCGTCGCTCAGCTCCTGGTACGTCCACTTGCGAACGTGTCCGTCGTCCATCACGCCGATGAGCGCCGTGTGACCGGCTCTCTTCGCGAGGTGCCGGTCGAGGCAGTTGTCGACGATGTTCAGCTGCCCGCCCACAAACCACTTCGCCCACGGGAAGCCCTTCGAATCGTCCAGCACCTGTCGATACGTCGCCTGCCAGTTCACCCCCAGGTCCTTCAGGCACGCCTCCCAGAACCACGAGACGTCCGAGGAACAGCGTCGAATCAGCTCCTCGTAGGTCGCGATGCCGTGCTTCCTCATGAAGCGCGTGATGTTGGCGTCGGCGACCGCCTTCTCCGACGGCGACCAGACGATTCCCGCGGAAGCGGGTGAGGTGGCGGACGGGGAGGGTTTCGACTTCCTGCTCATGGCGACGAAGGATAGCGCGGGCTTTGCGGGGGGCGGAAGCAAAACGGGATTCAGCGGAGAAGGCCCGTCAGTTCCTCCGGCTTCGTGACCGGAAGCCCGCAGGTCTCGCCGACGCAGACCCAGGCGCGCGCCTTTTCGCCGGGTTCGCGCCCGAAGAAGAGGGGAATCTCCTTCGCTTCGTCCGGCGCGCCGGTTGCGAGCGCGATCACGCGATTGGGGCACCAGGCTTTCCTTGCGGCTGCGGCGAGCGCTTCGAAATCGGGCGATCCCGGTTTTCCGCTGATGACGATTTCCCTGCGGTCGCGAAGAAGGAATGCGACCGCCTTGAGCATCTCGGGCTGGGCGAGCGCCGCCCCTTCGAGGCGTTCGCGGAAAATCCCCATCGCTTTTGCGGCTTTTTGACGCAGCGCGTCATCATCCGTTAATTCGGCGATGCGGAGCAGGGTCATGCAGGCGACGGAGATGCCGGAAGGAACGGCGCCGTCGTAGGCGTCCTTGCGGCGGGCGATGAGTTTCTCCTGGTCGGTCGCCGTCGAGAAAAAGGCACCGTCCTGCGGATCTTCGAACAGGCGGATCATTTCCGTGGCGAGACGGCGACCTTCGCGGAAGTACTCGAGTTTCCCCGTGGCCTCGTAGAGGTCGAGAAGCGCGGCGGAGAACATCGCGTAGTCGTCGAGAAATCCGGTGACCGACATCGCGCCCTGCCGGTACCCGCGCAGGAGCCGGCCCTCTTTGACGCAGTGCGTCATGAGGAAGCGCGCTGCGTTCTCAGCCGATTCACGGTAACGCGGCTCTCCCAACGCTCCTGAGGCGTATGCGAGCGCGGAAATCATGAGGCCGTTCCAGGCCACGAGGATCTTGTCGTCGAGGTGCGGCGGAATCCGCTTCCTCCGCGCTTCGTAGAGTTTCGCCTTCGCGGGCTTGAAGCGCCGTTCCTTCGCCTCGTCGTATTCCGGGACGTGGAGAGCGGACGCGCCGTGCTCGAAATTGCCCTCCTTCGTGACGCCGAAATACGCGCAGAACGCGGCTCCGTCATGCTTGCCGAGGACTTCCGCAATTTCAGCCGGGGTCCAGACGAAGAACTTACCCTCTTCTCCCTCGCTGTCCGCGTCGGTCGCGGACCAGAAGGCGCCTTCGGGGGCCGTCATCTCGCGGAGGGCGTAGTCGAAGACCTCGCGCGAAATGCGTTCGTAATACGCGTTCCCCGTCACGACGGCCGCTTCGGCGTAGACGCGCGCGAGCTGCGCGTTGTCGTAGAGCATTTTCTCGAAGTGCGGGATGAGCCAGCGCTCGTCGGTCGAGTACCTCGCGAAACCGCCGCCGGCCTGGTCGTACATGCCGCCTCGCGCCATGGGAGAGTCTTCGTCACGGCCTGCATCGCGGCCTTGTCGTTTCGGGCCTCGCGGAGCAGGTAGCCGAGCGCCATGGCCGGGGGGAATTTCGGCGAAGTGCCGAATCCGCCGTTGTCGGGGTCAAAACGGTCGAGCATCTGCTTCACGGCCGCGGGGAGGAGCTTCGCGTCGAGATCCGTCGGGCCGTCCGGCTTTCCGGAATTGGCAAGGAACTCCACGAGCATGTCGCCCTGTTTTTCGATCTCGTCCCGCTTCTCGGTCCACAACGTCCGGATACGGTCCAGCAGGGTCGGGAATCCCGGCCGGCCGTGGCGATCGTCCGGCGGGAAATACGTCCCCGCGAAAAACGGTTTGCCTTCCGGCGTCAGGAACACGCTCATCGGCCACCCGCCGCCGCCGTTGTTCATCGCCTGCACCGCTTCCATGTAAATCTCGTCCACGTCCGGCCGCTCCTCGCGGTCGACCTTGATCGACACGAAATGCGCGTTCAGGATCTTCGCGGTGTCCTCGTTCTCGAAGCTTTCGCGCTCCATGACGTGGCACCAGTGGCACGTGCTGTACCCGACGCTCAGGAAGACCGGCTTGCCCTCCTTCTTCGCCTTTGCGAACGCTTCTTCTCCCCACGGAAACCAGTCCACCGGGTTGTGAGCGTGCTGAAGCAGGTACGGGCTCTTCTCCTTCGCCAGGCGGTTTGTGTGCTTGTGCGGCACGGGGGGCTCCTCGGTTTTTGCGGCGCCGGCGTCCTTTTTTTGCGGTGGGCCGCAGGCGGCGAGAAACACCGCAAGGACGGCGAATACGGTACGTAACGATCTCATCTTCAGATCGTCCCCCACGCTGGGGCCCCCTTCAACGTAAACTTCCCGAGGGAACTGCTTCGATGCGACACCAGCCACCGGCCGACCACAGAGGGCACAGAGAGAGATTGTTTTCTCTGTGCTTTCTGTGGTTGCCGTTGGCTTTCGCCTTCGCTGCTTCCGTTTTCGCCGACGACTCTTCGGACCTCGCCGACCGCCTGAAGAAGCTTCAGTTCGAGGAAGCGACGCGGCGGCTGCCGCTGGCGGAGCACTGTGAGAAGTGCAAGATGTGGAAGGAGGCGAACGCGGAGTATGCGCGGCTGATCGAGCTGGCGCCCGACAACCTGACGGTGAAGGAGAAGGCGAAGAAGGCCGCGGAGATGGCGGAGATTTCGCAGGCGCGCCCGGCGAAAGGGGAGCAGGAGGTATACCGCGCGGGGCAGGCGGCGCTCGGGAAGGACATGTCGAAAAAGTACTGGGAGCTGGCGATCTGGGCGGCGGGGAAGGGGCTGCGCGAGGAGGCGGAGCGGATCGCCGGGATGGCGGAGCGGCTGGACGAGGGGATGGGGATCGGCGAGGCGCCGCAGTCGAAGAAGTTCTACGAAGCGCTGTACCCGGACGGGGACGAGCGGAAAAAGGCGGTCGACGCACTGAACGAGTACCGGAAAAAGTGCGGGCTCCCGCCGTGCGTCTTCAGCGCAACGGTGTCGGCGGGGGCGCAACGCCACTCGGAATACCTGGTGAAAAACGAGGGGCATCCTTCGACGGAAGGCCTGGGCGCGCACAACGAGGACCCGGCGCTGCCGGGGTACACGCCGGAGGGGCAGCGCGCCGGGGGAGCGAGCGACATCGGCCAGGTACCCCCCGTGGCGAGCATGATCAACATGCTGGGAACTTTCTATCACCGGATTCCGCTTCTGAGTCCGCACCTCAAGAAAGTCGGCATCGGCTGGGCGACGAAGCCCGGGGCCACGGATCTTGGCTGGTGCGTCATCGACTGCGGAACCGGCGTCGGGCCCAGGAACGACAAGCTCCTTCAACTCGTGGCTTATCCCGCGCCGGGAGCGACCGATGTGCAGCGCGCCTTTGACGACGAACTGCCCGATCCGATTCCCGCGGGGGAGGACCACAAGAACGGGGAAGCGATCACGCTGTCGTGGTTCGGGGAGGGGCAGATCACGGGCGGAGAGATGGAAGTCAAAGTGAACGGAACGGCCGTCGAGGGGTACTTCACAACGCGTCAGAAACCGGCGCGGAAGGATCATGGAAACGGCAACTCGCTCTGCTTTATCCCGAAGGAAGTGCTGCCGCCGAACGCAAAGGTCGAGGTAAACGCGAAGACCACGCTGGAGGGCAAGCCCCTGGCGAAAAGCTGGAGCTTCACGACCGGGACCCACGAACACGACGCGTGGAGAAAGTGATTTTCGGGTATCGTCGGAATTCGCGCCGGAGGGTTCCCCTCATCCGGCTCATTGACGGGAGAGACTGATGAAACGCCTTATCGCTCTCGCATTTCTCGCTTCCACGGCGACTCTCCTTCTGGCCGAGGACGCCGCTTCCGAGTACGCCAAGCGGGCGAAGAAGCTCGCGGACGAAGAGGGCCTGAGCCACGTCTCGCTCGCGACGCATTGCGAGAACGCGAAGATGTGGAAGGAAGCGGTGGAGCACTGGTCCGCGGTGATGGATTTCTTTCCGGACAACAAGGACGGGGCGGAGCACCTGGCGAAGGCCGAGCAGCGTGCGGATCTCGTCGTGAGCCGGGCGTCGGCGGCGGACGCGGCGACGTACGCGAACGGGCTGGCCGGAATGAAGAAGACGATGTCGAAGAAGTGGCGCGACCTGGCGGCCTGGGCGAAGTCGAAGGGGCTGGAGGGGGAGGAAGCGGAGGCGATTTCGCGGGCCGAGGATTTCGAAGCGGTGAAAAAGAATTCGACCGGGCCGATGCAGGCCGCGGTGGACCTGCTGAATCGCGAGAGGAAGAAGTGCAAGATCGGGCCGGCGGAGCTGGGGAAAGATCTTTCGGACGGCGCGCAGAAGCACGCCGACTACCTGATCAAGAACGACGCCCATCCTTCGACGCGCGGGCTGGGATCCCACAACGAGGACCCGAGTCTGCCCGGATACACGGAGGAGGGGGCGAGGGCCGGGCGTCAGAGCGACATCGGGATGTCTCCGCCTCCGCAGGCGATGAAGGGGATGCTCGGCACGTTTTACCACCGGATTCCGCTGCTGCATCCCGACCTGAAAAAGGTGGGGATCGGATACGCGAAGCTGGCCAGCGGCGGTGGCTGGGGGCGCGGACGGTGCGTGATCGACTATTCGGGCAAGGGCGAAAAGGACGAGAAGGTCCCCCGTGTCATCGGGTATCCGGCGGACAAGGCCACGAACGTACAGCTGAACTTCGATAACGAGAGCCCGGATCCGATTCCGCAGGGCGAAGACGAAGAAGCCGGGATGCCGGTGACGCTAGCGTGGGTGGACGGCGAGACGATCACGGACGCGGACGTCGAGTTGCGTTCGGCGGACGGCGTCCGGGTCGACGGCTACCTGTCGAGCCCGGAGAAGCCGGCACGGTCGGATTTCCCGAACGAGGCAATTTGCTTCATTCCGAAGAACCCGCTGTCCGGCGCCACGAAGTACCACGTGAAAGTGACGGCGAAGGTGAATGGCGAGGCGTTCGTGAAGGAATGGGATTTCACGACGGGACGGTAATGAGTTGCGAGTTGCGCGTGAGGTCTGCGACTGGACTTGCAGACTGAGTACACGGCTCCGGAGCAGAGAGTCATTCCCCCGCGGCATCGATTTCCTCCGCGTTCGCCCCAAGCGTCACTGAACGGCCGTGGGTCAAGCCAAAGGGCCCGGCAAGCTCAATACACTGCGTGCTAAAGTTCTCGATCAGGCTATTGAGGCCGCCGTCGTCGGCGCAAAGGGCGCCGCTGTCGATCACGCTGACGGTTTTCATTTCTGACCCACACCCCCCAATGCTCCCGACGCTCGCGCGCCCATTTCTTGCCGATGCCGTTGCTAGGTCTTTTCGCTCAGGTGGGCCAGGAGTCGACGAATTGGGGAGTCGGCTGATACCACGAACGATCCTCCTTTTAAGAGCGCGCGCGCTCGTTCGAGGATTTCGGCATCGCTCCACGGCTCACGCATGTACCAGGCGACAATGAGTGCGGCGGATTTTCCGTATCGCTCGATGGAATCTCGAGAATCGTCGTCTATTTGCTCATAGTTCAAGAGCAGGCTCAGCCACTCGTTTTTCGGGATGGTCGCAAACCGCCGAAGGTCGTCACGTTCGCCTAGCGGCTGGTATGCAAGCGCAAATGAGGCCACAAGTCGCGTGTTGACTTCGGAGGAGGTCCGCCAAAGTGTAAAGAGCCGTGCGAGTAAGTCCGGTTCGACCGGCGGGGGTTCGTTCCAGACTTGGCTAAGCACACCCACACCCCAGGCGGCGGCGAATTGTTCCGCTGGCTCATTCCCAAAGAGCATCGATACGAGCGCCGCTTTCCATGCCTCCAGGAATTGGACAAAGTCCGCGCGATCGAGCTCAGACCGTTTGTCTCGAAGCGCGAAGCCCAACTTGAGAAGTCCGAGTGCTCCCTCGCACCGGGCAAGGCACTCGGGACTCTCTAACAACGTGGTTAGCTTCACCGCCGCCTGCAAGTATTCAGTGGCGTCGGTAGACTGAACCGTCTGCGACCAAACCGTCGCCGAAAGCACAGATCCGATAGCGAGAAGGTCCGCCGCCGCTGCGAGGTATTCTTTACCAGCCTCATCTCGCAAGTCCGCTCCATAGCGGCCTCGAGCGATTAGCGAGATAACATCCTCTGGATGGAAAGCGTTCGCTGACCGCACTAGTTCGCGCATTGCAGCGCGGATCGTCTTCGGTCGGGCAGCCGCCTCATCGGCCAAGCAATGGCCGAGTGCGGAAGCGAGAGCGGAAGGTCTGGAACCTGAAGGCTCTTTGGCATTGAGAGCCGAGAGCCTTCGCGTCAGTTGTTGGATTAACTCCTCAGTCGCCTTTCCGCCCAGCACCGCGGCAAGCGGGATGACTTCGAGCCACTTCTCTTCCTCGAGATGCGGCTCGAGAACGGAAACGAGCGTGTCCTTCTGCTGCCTTCCCGGATGCCAGCCATCCACCATTGCTCTCGCCGTGAGGAATTCCTGGAAAGTGAGATGTCGGAATTCGAAGAACTCAACAAGTCGGCCACCTTCTACGTCGTGCCCGGTCATCATGAGCAAGCTGCTACGGTCTTCGACACGATGAATGAACTCTTCCACCGTGCCTTTCACATAGCCGAGTTCCGTCGGCATCGAGTCGCGCGCCTCCTGAATCAGCGCGGCAAGTCGGGGACGGCTGATCTTCTGTACCCCAGCGATCATCATTGCAGAGGCAACGTAGCACAGCTGCGGGAGTGCTTCCTCATCGGGAATGGGATCGTGACCTTCTGTGTTCCATGTCATGAGCAGGACCTCGACGGCCTTTCCGTAGAGGACCGCCCTTCGAGTCGGGAGGGAGCCAACCCATCGCTTCACGAGCAAAAGCGTGGTGAGCAGAAGCGGGTTCACAGCCAGGATCTGGATTCGATCGTTTCTCGCGATGGTCGCGGCCAGCTGCTCGGCATCGCTCCGCACTTTCTCCGAGTCGCCGACCACTTCTCGATGCCAGGCGACACTCAGACGCCGGATGTCGTCCGCGTCGAATGGTGAGAGGGTTGCATAGGTGCACACAGGGGCAAGGTGCGCGGCCACATGGCGGAAGCCGGCCTCGCGCGACGTGACCACCACGGAGGTGCCGGGGTACGCCTGGAGAGCGGTGCGCAAGGTACAGACAAAGGCAGCTCGATCACCCGGATCCGAGATTTCGTCGAGGCCGTCCACGAGCAGGAGTACGCGCCCTGCGAGAAGCGCACGGTCTACGCAGGCGCGGAACACATCGGCGTGCAGACGAACCGGTTCACGCTGGGCGAGCGCGTCTAGCAATTGGGCAAACGAGCCACGGGTGAGGCCACGCAATTCGCGACAGCGGAAGAAAAGCGGCAGACAGTCCCGCTGCGGTAAGTCGTCGGCGATTTGGCCGCGCCGTTTGGGATCCGAGTAGGCGACTGCGAGACGCTTTATGAGAGTGGATTTGCCACCACCGGGCGCTGCAAGTAGCGCGAGGTGGGGATGTTTTGCTAGGACTTCACCGACGGACTGGCGCTCTCTCTTCTTTGGGTTCTTCTTCTGCTCCCTCTTGTCCTCGGCCTCCTTCCGGTTGGTGACATCGAGATGCAAGGGGATAAAGAGATTTTCCAGTCTGAGTCGGCGGGAGCCGACGTCGCTGTCCGCAGGCAGACCGTCCAGTTGGATGAAGCCACACTCTTCCGCCAGGTACCGTCCGTAGGCCGTAAGCGCGTCGATGACTCGCGGGTCATTATCCGCGCCCGGCGGCGCCGCAGGGTTTAGACAGTCGAGCTCATGCAACTGACCGCCGCAGGAGTGGTCAGCGGCAATGACTTCGGCGGCGATCACCCGCGCAAGCGGCGTACCGTCTGCGTGGATCAGGGCGAAGTGGGAGCGTGCCTTACCCTGCGTGTAATAGACCGCCCAAATCCATCCGCGTACATGAGCTAGGAGTTCAGCGTCCGGATCAAGAGTGAGGTCCAAGCCTCTGGAGCAGCATCGACCGGCTAGTTCAGTGGCGCGGTCTCTTGCGATCAGGATGTGGCCTTTAACTAATTCGCCGACAACCTCTGGCGCGGCAAGAGTAACGATTTTCGTGCGGCGGCCCTGCTTCTCCTGCTCGATAGCGGTCTCTTTGAATCCGCCAAGGGAGATAAAGTAGCCCGTTACGTGGCGTTTTCCCTTGCGTTCCGCGTCCAGAGCACCGACGAACTTGTTCACTTCGTCACCGCCGATTGTGTCAGCCGTCGCCTTACATTCAGCGACAGCACTGCGGGACTCAAGACGGTGGTGGGCGGAGAGGTCCAGCTCGCGGCCAGACTTGTGAATGTTGAGTCGAGGGTTTTCGTAACCGATGGCGACGAAAAGGTCTGCCATGAGCCGTCCGAAGAGATCCCCGCGACGGTTGTTGTCATTTTCCAAAATGCGGATAGAGATTGCATCTTTCATGGAGCCATTGTCGCATGCGCCGCCGCCGCTTGCGAATTCCGAGAGACGCGAACTTTGACGATACCGTCGTCGGGGAGACGTATCCAGGGATGCACCAAGCACATCAATGCTCTCCCCGCGAAACGCGCGTCTCTACGTAGATTTACCGCATCGCGGTGAATCAGGCGTCGGACGAGGGGCGGTCGAAGCGGCGGCCGGCGACGGGATGCAGAGGCACTTTCTACGCCTTCTTTCGAAGGCCGAGGCCCGTCGGCTTGGCCTCAATTGCCGGTCAAAGGACTCGCTCCGCCGTCAGGGCAGTGGCGATCATCGCATGCTTTTTCTGCAGCTCGTCGGGCTCATGGAAGCCCATCGTGTGCGCCGAGTACCGCAGGAGCGCAATCCAGTAGTGCTCCATGGACGTCACGTCGGCGCAGAGCTCGCGCGCCCAGCCGCGGACGCGGGCTACGCCTGCGTGAACGCGGACGAGCGCGGCATCCGAGGTAAGCTGCGGCGGAAGCGGACCAATGGGTGCTTCCAGCGATTCCTGACAAAGGAGGAATTCCTCGTAAGACCTCATCCGCTTCAGCGCTGATTCGTCCTCCACCGGAAGCAGGATGAACTTGAGATCGTTCTCGAGCTTGGCGCAGTCCTTCAGCGCGTGGGCCGGGCCCGTATGGAAATAGTCGATGAGCCACGAATTCCCCGAGTTGTCGACAAGCACGTTCGCGAGATTCAGATCCCCATGGACCCACGCGACCGGGGCGTCCTGCGGATCGCGTTTCAGGAATTCCGGGACGCGGTCGTAGAAACGCCTCAAATCCGGGAGCCCGAGGGAGGCCCTGCCGAGCTTTTCGGCGCGCTCGACGGTGTGCTTCGCGTACTCGGGCTTGAACTGGTAATGCTGGAAGAGCTGGAGGCGGTCCCGGACGGGCGACTGCGAGAGCCGGACGAGGATGTCGTCCCAGAGCTGGTCGAACAGCTCTTCAATCTCGACAGGCGTCGTGGAGCGCTTGACGCGAGACTGAAGCGTCTCGACCGCCGAGTGGTGCATCGAGGCGTAGAAGTACTTTATGGCGCCACGGGTCGCGAGGTCTGCGAAATCGGACATCGCGGGCGCCGAGGTGCCGAGGACGTTCTCGACGCGCTCCACGGCGGCGCGTTCTTTCGCGATCTTCTCGAGCGTGTCCGTCTTCACGACGAAGGGCACCTCTGTCCTGCCTTCCTGGTCCACGCTCCCGGTCCGGAACACGCGCGCGCCGCTGAATCCGCCGGAAAGGCTCTTCAGCGTGACCGACCTGCAGTCGCGGAACATGTGCCGCACGAGGTCCGCATCTTCGCCCTCGACGGCGTCGCCCTCGAGCCGGACGCCGTACTTTGCCGTCGGGGCCCGGGCCGGTTCGGCGCCGACGCCCAGCGCGCGCAGGAACTCCGGGATGCCGTCGACGACGCGCACGGCAAGATTCTGCGAGAGGAGGTCGAGCGCCTGGAAGTGACGGACGCGGGAGCGGCTTGCGCACAGCGCGGAACAGAGGACGATGTTCTCGAGGCCGAA
The DNA here is from genome assembly GCA_009773755.1 of Planctomycetota bacterium. GTDB lineage: Bacteria > Planctomycetota > MHYJ01 > WSZJ01 > WSZJ01 > WSZJ01. Next base: position 3,440 of record WSZJ01000018.1, on the reverse strand, counting down.
TCGCGTGAGGAGGTCGTACGCGAGGTACTGCACCTTGACGTCGGTCCAGACTCCGATGATCCCGGCGACCGCTTCACGCGGCGCCGTCGACCCCAGGAGGCCGCGCAGTCGCGGGCCGAGGTCTGTTCCTTCGAAGTCGTTGAGGACGGTCGAATTCACCGTCAGCGTTCGCGAATGGCCGGCGGAGAGCTCGTCGAGCGGTTCGACGTAGGCCGCTCCGGCCGTGTCCTTCAGGCAATGCGTCCCGAAATGCGCGAGGTGGTGCGCCTGCGCCGGGTCGAACGCGTCGTGCCAGTCGCGGATGTGCACGACCGCGTGCTCCACGCCAGCCCCTTCATAAAACGCGCGCAGAAACCGGCCGAGCGGCCCTGTGCGCGGCTCATCCCCCACGAGCCGCCGCGATTCCGCCCCACCGATGTGAAGCTGATTCGGAATCGGGCGCCCTGCCGCGACCGGCGCGACGAAATCGTTCTGGAGGCACTGCGTGAAGAGGAGGAATCGGGGCATCGGGGAATCCTACTTCAGCTCCTCGAGAAGCCGCTCGAAATGGCCGGCCTGAAGGACCGCGCCGCACTCTCGCGCCTGGCGGAGCCCGTCGCCGGCGAGGGCGCGCGCCCGCTCAACATCTCCCGCGCCATGGCGAATCCGGGCTTCATCGGACATCAGCCGCAGCCGGTCCCGGAACGGCACGCGCGCCAGAGGCAACATCGAGGGCAATGTTTCCAGGATCCGGAGCGCTTCCTTTCCCCTGCCGCCGCGAGATTCGAGCCGTGCTCTCGTCGAAGCGGCGAGGAGGAGGCCCAGGGGGTCGCTGATCGCGGCCGCGTCTCGTTCAGCCGCTTCGAGCTCCGCCATCGCGCCGTCAGGGCGAAGGAAGTCAAGAAACCGGGCCAGAAGAGTGTGAGCGCGAATTGTTTCTACGGAAGGGCGGCCTCCCGCCAGGAGCGTCCCCGCGCGACTGAAGGCCGCGAGCGCCTCATGAACCTGTTCCCGTGACGCCGAGATTTCTCCGCGGACCAGTTCAACAGCAGCCTCCAGCTGGGGACGATTCCGGTCCATCACGAGGCGCGCGGCTTCGTCCACCAGGGCCTGTCCCTCCTGCCCCCGGCCGAGATCGAGCAGCGCCTGCGCCTGACCCGCGAGCGCCTGCGCCGCTTCCGGCTGGCGGCGAAGCCCGCTGGCCATCGCAGCCGAAACGGCGTACGCGGCAACCGCCTTTGCCGGTTCCCCGCGCGCGGCGTGAACGTCAGCCTCGATGCGATGGAATTCCAGAAGTTCCGCCCCCGGGTCAAGGCCTCTGGACAACTCGCGCCCCCGGCGCACGCCATCGTCTGCCCCTTCAAATTCGCCCGTTCTTACCAGCGAGTCGGCCATGGTCGCGAGGGTCCGGATCGCATTGAGGACGTCCCCGAGGGATTCGAAGACTGCCGCGGCGCGACTGAAGTGTGCCTCCGATTCCGGGCGCATCCCCAACTCGCATTCAATGCGCCCGAGCAGCCGGAGCGTGATACCGACGACTCTCGGGGCTCCAACGCGCTCCCGGATTTCGAGCGCTTCGCGCGCATGCGAAAGCGCATGCGCCAGTTCGCCGCACGACTCGAGAATGTTGGCGCAGCGAATCAGCGTGACCGCCCTCGCCTCGGGTGCGCCGGACTTTTCCAGCCGGAGGATCTCCTGGACAACGCCCAGGCCGTCCTGTCGGCGGCCCGTGGACGCGTCCAGCTCGGCCAGCGTCGCGAGTGCGATGCTCTCCGACGTTGCATCTCCCGCCGCGCGATGCAGCCGCAGCGCTTCCTGCAGAGCCGATCTGGCTTCGTCGTCCTTGCCGAGAGCCGAGAGCGCCCCGGCGCGTTGCACGAGCGTCGTCCCGATTCGCTGGCGGTATCCGGCGTCAAGCCGCAGCCTGATCGAGCGGTCGCACGCTTCCACAGCATCCTCGTTCCGGCTCATGGCGATAAGGACCATCGCCCGGTTGTGCTCGCAGGCGGCCTGCCCGAGCACGTGACCTGCCTGCCTTGCGACTTCGGCGGCCTTTCCGTAGCAATCCAGGGCGATCGCAGCCTTGCCTTCATGCCAGGCGCGGATCCCGTGCATATTCCACGCCGACGAGCGCAGCTCGAGCCAGGCCGGGCTCAGGGCGGGTGAGCGCGACGCTTCGAGGTGCCGTTCGACGGCCGGCAGCCCTGCGTCGACTTCGGCCCACTTGTTGAGCAACTGCAGGTTTGAAAGCCGCATCAGCTCCAGGCGAAGCAACTCGATCGGGGCGAGGGAGTCGGCGGGCACGGCGGTTATCCGGCGTACGGCGTCTTCGAAGCGGCCCTGTCCCTGTTCGGCGCTCGCCGCCATGAGTTCGAATGCGGCGCGCTCGCCCGGCGGCAGCCCCTTCTGTGAAAGCCCACGCACGCAAACTTCCAGGACCTCGCTGTATCGCGTGAACGCGGAAAGCGCGCGCGCCGCCGACATGGCGGCGGGTGTCGAAAGGCGAATCGACAGGGCTGCAAGAGCGTATTCCGCGACTTCGCCGACGGCTCGGGCGCCTTCGGCCTCCAGCGCCGCGGACTCCCAGCGAGCGGCCGCGCCGAGTTCGTCGCCGGCGAGGCGAAGATGATTTGCGGACATCGCCCGGAGCTTCCGGCCACCTGAAAAATAGCGCGATTCGAGCGCCGAAGCAGCCGCCGCGTGGAGCCGTTGGCGGTCCTTTCGAGGAAGAAGAGAGTAGGCCGCGTCGCGAAGAAGGGCGTGTCGGAACGCCAGTTGCCGCTCCCCGGGTACCAGCGACGACGGTTGCACCATGACCAGCTCTCTTCGAAGCGCCTCCTCGAAGGGGTCCGCCGTCAGCCCGCCGGCCGCTTCTGCGACCAGCGCCGGCCAGAACGCCCGACCGAACGCGCTGGCGGCTTTCAGCGCTTCCCGGATTTCCACGGGCTGTTCGTCGAGGCGCGAGACGAGGAGGCCGAGAAGAGAATCGGGAAGCGCCTTAGACTCCGTGCCTGAGGCGCGGGAGCGGACGGCCCGGGCGAGTTCTTCGATGAAATAGGGGTGGCCGCCCGCGCGGTCCACGATTTCACGAACCAGCTCCGGCGTTGCGAGAGTGCCCAGGAGGTTCGTGGCAAGGCGTGTGGCCGATTCAGGAGTGAGGTCGCCGAGTGTGAGGAGTTCGAATCCTTCGGGGATTGCGGGGCCCGGGCGGCTCGTTGCGACGATGGCGATGGCCTCGCGGGAGAGTCGCGAAGCGAGCTGGGCGAGGAGGGCCCGAGTGCCTGCGTCGGCCCAGTGGAGGTCTTCGATGCAAAGAAGCACCGGGCCGCGCCGGACGCGCGCGCGAAGCCATTCGGCCCAGGCGCCTGCGATCTCGTCGGCCGCGCGCGCAGGCTCCAGGCCCAGGGTCCGCGACCCCGGGACGGGCGCGCCGATGGAAAGCGCGATGAGCGCGGCCGCGT
>WSZJ01000281.1 GCA_009773755.1 Planctomycetota bacterium | reverse complement strand
GTCCTCGTCCGGCTTTCCGAAACCGACGAGTTCGGCGTCGTCTGGCACGGCAACTACGTCCTCTACTTCGAAGTCGCCCGCACCGAAATGGCCCGCGCGTTCGGCCTCACCTCGAAAGATCTCAAGGCCCTCGGCTTCTTCCCCCCCGTCGTCGAGCTCGCCGTCCAGTGCCGCCTCCCCGCGCGCAACGACGACCTCCTCCTCGTCGCCTGCACCGTCGACCCGCTCGAAACCGCTTCCATCACCGTCCGCTACCGCGTCATCCGCAAGGCCGACGGCGCCCTCATCGCCACCGGTCATACGCGCCAGGCGATCGTGAATGAAAAGGGCTTCCTCGTGTACGAGATGCCGGAGGCGATCGGGCCGAGAATTCGTGGGCTTGCGGAAGCGCACGCCACGGGAAAGTAGTTACTTCAGCAGTCCCGCGATCACGTCGCGCGCCACCCGCGGGTCGCCCGCGCAGCGGCGGTGGATGAAGAACCCCTTCGGCCGGGAGTAGGCGTGGTGCTCGGCGCCGACGGCTTGCGCCGACTCGCGCGGCACCACGACGTCTCCCTCGGCCCAGAATGTGGAGATCGGCATCGAAGCGGTGGACAGGTCGCCGTCGAGGGAGGCGATGAACGGGCTCGTCGGCCGGCAATCGGCGGCCTGAAGCGGGTAAGGCAGGACGGGCCAGAATTTTCCCCACGGCGTGCCCTTGTGCGGCGTGGCGATCGCGAACAGCCGCACGATGCGGAGGCGTTTCTCGCCGCGCGATTTCCTCGCCGCCTCGCGCGCGACGAGACCTCCCGCCGAATGCGCGATCACGTCGACCTCGCCACGATCCGCGCAGACCGCGAGCACCTTTTCAACCGCCGCCGCGAGGCCCCCGGGGCCGCGCAGGTCGGGACAGAGAATCTCGCGGTCGCTGCAGACCGTGGAGGATTCGAGCCAGGTGCGGAAGCGCTTCCAGTTGGAAGGCGGCTCAAGCCAGCCTGTGAGGAGGAGGACCGGCCGGCGAAGCGGCTTCGGCGTCTCAGCCATCGACTTCAGTTCCAGTTCCGCTTCGCGCTGCTCCGAAGCGACCTCGCGAGCGCGCTTTTTTTCCGCGGCCGAGCACCCCGAGAGAAAGATCCCCCAGGTGAGCACCAGGACCGCCAGCGTCGCGCGCCTCATTTTCACTTGAGCTTCACTTCCTCGAGTTTTACGTCCGCGGGCACCTTGTAGAGCGTTTCGTCCACGCCTTCGTTCAGCTTGAAACCGGAAAGGCGGATGTCGATCGTGTCGCCGGCGACTTCGAGCACGAAGATGCGGGAGACGACCCATTCCTTTGGATCGACCTCCACGCGCAACTCCTTGATGAATTTCTTCAGCCGCGGGGACGTCGGGGTCATCTTCAGCTCCCAGCCCTTTCCCGCCGACGGCCTGCTGCCCAGCTCCACGCCGAACGACTTCTTCATCCCCGAAAGCGACCCGCCGATCGTCAGGAACTCCTGCACCTCGAACTTCCCCTTACCAAGGTCGGTCCATTCGCCGGTCTTTTCGTCCACGCTGTAGGAAATGAGCTTGCTCTCGTCGCCGAGCACCAGCATTTTCTGCGGCGCGCTCTTCTCGTTCGTGTCCGGATCGACCTCCCACGAGGCCCAGCAGATCCGCGGCCCCTTCTCGGTCTTCTTCACCGACACGTTTCCCTTGATCACGATCGGCCGCTTCATCACTTTCAGCTGCTTTTCCTGCTTGAACTCCGCCTTGAGATCCTTGAGCGTCTCAGCTTTGGCGTCGACGTTCTTGAAGACGTCGTCCAGGTCGGAAGCATCGTCGGCGCGGGCGGGAATCCAGAGCGCGAGGGCGGCAACGGCGGCGAAGAGTCTTCTCATGGTTGAGATCGTAACAAAGGGGAAGAAGGGACTGTTCCGGAGAAGTGGAGGGGCGTTTATTCGACGGTGGACGAGTACGGAACAACGAAAGGAAAAACGAAAAACGAAAAACAAAAAACGAAAAGTCAGCCCCGCAAATCCCGGAGTATTCGTTTTTTGTTTTTCGTTTTTCTTTTTTCGTTTCGTTGTTGCCTTTTTCCGGCAGCAGCAGCCGCTCCCTCCATAGAATGCGACCACAACCCCCATGAACAACAACCTCAAGCTGAAGTTAATGTGGGGCGCCTGCCTCCTGCTCGTCGCAATCATCGTGATCGCGATCGTCCGGGAGCCGACCACGGGCGCGCCGCCCGGCGAATGGGGGCCCCTCACGCCGGGCTCACCCGCTGCGAATTCGCCCAACCTGATCCCGAACGGCGGCTTCGAGGGCGCACGCATGGCCCTCTGGACGCACCGCCAGAATGTCCTGGTGCTCCCTTCGCGCCTCCCGGACGGCACAATGGACACGGAACTCCCCGAAGGCGTGATCGACCCGAAGGGTGGCCGGACCGGAGGCGCTTTCCGCCTCGGCGACCAGCGCGCGAAACGCGCCGAGGTCGTCGCTTCCTGGACGAAGCCCATCACGCACTGCGACTGGTTTTTCGACGGGTATGCGCGCGCCGCGGTGAAGCGCGGCACGGGCTGGGTCGGGATCGAGTTTGTGTTCGAGGACGACAAGGGCCAGCGGATCGCCTCCTACCTCAGCTGGAGCGGCCTGAACGGCGGGCGTCCGGAAGCGCAGCCGGGAAGGCTGCTGCGCGAGATGGCGCCGGCGGACGGCGGCTGGGGGCGCGTGCCGATCCGCACCGGGCACGACCTGCAGCAGAACGGCCTCGAGATGCCGCGCAAGCCCGCGTTCCTCGTCGTCAAGCTCTGCCTCTCGCTCGAGGACGCGCACGCCGATGCCTGGTTCGAGGATCTCGATCTGCGAGACATGAGGATGGGGCGATGAAGCGAATCCTCGCGGCCGTTCTCGCCGCGCTGGCGGGATGCACCACGGGGCCCGAGGCGCCGAAGCCCGCGGCCGAGCGCTACCGCGAGGCGTGGACCGGATTCGACCTCGAAGCCGAATCGATGCTCCGCGCCGCGGGGCGCAACCGCCTGAAGGTCGCAGCCTGCGCCGGCCGCGCGCGCGCCGCGATCGACGACATGAAGTCATTCCTTGAGGCCGACCCGGCGGCGCGGCTGGCTTCGATCGGCGACCGCTTCACCTCCCTCTC
>WSZJ01000280.1 GCA_009773755.1 Planctomycetota bacterium | reverse complement strand
GCCGCGAGGCGGGAGCGCGCGCGGCGAGCGAAACGGCGGGGCGCGAAGAGCGCGCACGGGAGCACGTTGCCGCGGCCGCCGCCGCAATCGAACGCGCAGCATTTGACGATGCGCTGGTCCGGCTGAAGCTGGCTGAAGCGGAGGTTCCCGGGTTTCCCGCGGCGATTGCCGGCGCCCGCAGGTGCCGGCGAAACCGCGCGGTTCACGAGATGTCAGATGCCCTTTCACGGGAAAACTGGAAGGGCGCGCTTGCGATCGCGGAGGGTGCGGCTGAGTTTCGCGCCGACCCGGAAGTCGTCGCTCTGACCCGGCGCGCCCACGGAACCTGCTCGATCAGGATCGTTTCCCAGGAAACGGGAATCGAAGCGGACCTCGGAAGCGTGGAGCCCGGGGTGCCTTGGGAAGATTCGTTCTTTCCGACGATGGAAGATGCGCGTCGAGTCGGCCTGTGCCGCCCGCTCGGCCCGGCCCCCGTCGCTCAAACGGATATCTCATTCGGCGACTACATGGTCGTGCTGAGCCGCGAAGGGAAGGCCCTCCGCGTTCTGCCGCTCCGCCTCGGTCGATCGACAGACCTGCGCGTCGAGTACCGGCGGATGCGCGTGGGGATCGGCGACGGCGCCACACACGAATCTCTCGCAGCGGCCCTGGAGAGCGCGCTCCCCGGCTCCGAAATCGAACTCCAGGGAGGGACGCACTCCTTCTCGGAAACACGCATTCCCCCGGGCGTCCGGATCCGCGCCGCAGCGGGCACCGCGCCACGGATCATCTCCCCGGAAGGACCCGGCTGTATCGAAGGCGCCGGCGCTCACGGCGCTGTGCTCGACGGCCTCTCGTTCGAGCCCTACTCGGGCGCAGGCCTTCGATTCTCCGGCGCCTTGCGCCCCGTCATCCGCCGCTGTCGCTTCGAAAGAGTCGGCAACAGGACGCTTGAGTTCGTCGGCGCCGATGACTGGCTCGTCCGGGATTGCTCCATGACCGGCCCGCGCCGCTTCGGGATCATCTCGGAGAACAGCAACGGCGGCACCGCGTTCCGCGTCGAGTGCCGCGATTCCGCCGACCGGGCGCTCGAACTGTCCGGCCGCCGCCAGCGTGCGATCCAGTGCGTCGCCGTGAATTCAGCGAAGCTCGGGATCGGAATCCAGGGCGACGACTCGGGCATCCTGGCCTGCCGGATTTCCGGAAGCGGCGTCCAGGGCCTCGTCGCGGCGGACTGCTCCGGCGTCACGGTCGAGGACAACCTCCTCGTCGACAACTGCATCCGCCCCGCGGGAGACGAGCCCGCATCCGCCCTCTTCTACGAATGCGGCCGCGTCCGCTTTCGCTTCAATACCATCGTCGGCGGCAAGACCGTCGGCCTCGCCGTGAAACAGTGCGGTGGCTTTTTCGAGTCCTGGATCGCCTGCGGAATCGACGGACGGGCCTTCCACTTTCACGGCATTCCGGCTGTCGACACGCTCCCCGAGGACGCCACTACGCTGGATTGGTTTGTGACCTGGAAGTGCGCGCTCTGGGGACGCTTTGACACCGTCGAATTTCCGAAGATCACGGATGCCCTTGCGGCGCCGCGCATCGACGGGAGTCAGGGATGGAAGGCGGCGCGGGCAGTCCTCGAGTGCGATCCGGGATTTGTCGACGCCGAACATGGCGACTACCGGCTTGCGCAGGAGAGCGCGGCGCGTGGAAAGGGAAATGGAGGCGCCGACCCGGGCGTGCGCTGGGACGCGCTTGCGTCGGACCTGAAGGACGGCGATGCCTGGCTTCGCCGCGAGAACGGCAGAACCCTGGCGCGCGAGGGAACCCGGGCGCTCATCGCCAACGACCCCGCCCGCGCCCGCAGGCTTTCCACCCAGGCCACCCTCCTGGCCCCCGGCGATCCCGAGGCCGCCAGGCTCGAGGCATTGCTGAAGTGATCACGACCGAGGACCTCGCGCTGGCGCAGGCGCTCCTTTCTTCGGGAAAGGTCGACGCGGCGGAGATCGAGAAGGCTCTCGCTTCCCTCGGCGGGGAGAACTCGGGGAAGCGGCTCCGGGAAGTCCTGGAGGCGCGGGGATTCCTGAAGCCAGACGGCGCGGCGACTCACGGAGCGACGATCATCCCCGGGTCGGCGCCGTCGTCTCCCGGAGTTCTCGACCGGACGATGATGGCGTCAGGTTCCGGCATCCGCCCAGCGCAGCCGCCCGCTCCGGCCGCCGAAGACGAAAAGCGCCCCGTCCGCCGCATCGGCCGCTTCGAAGTCGTCGACGAAATCGCCCGGGGAGGCATGGGGATCATCTACCGCGCGTACGAGCCCGCGCTGAACCGCCACGTCGCGCTCAAAGTGCTCATCGCAGGTCAGAACGCCAGCGAGGACCAGGTGCAGCGCTTCCTGCGGGAAGCCCGCGCGGCCGCGGGGCTGCACCACCCGCACATCGTGCAGGTGTACGAATTCGGGGAGGAACAGGGATCGCACTGGTTTGCCATGGAGCTCGTCGACGGCGCTTCGCTGGACCGGCTTCTCAAACAGCAGGGCGCGTTTCCCCCTCGAACAGCGCTCCGCATCGCGCGCGACACGGCGCGTGCGCTTCATTTCGCCCACCAGAAAGGCATCGTTCACCGGGATGTGAAGCCCGGGAACATCCTCGTCGCGTCCACGGGGAAATCCGGGGCGCCGCCGTCCGTCTCCGGCGACCAGCGGCCGATGCGCGTTCTCCTCGGCGACTTCGGCCTCGCGCGGGATGCTTCCGCCGGCAGCGGCCTGACGTTGAGCGGGAATCTCCTCGGAACGCCGGCGTACATGAGTCCGGAGCAGGCGGCAGGGCGGACGAACCAGGTCGACGCGCAGAGCGACATCTTCGGCCTGGGTTCCGTGCTTTACGAGCTGCTCAGCGGGAAGCCGCCCTTCCAGGCGGCGTCGCTCGGGGACGTGCTCTCCGCGATCATCGCGGCCGAGCCGCTTCCGCTTCGCAAGGCCCGTCCCGGTCTGCATCGGGACATTGAGCTGGTCGTGTCGAAGGCGATGGCGAAGGAGAAGTCGAGGCGTTACGCGACGGCGGGGGACCTGGCGGACGATCTCGACCGGTATCTGAACGGTGAAGCGATCCTTGCTGAGGCGCCGTCGGCGGCGTACCGGGTGGCGCGGTGGGCGCGGGCGCACGCGCCGCTGGCCG
>WSZJ01000017.1 GCA_009773755.1 Planctomycetota bacterium | reverse complement strand
GGCCGCTTCCCCGCCGCCGCGCGCGCGATCGCAACCGAGGCGCGCGCCTCGGCCGGCCCGCAGGGCCCCGGGGAGAGGACGATGCGGTCGCGTCGAAGCGCCGCGCGCGAAGTTGCGAGATTGCTGCGAACGACTTCGACGCGCGCGCCGAGGGCGGAGAGGGCCTGGAAGAGGTTCCAGGAAAAAGAGTCGAAGTTGTCGACAAGGTAGACGGTAGATCGCATGCGGATCAGCGGGGTACGCCTTTTCCCTCAAGAGCCTGCCTGCGTAGCCGCGACAACCAATAGGGTGTATCTCTGCCCATGCTCAGCGCCTCAGCACGTTTGTATGCCGCCAGCGCCTCCGTGTCCTTGCCCGCCAGCTCCGCGGCGACCGCACCGTAGAACTCCATCAGCGCCGGAGCCGTCGGAATCCACGCGACCGACCTGGCGAGATCCTGCTTCGAGCCGCCCCCGGTCACGAATCGGGATGCTTCGCACAGCGTCGGGTCCGTGTCCGCGGCCGCAACCTGCCGGAAATCTTCGCGCGCCGCGGCGCGGTTGCCGCGCGCCAGGTTGAGGAACGCGCGCTCATACCCGAATATCCCGGCGGCGCGCGGACGGCGCTTTGCCGCGTCGGCAAGAACGGCGGAGGCCTCTTCGAGGTCGCCCTTCGCCTGAAGCGTGCGCGCGAGCTGCTGCGTCGCGGGCACGCTGTACATTTCGTTGTCCCACCCGGCGACCACACGGTAGATCTCGCAGGCTTTGTCGAGCGCGCCGCCGAGCCGCAGGAGGTCCGCCTTGAGCGAAAGCAGCAGGCCGCGCGTTCCCAGCTCGCCTTCGCCCGACGCCGCCTCGATCCACAGGTCAACCATGCTCACCGCTTCCAGCGTGCGCCCTCCCGCCGCCATCGACCTGACCTGAAGTTCCCTCGCCCGCCGCTTCAGGTCCTCCATCTCCGGCGAGGTCCCGTAGCGCCGCGCCGCTTCGGCCGCCACTTCCTTGTCCTGCGCCTTGTTCGTCGCTCGCGCCTCCCGCTGCCGTTTCAGCAACTCCTCCGCCATCGACACGCAGCCTCCCGCCACGCGCTCCGCATCCGCGTGCATCCCCCGCCGGTAGAACGCTTCCATCAGCGGCCGGTACAGCCGCGCGCAGTGCGCGTCGGGCCGCTCCGTGCATGCTCCGGTTTCGCGCAGCACGGCGGCGGCGAGCGAAGCGGGGTCGATGTCGTCGCCGGAATTGAGCTGGAAGAAGCGGAAGAAGCTGCCGGACTGCTCGGGGTCGCGAGGGGCCGGGTAAGTGTCGTTTGAGTTAGCGGGGCGTGACGTGACGATCTGGGTGGCCGGCAGGACGTCGGAGTACCGGTCGGCGTCGTCGAGCTGGGCGACGGCGATGGCGAGTGCCTGCCGGGCGCCCCACTCGGAAGCGGGCGAGCGGGCGCCGCGGAGGAAGCGTGCGAATCCGTCGGCTGCTTCGCGCCAGAGGGTGGCCTCGCCCGTAATGCCTGCGAGCTGCTCGTCGCAGAGCGCCGCCTTGTAAACGGCTTCCCAGTCGAGATCGATCGAGGGGTTGTCCTGGATCCAGAAACGGAACTGGTCGCGAGCGGCCTCGTAGGCTTGGGCTTCGAAGAGCCGGTCGCCGACGCCGACGCTCCTGCGGTAGCCGGTGGATTCGCCTTCGAGGGTGAGACCGCCGAGGCGGGCGGCGCCGCCGGAGACCGTGATGGCGACCTGGCGATTGTCGCGGCGGAAGCCCGGCTCGGGGTCGAAAATTTTGACGATCGGCGTGCCGCCGGCGCCGGCCTTGACGACGAGACCGTCGACGCGGCGCTCGATCAGGACGGGCATCCAGCGGAGGTCGGCCTTGACGTTGCCGCGGTCGGTCTTCCGCCCCGCGGCGCTCTGGCGATCGGCGGAGATGGCAAGCGAAGATCCGGAGCGGGAGATCCGAACGTGGTAGCCCTCGTCAGGGCGCGCGGGATTGCCGAAGAGCGTGAGGGTGATTTCGCCCGGGTGGCCACGATCGGTGAGCACGTTGAAGAAGACGCGAAGCGAACCGTCGTGTGCGCCGGAGGCGACCAGCGTGCGCCGCGCGGTCCCCATGACGCCCCACGCCTCTTCGGAATTCTGCGTCTCGAAGGCCCAGCCCTCCCCCGACCACTCGATCTCGCGCGGTTCGTAGAACGGCACATTCAGGCGCCGCTGCACGACCGGCGTCTGCACCGGGTCGCCTTTCCGCTGGCGCGAGTCCCGTCCGAGCCGAAGGATCCCGAAGAGCGTGACCGCGGCCGCGAATCCCACGAACGCCGCTGCGATGAGCCCTCGGTGGCGGCGGGCCTTGCGAAGCGCCTTGGATATCGGGCCGGAACCGCGGGCGAGAACCCCTTCGCCGCTCTTGAAACGCCGAAGCTCGTCGGCGAGCTCCCGAGCGGACTGGTACCGCCGCATCGGGTCCTTGTCGAGGCACTTCAGGCACACCGGGTCGAGATCCGTCGGCACTTCCCGATTCACCACCGACGGCGGAATCGCATCCTCGTTGACGACTTTGATGATCGTGTCGATGTCGTTCTCGCCGACCAGCGGCGGCCGGCCGCTCAGGCACTCGTAGAGCACCGCGCCCATCGAGTACACGTCGCTTCGCGCGTCGACCTGGCGCATGTCGCCGCGCGCCTGTTCCGGGGGCATGTAGTACGGGGTCCCCATGGCGGTGCCGGACTTGGTGAGGTCGCCGCTGTTTTTCCCCGCCTTCGCCAGCCCGAAGTCCGTGACCTTCGCGCGCCACTCCGTGTCGACCAGGATGTTCGCGGGCTTCAGGTCGCGGTGCACGATCCCCTCGCGGTGCGCGTGCTCGACGGCGTCGGCGACCTGCGTCATCAGGTCGACCGCGCGCTGCGGCGTCATCTCGCGCGCATGCACCAGCGCCGACAGCGGCTGCCCGACGACGTACTCCATCACGAGATAGTTGCGCCCCTCGTGCACGCCCATGTCGTAGATCGGCACGATCGCAGGATGCCGCAGGCGCGCCGTGGACTGGGCTTCACGAAGGAAGCGTTCAATGGTCTCGGTCGAGGCGTGCTTCCCTTCGAGCAGAACTTTCACCGCGACAAGCCGGTTCAGCTTCGTGTCGCGCGCCCGGTAGACGACGCCCATCCCGCCGCGCGCAATTTCGCCGAGCACATCGTAGTGGCCGATGCGGGAGATCTGCGGGAAGTGCAGATCGCTGGGGACGACGACGTCGTGCGCCCCGAGTGCGACGGTCTTGGCGCTGACATCAACCGCCGGGAGCGTCCGAGGCGTGGGGGTGTCGCGTGTCTCGATGATGGCGCCCGGGCCGAAGGCCTGGGGGATCAGCGTCGCGCGGCTGTCGTCGTCGAAGACCATCGTCCCGCATTTGGGACACGACGACGAGACGGAGTTTCCTCCATCGAACGTCGTTTCGCAGCGGTAACACCGCCGTGTCCCAGCCATCGCAGTATCCCCTGTAAGCAGACCATCTCTTATGTGGTACGACCCGATTGAGGGTTCGTTGGTCAAGATCGCATGCAAATATCGTACGGAAGGGCGATTACGGCAGATTTGCCTCAGTTACGGGGGGACTTGGCAGGTCCCAGGAAGCGGCTGTCCGACATTCGGGGCATGAATTGGGACAAAAGTGGACAGCAGGACCGAGATCGGACCGCAGTCCTCGAACTACTCCGTCTGCCCGTCCGACCCGCCCGGATCCGGCGGCAACGGCTGCGGCGATTCAGGATCGCCCCCCGCCTTCCCGCTCAGGTCCCGCTCGATCGCGATGTACTCCGGCTCGCTTCGAATCGCGTCGAGATCCCCATCCTTCTTCATCCACTGCACGTTTGTGAAACTCGCCCCGACGGCCCGCTTCAGCGCATCGCACGCTTCTTTCTTCTTCCCCATTTTCGAATAAGCGCACGCCAGGTTGTAGTACGTCGTCCCCTGCCGGATGCCGTTGGTCGATGCAATCGCCGCGCGGTACATCTCGACGGCTTTCTCAAACTGGTCCGTGCGCGAGTAGATCTCGGCGAGGTAGGTCTGTCCCATCATCGCCCCCTGAAGCCCCCCCTGCTCCAGCCCGGCCTTGAGCTGCTCCTCCATCTTCGCCGCGGGCTCCTTTTGCCCGAGCCTCCAGAGCGCCCCGGCCGCCGCCCGCCCGACGTCACCGCTTGTATCCGCCAGCCTCATCAGGTCCGGAACTCCCTCCGAGTAGCCGATGTCCGCCATCGCGTCGATCGCCATGATGCGGAAGCGGCCCATCGGCGTGTTGTCGCGCTGGAATTCGAAACCGTCGCCGGCCATTTTCGCGAGCATCGGGCCGATGTCGGGCCCGATCGATTTCAGTTTCGCGAACTGCCCCGAATAGAACCCCGAGGTTCCATCAGCCATGACTTCGAGTGCGAACACGGCCTCGATTTCCGACTGCGTCATTTCCGCGAGCAGCTCCTTAATGTCGGGAGCTACTTTCTCGTCCGCTTCCATCGCCGCTTCCAGCGCCGGCCGGACCGCCCTGCCGAGTCGCAGGAAGGAATCGCGCACCTGCCCGCGGATCGTCGGGTCCGCGTGGCCGATGAGCGGGAGAAGCGGCTGAATGCTCTCGGCGGTGCCGAGGCGGCTGAGAATCTCGACGGCGGCGCGCTGCACGCGCGCGTCGGAATCGATGAGCAGCTCGGCAACGCGCTTTGTGATGGAAGGCCCGACCTTGACGAGCGCATCGACGGCGGCCTCCCGCTCACGGAGGTACTTGCTCCGCAGCTGAGCGATCTGGTCCTCGACGGAGAGCTCGGGGTCGGCGAAGGCGGAGAGCGTCGCGAAGCAGGCCAGCGCGACGGTTGCGATGCGGCGCATGTCGAGATCCTCTAATGCCGCCGGACCCCACCGGCGTGACGAGCGGTGAATTGTATACCGCGTTGAACGAGAAACTGCTGGCGGGGTTGAAAATCAGGAAGCGGGCCCTTCGACTCGCTTCGCTCGCTCAGGCTGGACGGGCGAGCGGGCGGGCGGGCGAGCGGGCGGGCAGGCTGATGACTTGGGTCAGGCAGTCGATCGGCGGCCGGATCCAAGAGCACGTTTGAAGTTCAGAATGGATCCTCTCAATGGACTGAGAATTGAGATCATCTCGTCGTACTTCTGCTGGCTGATGAGTTCGAGATCTCGACTCAGTTCGACCAACGTCTCCAATTCGGCGGCCGAACCCAGGCTGATGCCAAGAGCCTGGTTGAATTCTCCACAAGTGTTGCGGGCCCAGCCCTCGGCGATGTTCGACGGAATGGAGACGGATGCGCGCCTCATCTGCGACACGAGCCCGAACTTTTCTTCGCCCGGAAACGGCGCCGTCATGCGGTAAACCTCCTTGACCAACTTCATGCCGGACTTCCAGATCAGAAGTTCACGGAACGACCGATGTCGAGACATGCAACCTCCCTGATTGGTTAAGTAACTGCCCACATACTACAACCAACATGAATGATTGTCAAGACATGAATAATATTATAGCTCTAATTCCGCTCGCCCGCTCGCCCGCTCGCCCGCTCGCCCGCCCGCCCGCTCGTCCTTATTGACATCAAGGCATCAGATGTCTTATGCTTTGATGCATGAGAACGACACTCACGATCGACCAGGATATCGCGGTCTTGCTTGAGAGAATTCGGCTGACGAGGAAGACCAGCTTGAAGGCCGTGGTCAACCAGGCCCTCAGGCTTGGACTGCAGGGCATGACTTCCCCGGCACGCCCCCGCAAGCCTTACAAGAGTCCTTCATGGGATGTCGGCAAGTGCCTGCTGCCCAGTCTCGATTGCTTCGGCGACGTTCTTGAGTTCCTTGACGCCGCAGATCGAGAAAAGCCGGTTTGATTCTCCTCGACGTCAACCTTCTTGTTTTCTCGACGATCGCTTCGATGCCACATCATGCGGCGGCCAGTTCGTGGCTCGATGGAAAGTTGAATGGAACTGCGCCCGTCGGTATGCCCTGGCATAGCCTGCTTGGGTTCATTCGAGTCGTGGGCGACCGGCGAATCTTTGCGCAACCGATTCCGATGGCGCAGGCCTGGAAGCAAGTCGAAGTGTGGCTCGACCACCCCCTGGTCCACGTGCCGGCAGCGACAGAGAAGCACAGAGGCATCCTGGCGACTTTCATTCCCTTTGCTTCCGCCCGCGCAGGCCTCATTCATGACGCCGACCTGGCGGCATTGGCCATTGAGCACGGACTTACGCTTTGTTCCGCCGACGGTGACTTCGCACGCTTTCCAGGTCTACGATGGGAAAATCCGCTCGCGAAGCCCTAGAGGCTCCTCAGCGCCGCGACCGGGTCCAGCCGGGACGCGCGCCACGCCGGGTACAACCCCGCGATCACCGCGACCACGACCGCGAACGCGAGGGTCCCGCCGGCGAGCCACGGCGACACTACGAACAGGTACACCCCCTCCGGCCCGCCGCGCTTCTCCACGAACCACGCGGCCATCGCGTTGAGCCCCTTTCCGAACGCCCAGCCGGCCGCGATCCCGCAGAGCGCGCCGAGGCCGCCGATCGCCGCCGCTTCCAGCACGAACATCCGGCGGATCTCCGCGTTGCGGGCGCCGAGCGCTTTCATGACGCCGATTTCGCGCGTGCGCTCGAGGATCGCCATGATCATCGTGTTGGCGATGCCGAAGAAGGCGACGATGAGGCCGATCGAGGCGACTGCGCCGAGGACGGCTTTGAGCGTGACAAAGACGTAGCCGATCACCTGCACGACGTCCTGGATCGTCATCGTCCCGTACCCTTTCGCGTCGATCTCGCGCTGCACCTCGTCGGTGAGCGACGCGTCTTTCACTTTCACCACCAGCGCCGGGTACCCCGTCTCCACGGGGCCGCCGCGCGACATCCGCAGCCGCATGATCTCCTTCCCCTGGTCCAGCGGAATGAACACCGACGGCGCCATCGGCACCCCGATGTCGGCGGAGTCGTAAATGCCGATGATCCTGAAGCGCCGCGTGACGCGCTTTGTGGTGACCTCGGGATCTTTCTCGTCCTCGTCCTTCGGCGTCGCCTCTTCGTCCTTCGGTTCTTCTTCCTTTTCGCCCGGCTCGGGCTTCGCCACCGCCATGTTGAACTGGATCTTGATTTCCAGCCCGAGCACTTCGTTCCAGCGCGGGTCTCCCCTTCCCGCCGGCGTCTCCCCCGGCTTCTGGTGGCCGGCGAGCGGCGGGCCGATGCCCATGTCGTAAAGCACGTCCGCCGGGACGACGGCCACGCGGTCGGCCGGGTTCTCTTCGTCCCAGAACTTGCCGGCCAGCGTCCGGTCGCGGTACATCGGCAGGATCGCGGCCTGCGGCAGCCCGATGAATTGAACGAAGTTCCCCGACACCGTTTTCTTCTTGCCGTCGATGACGCGCTCGATCGACAGCCGGCTCCCGATGTTCAGCGCCGGGTAAACCGTGACGACCCCCGGGATCTTCTTCAGTTCCTCCACCGCAGCGTCGTCCAGCTTCATCACCGCGCCGGGCGCCGGCTTCCCGAAACTCATGAGCGAATGGCTGCGCTTCTGCGGAAACACGCTGACGGACGTCAGGAAGTCGACGCGATTGAAGAGCTCGATGGTCTGCTGCTGGAGCCCGATCCCGAGCGAGACCATGAGGGTGATGGCGGCGGTGCCCACGATGACCCCGAACACGGTGAGAAACGTGCGCAGCTTCTGCCGCGCCAGATTCCCGAACGAGTACCGGAACATGTCGGCGGCGCGCATCTCAGGCTCCCGCCGCGGGCTGGGTGGCGGGCGCCGCGGAGTCGGTGAGGACGCGGCCGTCCTTGAGCTCGACGAAACGGCTGCAGACGGCCTCGGCGACCGGGCGGTCGTGCGTGACGAGGACGATCGTCTGGCCGTCGCGGTTCATCTGCTTGAGGAGTTCCGTGACGGAAGCGGCAGTCGCGCTGTCGAGGTTTCCGGTCGGCTCGTCAGCGAGGAGGATCGCGGGGCGGTTCGCCAGCGCGCGGGCGATCGCGACCCGCTGCTGCTCTCCGCCGGAAAGCTCGACGGGCCGGTGCTTGCGGCGCGGGCCGAGGCCGACGCGGTCGAGGAGTTCTTCCGCGCGCTTGCGCCGCTCGGCGGGGGGGACGCTGGCGAAGACGAGCGGCATCTCGACATTCTGAAGCGCCGTCTGGGACTGGATGAGATTGAACTGCTGGAAGATGAAGCCGACCTTGTTGCGGCGGTAGGCGGCGAGCGAATCCTGCGAAGCGCCGGTGACCTTGAGTCCGTCGACCTCGATCGTCCCCGCTGTCGGAGTGTCGAGCCCGCCGAGGAGATTCAGGAACGTCGACTTGCCGCTTCCGGATCGCCCGACCACTCCGAAAAACGCGCCGCGGGCGATGTCGAGGTCGAGGCGGTCGAGGGCGGTGACGAGAGTGTCACCCATGCGGTAGACGCGGGTGAGGCTGCGGAGGGAGACGATGGGGGGTGAAGGTTCCAGAACGGTCATTGTCCGACGCGCGAGGAGAAGGCGTCAATCGAGGACCTTCCGAACCACAGAGGACACAGAGAACGGCCAAAAAAAACGGGCGAGACTGAACTGGATTCGTCGGCCCAGCCCTCCCGTTTGCTGTCGTCTTTCTCTGTGTCCTCTGTGGTTGCCGTTGCCGCCGAAACTATCTACGCGCCCACCTTTTCCGCTTCAAGCACAGCAGGCGCCGGTACAACCGCCTTCGTCTTCCCCGTGAACGCCTGCGCAAAGCTCAACCCCGCGATGTAATAAAACCCGATCGGGAACAGCGCGAGGAACGGAAGCGACCAGTACATCTCGAACTGGTACGCGAACCCGCACACGAAGCTGAAGTACACCGCGAACGCCAGCTCCACCACCGCCAGCACGCTCCAGCTCGTCCGGTACTTCTTCCCCGCCAGCGACCCGCCCTTCGTCGCCAGCCCGTGCTTCGGCGTCCGCACGAAGCCCGTCTGGTGCCCCAGCAGCGCTTCCAGCACCGCCTTGGCGTTGTTCAGGCACATCCCGACGCCGACGGCGAGCATGAGGGGGAACATGAGGAAGCGTTTTGCCCAGCCCTTGCCGAGTTCGATCTGCGAGGAGCCGTAGTAGAAGAGGACGGAGACGAACGCGCCCATGAGGACGATCGCGTCGGCCCATTTGAGATCCTGGAGCCAGCCCATTTCGCGGCGCGCGATCATCGACGGGAGGATGAGGAGGCAGACGAGGACCATGCCGAGGAACGAGATGTAATTCCCGAGGTGCTGGGTGGCTTCCATCTTGACCTTGAACGGCACTTTCGAGGCCCAGATCGTCGGGAGCAGTTTGAGAGCGGTCTGCACGCCGCCCTTCGCCCAGCGGTGCTGCTGCGTCTTGAAGGCGTTGATGTCGCCGGGGAGTTCGGACGGCGAAGCGAGGTCCTTGAGGTAGACGAATTCCCAGCCCTTGAGCTGCGCGCGGTACGACAGGTCGAGGTCCTCGGTCAACGTGTCGTGCTGCCAGCCGCCGCCCTCGGCGATCGCCTGTTTGCGCCACATGCCGGCGGTGCCGTTGAAATTAAAGAAGCGGCCCGAGCGGTTGCGCGCGGTGTGTTCGATGACGAAGTGGGCGTCGAGCATGATGGCCTGGATCCTGGTGAGCAGGGACCAGTCGCGGTTGATGTGCTCCCAGCGGGCCTGGACCATGCCGATCTTCGGGTTGGCGAAGAAGTGAATGGTTTCCTGGAGGAAATCCTTGCGCGGGAGGAAGTCGGCGTCGAACACGGCGATGAACTCGTTCTCCGTGTGGCGCAGGCCGTTCTCGAGCGCGCCGGCCTTGTAGCCGGTGCGGTCGGTGCGGTGAATGAAGCTGATGTCGAATCCCTCGGCGCGTTTCTCGGCCACCTTCTTGCGCGCGATCTCCACGGTTTCGTCGGTGGAATCGTCGAGGACCTGGATCTCCAGTTTCTCTCGCGGGTAATCGAGCTTGCAGACGGCGTCGATCAGGCGCTCCGCGACGTACATCTCGTTATAGATCGGAAGCTGAACGGTGACTGCGGGGAGTTCTTTGAAGAAGACGCGCGGACGCGGGGTTTCTTCCTTGTGGCGGTAGTAGAGCCAGACCATGGCGTAGCGGTGAAGGCCGCAGACGGACAGGACGCCGAGGACGGCGAAGTAGAGGGAGACGACGATGATGTTGAGAATGTCGTTGGTCATGTTGGTTGAGTTGGATTTCCGGTGAGAAGGCGCGAGATTATAGGAGCAAGTCCCGTGGTATCAAGAGGTAACGGAAGGGGGTTGCCTTTGGTTCGGAAAAGTAAAACGGCAGGGGATGGGGAAAGACGGGCGTGGGATCGGTTGGGCTGGGGCTTGGGATGGGGCTGGGGCGTTCTTTCATGCGCGCCCCATCCCCATCCCAAGCCCCAGCCCAACCGATCCCTTTCCCGCCATTCCCCATCCCCTGCCGTTTCCTTACTTCTGCTTCCGCGTGTACTGGATCACGCGGTCAGCGCCGGCGCTTACTTTTTCTCCGCCGCCGGTTCGAGCGACTTGACGACCGCGCCGACGACGCCGCTGTCCGCGGGCAGGTTGGGCGCGTCCCACCGAAGCTCGACGCGGACGTCGGGACCGAGGACTTCGAGCCCGCCGCCACCGTGGCCGACGGTCTGCAAGAGGTCGGACTTGCCGTCCCAGGCCGCGACCTCCTTCGACGATGCCGCCGCCCAGAGCTTGTCCCACGCTTCCGCCGTCAGCTCTTTCACCGTCTCCGTCACGGCCCCGTTCTCCACCTGCCGCACCGTCACGCGCCGCAAGTCGTCCCACTCCTCCGCCTCGACCTCGCGCACCGGACCGCCGCTCTTCGGCGCCAGTACCTGCCCGCCCGCCAGCGTCCACGCCCGGATGACGCGAGTCGGCGGCCCGCGACGCGCCGTGAAGAATTCGAGCGGGACTTCGGGGAAGTGCGCGTGCGCGAGCCGGGCCAGGCGCCTTTGAAGCGCCACCGGCGGCGCATATCCCGCGAACGGCCCGGTCCACGAGCGGCTGTTCGAGACGGCGCCCTCGATCGCGAACCCTTCGCTTCCCCAGCCCGGCGCCGCGGCCGGGATTTCCTTCCACTCCAGGATCCCGCGGTCGTGCAGGAAGTCGTCCATCGCGAACCACTCGGCCTCTGTGATCACGACCGGGTCGCGATCGTCCACCTCGCAGCCGTTCTTGACCTTCAGCGTCAGCTCCACGCCCTTCGGCCCGCTCTTGAGAAGGATCCCTTCCCTCCGGACCACCCCCGGCTCCCCGTGCTCCGCCCAGGCTTCGAGGGACCGGAAGCGTCCCTTGCCGGGCTCGGCGAGGGCGGGAAGGGCTGCGATCAGGGTCAACGCGAGGGCGAGGCGCATGGGAGCTCCCGGGAGGATCACGACGGGGCGGAAGTCCCTCGACGAAGGGAGCGCCGCCGCTGCGTCACTTCTTCCGAGTGTACTGGATCTGCACGTGCGGCTCTTCCTTGCCGCTCTTGTAGGACGACCAGTCCTCTTCGAAGTGGTCCGCGTCCGCGATCTTCAGCGTCATCGACCCCATGTACGTCTCGTCCGCCGACCGGAGGTTCGTGACGCCGTCGGTCCGGAACACGAAGGTCCCGTCCTTCGCTTCCGTCGCCCGCATCCTCGGCTGGTTTCCCGCCGCGCAGTAGTGCGTCATGACGACCGACGGCCCGTCCAGGTGGTAGACGTTCGTCATCTCGTGCGGCGTCCCCGGCATCATCGAGGCGTGCACGATCGAATTGTTCGACGACACCTTGACCACCAGCACCGTCGCGGGCTTCCCGTTCTCGTCCGGCGACGTCCATTCCCCGGCAAGCTGCGCGATCGGCTCCCAGAGTTCTTTCTTCTGCGCTTCGGAAGCGGGGGTGACGACGGTGGGACCGGAAGAACAGCCGGTCAGGACGACGAAGGCGAGCGCAGGGAGGATGAAGCGCATGGGGGACTCCTGTTGCGAGGGTAACGGAATGTCCTGAGCAGGCGGTGAGTCAAGGGGGAGTCGCCGGACCCGTCAAGTCAAACGCCGCGATTCCCGCGTTCCGGCAGGCCTCCCGCATCGCCTCGCCGGACCGCCGTCGCACCGGCGCGTCCCCGACCTCCTTCAGGATGGCATCCCCCTCACTCCACGCCTGCCTCGCTTCCGCCGCTTTCCCACGTCTCAGCAGCACCAGTCCCAACCCGCACAGGTGAGCCCCCTCGTAGCGGCGGCTGCGCAAATCGCGGTCGATGAGAAGCGCCTCCGCGAATGTAACTTCCGCCAGAGCTTCCCGCCCCGTGCACCCAAAGAGCTCGGCGAGGTCGCCGAGGGTGATGCCCTCGAAGCGGCGGTCGCGGGTTTCGCGCTGCACGGAGAGGGCCTGCTGGAACGCGCGCTCGGCGGCCTCGAGGCGGCGCGTCTGGAGGTAGACGTTGCCGAGGTTGGTGAGGGTATTGGCCTCGAATCGGCGTTCGCCGACTTCGCGGCAGATGGCCAAGGCGCGCTCGAGGGCCGGCTCGGCGTCCTCGTTGCGGTTTTCCTCCATGTAAAAGGTGCCGAAGTTCCCGAGGACGATGCCTTCGGAGCGCCGGTTGCCTGTCTCGCGGTGGACATCGAGGGCCTCGCCGTAAGTGCGTTCCGCAAGCGCGGTCCGCCCGGTCTGGTGGTAGAGAATCGCGAGATTTCCGAGGGTGATGCCCTCGAAGCGGCGGTCGCCGGTGGCGCGGTGGAGGGACAGCGCTTCAACGCACGTCTTCTCCGCAAGCTCCGTGCGGCCGCATTCGCCGTAGACCGTGCCGAGGTTCGCCATCACCATTCCCAGGTAGCGCCGGTTCCCGATCGCGCGCTGGATCGCCAGGGCCTCCACGTACGCTCCCTCGGCCGCGTCGATGCGCCCGGTCTGCGCGTAGATTCCCGCGAGATTCGCGAGCGCCGTCCCCTCGCCGGCCCGGTCCCCCGCTTCCCGGGCCCGCTCTAGGGCGCCGCGGCCGGGCGCTTCGGCGTCCACGGCGCGCCCGGTCTCCTTGAGGAGGCTCGCCTTCTGCCCGAGCGCCAGCCCCTCCAGTGCGCGCTCCCCTTCCTTCGCGTGGTACGCGATCGCTTCCTCGATGAACGCTTCGGCTTCCGCCACGCGACCGAACGACCGCGCGGCGGCGCCGGCCCGCTGAAGCGTGGAGGCGCGCTCCGTCCCGTAGCAGATCCGGGCGAGGCCCTGCCAGCACGCGAAAGCGGCCTCGAAGCGGAAGTGGCGCTCGGCGAATTCCGCCGCGCGGCCGAGGTACAAGCGCTGGGCCGGCACGCTTCCCGCCAGCCCGGCGTGGGCGGCGAGTTCTTCCGCTGCCGGGTCCGACGGGTGCGGCTGGAGCGGGGATGTCCGGGCCCTCGTCATCGGAGGTGGGGCGGGGGGCGTTCCGCCGAAGAGACTTTCGAGCGCCGCCAGCGCGATCCCATGCAGCCGCGCGCGGTCGCCGGGCATCTGCAGCTGGTACGCCGCATCGCGCAGCAATGCGTGCCGGAAGAGGTAACTCGTCTCGGCGGTAATCACCCGGACATCCTAAGTGACGGCCGCCGTTTTGAAGCGAGTGGCGACGATCCCAACGGCTCGATCGGAATTGACACCGCGCCTGCGTTCCGGGATGTTCGTACCCATGGAGACCACACCGACAGCACAGCCCGCGCAGCCCCCTTCGGCCGGCGCCAGCACGGCGCTCAAGGTGGGGGCATTCGGATGCGGCGGGTGCGGCTGCGTCCTGGTCCTGGGCGGTTTGTTCGCGATCATCGCCGCCGCGGCCGGCGCCGTGAACTCGAGCGAGGTCGGCACCGCGGTCGGCATCGGCATCGGCTGCCTCGTCCCCGGCGTCCTGGGCCTCGGCGTCGGCGTCCTCTGCTTCGTGATGTCGCGGAAGAAGCCGCCGGCCTAGTGGTGATTCACGCCCGTCACTTCGTCGAGAATCCCTCCACGCCCGCCGCCGCGCACGCCTTCCGCATCGTCGCGGTCGTGGCCGCGAGCGCATCCAGGTCGCGCAGCTCGCGCAGGACCCCGGCACCGCGTTCCCAGGTTTCCCGCGCCTCGCCGTGCTGTCCGAGACGGAGGAGGAGAAGCGCGTAGGCGCACTCGTGGATTGCTTCGAAGCGACGATTGTGGACTTCTCGGTGGAGCGAGAGCGCAAGGAGGTAGGTCTTCCCGGCAAGCTCGAGGCGGCCGGTGTCCTGCTGCAGGACCGCCAGGTTTCCGAGGTCGATCCCCTCGGATCTCCTGCGGCCGGACTCCCGGTGGATGGCGAGCGCGCGGCCGTAAGTCTCCTCCGCGAGCGCGAACCGGCCGGCCTTCAGGTGAAGATTAGCTAAAGCTCCCAGCACGACTCCCGTCCCCGGCCACTCGCCGAGCCCGCGCAGGATGTCGAGGGCACGCCGGAACCCCTCTTCCGCCTCCTCGAGCCGCCCCGCCTCCATCGCGAGCGTCGCCAGGCCACTGAGGCAGCTCGCCTCCCCGCGAATGTACCCGGTCTCCCGGTGAATCGCGAGCGCAGCCTTCATCCCCTTCTCGGCGGCCTCCGGCCGGCCGGTCTCACGATAGAGGCTCGCGAGCAGGCCGAGCGTCGTCCCCTCGTAGTGCCGGCTCCGCAGTTGGCGGAAGATCGCCAGCGCGGCCTCCAGGCTGCGCTCCGCCTCCTCGATCCGGCCGAGGTGCTTCTGCAGAATTGCGTAGTTCCCGAGCGTCATCGCCTCCAGCCGGCGCGTTCCCTCGCTGCGGTGAAGCGCCAGCGCGGCCTCGTAGGTGCCTTCCGCCTCCTGGATCCGCCCGAGCGTTTCCTGGGCGCCCGCCAGGGACGCCAGGACGTCCGCTTCGAGTTCGCGTCGCCCGGTACGCCGGTGGATTTCGAGCGCCTGGCCGTAGAGCTCCTTCGCGCGGCTCGTCCGCCCCGCCTTGTCCTCCACCACGCCGGCGCGGTAGAGCGCCTGCCCCTTGACGTCCCCGCGCGACGCCGCGGCGAACTCGAGCCACAGCCGCGTCGCTTCCACGCCCTGGTACGTCCGCTCCGCGTGTTCCGCGGCGCGTCGCAGGTAGAGGCGTTCGCGGCGATCGAGGGCCCGGGACGCGCGGGAAGACTGGGAAGCCTCGCGGGCCCCGCGGGCGTGAACCGCAAGCTCGCGCGCGTCGGGATCGGCCGGGTGAGGGACGAAGCGGACCTCTTCGACGGTGTCCAGCCGGACGGGAGCGGGCGGCGCGCCGCCGGCCCTGCTCTCGATGGCTGCGAGGGCGAAGGCGTGGAGCCGCCCGCGATCGCGGGGGAGCTGGAGCTGGTAGGCCGCATCGCGCAGGAGCGCGTGGCGGAAGACGTAGGCCTTCTCGGCGAAGGGACCGCTCGGATTCCGGGCGCGCAGCGCGGCTACTCCCCGGCCTTCCGGTTGTCGATCTGCGCCCGCTGCAGCTTGCCGGAGTAATCCACGTACACCGTGCGGATCTCGGAGTAGATGTCGTACGCCGTCCAGCCGCCCTCGCGGTGGCCATTGCCGGTTTCCTTCATCCCGCCGAAGGGCAGGTGGTTCTCGGCGCCGATCGTGGAAGAGTTGATATAGAGGATCCCGGTCTCAACGTCGCGGGCGGCGCGGAAGGCGCGGTTGACGTCGCGCGTGTAGATGGAAGCGCTGAGTCCGTATTTCGAGTTGTTGAGCGCAGCGATCGCTTCGTCGAACGTCTTCACCGTAATTACGCTCAGCACGGGGCCGAAGATTTCCTCCTGCGCGAGCGTATCGCCGGCCTTCACGTTGTCGAAGACCGTGGGCTCGTAGAACCAGCCCTTCTTGAGGGCGCCATTCGTCGCGGCCTTGCCGCCGCAGAGGAGCTTCGCGCCTTCCTTCACGCCGCGATCGACCCAGGACTGGACTTCCTTCACGCGGCCGGCGTTGACGAGCGGGCCGACCTTGACGCTCTCGTCGTTGCCGGGGCCGAGCTTGAGTTTTTTCGCGCGGTCGACGAGGCGCGAGAGGTAGTCGGCTTTCACCTTTTCGTGGACGACGATCCGGCTGGTCGCGGTGCAGCGCTGGCCGGTGGTGCCGAAGGCGCCCCAGAGGGAGCCGTCGACGGCGAGCTCGAGGTCGGCGTCGTCCATGACAATGGAGCCGTTCTTGCCGCCGAGCTCGAGGGAGCAGCGCTTGAGCGCGCGGCCGCACTCGGCGGCGATCTCGCGGCCGACGCCGCTGGAGCCCGTGAACGAAATGAGCGCGACGCCCGGATGCTTCACGATCGCCATCCCCACGTCGCCCCCGCCTCCATGCACGAGGTTGATGCACCCCGCCGGCAGGCCCGCTTCCTCGAAAATCCGCACCAGCGCCGTCGCCACGATCGGCGTGTCGGAGGCCGGCTTGAAAACGACCGTGTTGCCGCAGACAAGGCTCGGAAAGAGCTTCCAGCTCGGGATCGCCGTCGGAAAATTCCACGGCGCGATCAGGCCGCACACGCCCATCGGCACGCGCACCGTCATCGCGAATTTGTCGGGCAACTCCGAGGGCACCGTCTCCCCCATCAGCCGCGTCCCCGCCCCCGCCGCGTACGCCGCCGTGTCGATCGACTCCTGCACGTCCCCGCGCGCCTCCTCAATCACCTTCCCCATCTCGCGCGTCAAGAGCTGCGACAGTTCTTCCTTCCTCTCCCGCAGGATCTGCGCCACCCGCCCCATGATCTCGCTGCGCTTCGGCGCCGGCGTCAGCCGCCACCCGTCGAACGCCTTGCGCGCCGCCTTCACCGCCGCGTCCACGTCGTCCGGGCCGGACTTTGCGACTTCGCCGATCACGTCTCCGTCGTCCGCCGGGTTCCGCGACTCGAACCACTTCCCGGACTTCGCTTCCACCCACTTGCCGCCGATCAGGTTCAGGGTGCGCGTCGTGACTTTCGGCATGGAACATCTCCTGCTTCAAAGTTGGGGCCGGGATCGTGCCGCGGCGTGCAGCGGGCGTCAATGAAGCGGACGGGCGCGATACAATCTGGCCGTGACATTTCGCGCCGCGATCGTAATTCTCTGTCTCGCCCCAGGGCCTTGTGTCGCCGGGCCGCTTGAGGAGCTGCGGAACCAGCTTGCTTCGGACGACTCTGCTGTCCGCAAGGGTGCGACCGACAACCTGCTCGCACGCTGGGAAGAGTTGACGCCCGAGGAACTGGGGTTCGTCGATCGACTGAGCGGCGATGCGGACCCGGAGGTCGCGGCGGCCGCAAGAGAATTACGAGGCGGCGTTCAAGCGCGACAGCGGTTCGGCCCGTGGCTCTTTGGGCGTGCGGCAGCGATGGAGGAGGAAGTCGCCTCGGGGCGCGCACAATTGCCGGACGAATTGATCTGGGCTGCTGAGGAGTGGTTGGATGGGCGAGCGAGCGACCGCGAGCTGGCCGAATTTCTCAGCGAGGCTTGGCGGGTGAATGGCGCATGCCCCCCATTCTCCGACGTCGTGGTTAACGCCTCATGGCGCGTCCGTCCATTCGCACGGTTGTTCGACGCGTGGGCGAAATTCGAGTCCCTCGAAGCGTGGCAGCGCCTATTAGTCGTGACGGCTCTCGGCTACTCCGGGGATGCGACATTCGCGCCCGCTCTGGTCGCGTACCTGGACACGAACGACGCATACCTGAAGTATGCGGCCTTGGACGGGCTGGCGAACATCGGAAGCCCTGAAGTGGCCAAGAGCGTGATCCCGCTGCTACACGACCCTTCGACCCGAATCCGCAAACAGGCGATTGCGACGCTCGCCTCAATGGATGCGCGTGAGGCCGTCGAGGCCATTCGGGAGTGCCTGAAGGACGAAGACGAAGGCGTCGTGGCCTGGGCCATCGATGTCCTGGCTGCCTGGAGAGATGAATCCGTTTTTCCGTTCCTCGAAGCCCGATTGGAGGATGGAGATCAGGGGACAGCCCTGGCGTTCGCGAGGTTGGGAAAACGAATTCCTGAGAAACACCGACTCGAGATGTTCTGGCTGCTTGATGATGACAGCCCCGAATTCCTGTGGTCGGTGTTCGGGGATCGACTTGCCGATGGCGATCGCAAGGTGCTTG
Source organism: Planctomycetota bacterium (assembly GCA_009773755.1). Classification (GTDB taxonomy): domain Bacteria; phylum Planctomycetota; class MHYJ01; order WSZJ01; family WSZJ01; genus WSZJ01. Next base: position 17,317 of record WSZJ01000017.1, on the reverse strand, counting down.
TCGATGGCTTGGGGAAGGATGGATTGCGCGAACAACTCCGGGCCCAGAGGACCCTGGGAGCTCTTCTCGAAACGAAGGAAGCTTTGCACTTGCTTGAGGACCAGCCGGCCGCCATCCGCAGGACCGCGGCGCTTGCCCTGAAAAGGCTGCCCCGCGACGAACAGATCGGTGTGCTCCGGACGCTGCTGGGTGACGACGACCGCGAAGTGCGAATAATTGCGGCCGCAGGACTCAGTGCACTTGGCGATCGCGACTCCGCCCCGGGAATCGCAAAGATGCTCACTTCGCGGGACGATCGCGTGGCGATCGAGGCCGGTTACTCCCTATCAATCCTGGGCGCGATCGAGCAGGCGCCCCACATCGCCCTGGGCCTCGACCGAACCGGGTACCGCGCAAGTACAGCCATGTATGTCTCATGGCACTTGGACGCAAGGGAGTTCGAGCCGGCGATTCGAGAACGCGCCGCTGCTGGCGACGGAACCGCCCGGTGGCTCTTGACCCTGTGGAGCGGCGAAGGAGATGCGGATTGGCTTGCAAGCCTGCTCGAGGCAGACCATGAACTTGTCCAGCAGATGGCATGCGACCGGCTTATTCGCCTCGGAGAGCTCGACCGGGCGTGGGAATGGATCCTCGCGCACCGCGACGACGGCACCGAGCGCGAAGGCATGCTTGTGGCCCTGCTCGAGTCAGGACAGCCAGGGGCCGCCGAGTTCGTCATGACCCTGCCGAAAGGTTGTATGCGAAGTCAGCGATACCTGCCGATTCACCAGACCTGGCCACGTGTGATCTCACGCGCCAGTCCTTCAGCCTTCGCAAAAATGCCGAAGCACCTGCGGGCGACGATCGTGCGCAGACTCAGGAACTTCGCAGCCATGCCTTTTGTCGATGTCCAAATGCTGGCGCGGGTCAGTCTCGCCCGCCTCGGAGAACTCTCCGACGCGCAAGCGCGTTTGCTCCTGGATGCGGCGTCCGTCAAAGAGAAGGGCGACGCCTACAGGCCTAAACCAAGCAGGTACCTCGACGAAGTGTTCGTTTCCCTGAACGCCGCAAGGGAGCCCGATGGCTGGGAACGCGTCCACCGGACTATCGAAACGGCTCGCCAGGTCGTGACAGAAGCGGATTTCGCCGAGGCTGTTTCCAAGGCTGGCCTGGTGCTGGACCCTGGAGACGCAAGGCTCCGGTTCAGGACCGCACCCGGCGTCGTTACTTCCCTCGCCCGGATGCTTGAAAGGCAGATGCCCTACTCGCATGTGTGGGTCCTCGAAGGACGCAAGTTGCGATTGATTCAGCGCGACGCTGCGGCGGAGTACTGGCGGAAGCGCCTCGGGGGAAAGTAAGCGCGGAAGATCATGTGTCCTATTCGATTTGGGCGTTGAGGAGCACATCCCAGTTCTTGTCGAGGCGCGCCCCCGCGTCGGGACGGCCTGCGCGGAGCAGGACTTGGCGCGGACTTCTGCGGCGACAGCGTTGCCGCATCGGGGTGGTCAAATTTCGGTGGCCGAAGCGGTCCAGCAAATAGCCCGTTCTCTGGACGACGGGGAGTTCGAACAAGTCGCTGGCGGCCGCCAGCTTCTTCGCATCGAGCCGGCCGGCCAGCGCTTCCAGAACGACGGCGACATTTCCGAGATGGCCGGCGGCCTCCGCGTAGTGGACGAGATCGAAGGCGGTGGCTTCCGGGGTGGAGACTCGCATTCCCCCGGTTTCCGTCTTCATGATCTGCACTGGGGTCTTCGCCAAATCGCGCTTCACGAAGAAACGCAAGACTGAGCGGCCTGCTCTCGCCGGACGCTGCGGGAGATTCGTCATGACCTGGAATTCCTGCGGTTGCTGGGGCGCGGCGCCATGAAGGGCGGCGGCGCAGAGGAGTGCGACGTAGTAGGGGTGGCCTGAAGCTCTCATCAGGTCGTCTACAAACCAAGCCGGGGGTGGGGAGCCTGCGGAACGGTATTCGAGGGGGACGACGACGTAAAAGCCCCGGCGTGGAGTCGCAAGGCGTGCGTTCTTGATGAGTCGACGGGCCGAGGCCTGGAGCGCGAGGTTTGAGATGGCGAGCGAATGACGCGCTTCGTCGCGCACGAACGAGTAGCGTCCGCGCGACTGGAGATCGTCGACAAAACGTGGAACGGAGCGGGAGTTGCTGGGACAGGTACGCTTCATTTGCATAAACTAACATATTATATGAGTTTCTGCAAATATAGTAATTGCCTCTTCTGCAACGGGAAGGCCCCAAGACTCCCGCCTACGGCAGCTCAGCCTTGATCCGTGCCGAGAGTTTCCGGTGCGTCTCCTCGACCCATGGCTCCGCGTTCGTCAGCCGAAAGCCCGGCTCCTTCCGCAGGTCGACCGGCGCGATCCAGATCTCACGTCCGGAAGCCGGCACCTGCGCGACGAGGGCGAAGACCTCTTCGATCGCGTCGTCGCCAATCGCGAGGCAGCCGATCGAATTCGCGCCGCCGTGGACGTAGATGTCGGTGCCGGGATCCGGGTGATCCTCGGGGCGGTGCGCGAGGTCCTCGGCGTTCGGGTAGTCGACGCGCAGCGACAGGTGGAACTTGCTGTTGGGGTTCAGGACCGGAAGCTTGTAGAAGCCCTCGGGCACCTGGCAGTCGCCGGCGCGGCGCTTCGGCCCCGGGCCGCCGCTGGCCGCGAGGATCGGGTACTGCGCCGCCTTCGCAAACGCGCCGCGCTTCCCCGCAACCCAGACCTCAAGCACGCGCTCCCGCTTGAAGGCGAGCAGGCGCACGCGCGCGGGGGGCCAGGCGATCTTGTGGGCGAGGCAGGCGGGCTCGAAGCGCGCCTTCGCGCGCGGGCCGAAGTCGCGGACGGCGTCCTCGACGGTGCGTTCGCGTGCGAATCCCACGGTGACGAGCGCCGCGTGGACGTGGCCCGGCCAGCGGTAGACGGCGGCGCCGGCCGAAGTAAGAGCCGCCGCGGCCCCGGTCCAGAGAGCGCCTCGGAGCCAGCGGTGGCGTGTGGGGTGATTGAACTGGTAGTAGTGGGAGCGCACGCTTTCCAGTCGTCGGCGGCGGCGCGGCGGCGCCTGAACCCGGAATTCCGCGGCGCAGGGGAAGTAATGGAGCGGGCGTGACACGAACTTCGTGATAACTCGCGCGGAGAAGTTACTTCCAGAGCCGGGAGATCGGCATCGCGACCAGGCTCCCGTCGAGCGCCCGCGATTGCTCGATGCCGCAGAGCATGACGCCTCGATGGAAGTGTTTTCCGGCCGCTTCCCTGAGCGCTCGCAGGCCGCGGAGGTCATCGATGCCTGGGGACGACGTGGCCCTGACATCGACGCCGACGACGCGGCCGTCGGGTGCTTCGAGGACGAGGTCGACTTCGTCGCCGGACTGGGTGCGGAAGTGGGACGCCCGGGGGCTGACGCTGCTCCACGCAGCTTCGCGGAGGATTTCGTTGATGGCGAAGGACTCGAGGAGAGGGCCGAGGGCGGCGCGATCGGATTTCAGCCTGTTCGCGTCGACACCGGCGAGGTGCGCGTGGACTGCACTGTCGGCCGGGAGCACTTTGGGGCGGCGCGCGAGGCGCTTCGAGGCGGAGTGGGTCCAGGCGGGGAGAGTGCGGACCAGGTAGAGGGCGTCGAGAACTCCGAGGTAGCGTTTTGCCGTGACCTGGTTGAGGCCGCAGGTCGAGGCCAGCTCGAGGACATTGAGGGGGCCGAGGGAGCGGGCGGACAGGGCGAGCAGAAGGTGAAGGAGCGCGGTCGGGCGATCGATGTCGGCGAGGTCGCGGACGTCGCGGGAGAGGACGGTGACGAGGTGGGACTCGAACCAGGCGCGGCGGCCGTGTTCGAGGACGAACAGCGCAGGCTCGGGGTAGCCGCCGCGCAGAATGCGCTGGATGAGCTTGTCGATGTCGGGTGGAGCGGGGATTTCAGGCGGCTTTTCCTTCGAGAACAACCCATCGACGAAGGAGGGCTGAGTTCCGTCGATCTCGGATTGGGTGAACGGCGCGAGAGAGCCCACGAACATGCGGCCTGCCAGGGACTCAGAGACGCGTGCAGAGAGAAGGATGTTGGAGGAACCGGTGAGGAGAAACTGACCGGGGCGCTGATCGTTGTCGACGACGATCTTGATGGCCTGGAGAAGCGCGGGCGCTTTCTGGATTTCGTCGATGACGAGGAGGCGAGACTGGCGCGCGAGCCACGCGGAGGGGTTTTGAGTGGCCTGTGCGAGAGCGTCCGCTTCATCCAGTGTGACGTAAGCCGCCTTTCGTTCGGTTGCGAACTGGCGGACGAGGGTGGTCTTGCCGCACTGGCGCGGGCCGGTCAGGAGGCTGACGCGGAAGGAATCGAACATGGAGCCAAGGGTGCTGGAGCAGGCGCGGGGTCGCATTCCACACTAATACCATAGTCATAATATAATTTCACTTACTGTCTAATATAAAAAATAACACAGTATAGTATTATACTATTCTCAGTTGCAAAGACCTGATGCTTAATTGTTTATGTCAATCAAGCAACTCTCATCCGCTTACAACAGGCCCGATGCCGGCATCACCCGCACCTCGTCATAACTCGCCCGCCGGTCCGCCGAGACCGCATTCACGATCGCCGCAGCGACATCCTCCGCCTTCAGCATCTTTTCCGGCTGCGGCTTCTTCTCTCCTGGCCAGATATCCGTGTCGACGGCACCCGGCGCAACGATCGTCACGCGGACCCCCTTCTGCCGTACCTCATGCGCGACCGAACGCGCGAGCCCGAGGACGCCCCACTTCGACGCGCAGTACGCGCCCCAGGTCGGCCACGTGTCGTACGAAGCGGTCGAAGCGATGAAGACCAGGTCCGACGGTCCCTCGAGCAGTCCCGGCAGGAACGCGTGCGTCGTGTTGAACGCGCCGGTGAGGTTGGTGGCGATGACGTCGTTCCAGTCCTCGGCGGAGATGGCGGCGATCTCCCCGATCTTCACGATGCCGGCGTTGACGACGACGATATCTGCGGGAGCGCCCCACTTTTTCTTCACATGGTCGGCCGCGATTTCCATCGAGCGCAATTCGCGCACATCCCCCCGCAGCGCGAACGCCCTCTCGCCGATCGCAGCGGCGTGTTCCTTGAGGATGTTCAGCCGCCGGGCGAACAGCGCGACGCGCGCGCCGGCGGCGGCGAAGGCCTTTGCGGTGGCGAGGCCGATGCCGGAAGAAGCGCCGGAGATGAAGGCGCGGTGGGTTGTCAGCATGAGACTGCCCCGCGGCGAACGACAAAACCCAACTCCAACCCCAAATCCCAACCCACGATGTCGGTTTGGGATTTGGGGTTGGAGTTGGGATTTGCCGTAGCCGTTTTCAAACCGAAATCCTCCCATGCCTGATCAAGTCCAGGAACTCCCCGCGCGTCCTCCCATCCTTCCGAAATCTCCCCATCATCGCGCTCGTCAGCGCATACGAATTCTGCTTCTCCACCCCGCGCATCATCATGCACAGATGCTGCGCTTCGATCACCACCCCCACCCCCCGCGCCCCCAGCAGATCCTGCACCGTCTTCGCAATCTCCGTCGTCATCCGCTCCTGCACCTGCAGCCGCCGCGCGAAAATGTCCACCAGCCGCGGCAGCTTCGACAGCCCGATGATCTTCCCCGACGGCAGGTACGCGATGTGCACCTTGCCGAAAAACGGAAGCATGTGGTGCTCGCACATCGAGTAAAAGTCGATGTCCTTCACGATCACCATGTCGTCCGAGTCGCTGTCGAACAGCGCGCTGTTGAGCACCTGCTTCGGCTCCTGCCCGTACCCCTTCGTCAGGAACTCCCATGCCTCCGCCACTCGCTTCGGCGTCCGCTTCAACCCGTCCCGCTTCGGATCGTCCCCCATCAGCTCGATCACCCGTGTGACCGCCTTCTGAAGTTCGTCCTTCGCCGCTTCCGCCAGTTTCTCGCCGCGTTTCATCAGTCTCCCCGGTACTCGAAGAAGTTGTCGCGCGTCTCCTGCAGCCGCACGGACGTGAGCGGAAGCCCTTCCGCTATGAGTTTGTCCCACACGACACGCGCGATGTTCTCGCCGGTCGGGACGAGCCGCGCGAACTCAGGAAGCGCGTTGAGATCCTGGTGATCGAAACGATCGAGGACGGCGCGCCGGACGGCAGAGTCGACGGCCGTCAGATCGCAGCAGAAGCCGGTGCGCGCGTCGACAGGCCCCGTGACGGCGACTTCGATCGCGTAATTGTGCCCGTGCCCCTGCGGGTTGTTGCACTTGCCGTACAGGCGGGCGTTTTCCTCCGGCGAAAGTTCCGCGGAATGAAGGCGGTGCGCGCTCGAGAACACGTAGCGGCGGACGAGGCGGACGCTAGGCATCGTTCACCTCGACCGAGAGCGACTCGTCCTCGTGCAGCCGGACTGTGCGGAGCCGCGCCGGCGCGACCCGGCTGCGGAGCTTCTCGAAAATGTAGAGCGCAATGTTCTCCGTCGTGGGATTGCGCTCACGGAAATGCTCGACGTCCCTGTTCAAGTGGCGGTGGTCAAGCTCGGCCACCGCTTCCTGCATCGCCTTCTTCAGATCCGTCACGTTCACGACCATCCCGGTTCTCGCGTCCGTCTCCCCCTCGACCGTCACCTGGAGCATGTAGTTATGCCCGTGGTGCCGCACGCACGGCCCGAAGAGCTTCTCGTTTTCCGCCTGCGAAGCCCCGGGGACGGAATAGGTGTGAGAAGCGGCGAACTCGAGCTGCTTGGTGACGCGGACCGGCATGTTCAGAGAATGGCCGAAGTAGCTCGGGCGCGTCTACTGGAAAAGGACGGCAGGGGGCAGTGGGTAGGAGGTAGGGGGTAGGAAAGGCTGTTGTGCGCTAGGCATCGATGATTTCGATCCGCCGACAGCCACTCAGAGTGCCTGCATCCTCCCGCGCGAGGTCCTACCCACTACATCCTGCCCACTACCCACTGCATTCTCCACGTCACAACCTTTCCTCGCGTTCAAAGGCCTTGGTATCCTCTCCGCCCCCCCAAGGGGAGAGGCGAATGCGCATCACGTTCTGGGGCGTCCGGGGTTCTTACCCGACGCCCGGAACCACAACCGTCCGTTACGGCGGCCACACTTCCTGCGTGCAGGTTGACGTAGACGGCCGCGCGCCGATCATCCTCGACGCGGGGACCGGCATGCGCGCGCTGGGACGGCACCTTCAGAAGGGTCCGCTCGGCCAGGGGAACGGGACGGTGAACCTGCTGCTCACGCACCTTCACTGGGACCACATCCAGGGGCTTCCGTTCTTCGACCCGGTCTTCGTGCGCGGAAACCGGCTGAATATTTTCGCGCGAAGCGGCCGGGGAACGCGCCTGAGCGAAGCGATCGCGGGAGTCGCGGGGGACGCGGTCTTTCCGATCGTGTTCAAGGAGCTGCCGGCGAATTTCAAGTTCCTGCCCGTGACGCCGAAGGAAGATCTCGACCTGGGCGGCGTTCGCGTGCTGCCGATCGCGCTCAACCACCCGGGGACGTCGACCGGTTTCCGCATCGAACACGGAAAGCGCTCCGTCGCCTACATCACCGATACCTCGCCCTTCGACCGCATCCGCTACAAGCACAATTTCGCGAAAGGCCTGCCGAAGCGGCTCGCGACGGGCGACAAGCGCATTCTCGAGAAGATGCGCCGCGACCTGGTGGGCGCCATCCGGGGCTGCGACGTCGTCATCTTCGACACCACCTTCACCGACGACGAGTACGAAAAATTCCCGCACTGGGGCCACTCCACGCCGTGGCAGGCGCTCGAAATCGTCCGCGACGCGAACGCGAAAAAACTCGTCCTCTTCCACCACGCTCCCAACCGCACCGACGAGGACATGGATCGCATGCTCGCCGACACGATCGAGCGCGCGGCCGACACCGGCGTCGCGATCGACGCGGCCCGCCAGGGCCAGACGCTGGAGGTCGTGTGAAGATCCGCTTCTGGGGCGTGCGAGGGTCGTTCGTCGCGGCGGGCGCGGAGTTCGTGCGCTACGGCGGGAACACGGCGTGCGTGGAGCTGACGGAGGGGGAGAAGCGGATCATCCTCGACCTGGGGAGCGGGGCGATCCCGCTCGGGAAGGTGCTGCTGGCGCAGGGAGCGGAGAAGAAGAAGCTGACGATCCTGCTGTCGCACACGCACATCGACCACATCCAGGGATTCCCGTTCTTCGCGCCGGTCTTCCATCCGAAGGCGCAGATCGACATCTACGGCCCGCGGGGCGCGGGAAAGAAGGTCGACCACGTCCTCGACGAGTCCCTCAACCCGGACTACTCGCCGCTCTTCTCTCTCAAGAACCTCTCCGCGAAGCTCGAGTTCCACAGCCTCGGCGAGGAGCCCTTCCAGATCCACGACTTCGAGGTTACGGCCGCTTCCCTGCCGCACGGCCGCATCGAGTCCTACGGATTCCGCGTGGAGGGCAAGAGCGGGACGGTCGCGTACATGACGGACGTGGGATATCCGGGCGGAGTGCCGGTGCAGGCGGCGATCGACCTGGCGAAGGAAGCGGACCTGCTGATTCACGACACGACGTTCGGGCCGGAGGACTGGAGAGGGCACGAGAAGTGGGGGCATGCGTCGTGGGAGCATGCGCTGGCGGTGGCGGAGAGAGCCGGGTCGAAGAAGCTGGCGCTGTTTCATCATGCGCCGGACCGGACGGATGACGAAGTGGACAAATTTGTGGCGCTGGCGCGGAATGCGGCGCCGAAGGGACTGGCGGTGATCGGGGCGATGGAGGGGGAAGCAGGGGTGGTGGAAATATGAATTAAAGCTGTTGACAAAGACGTAATTATAAATTTATAATTAATAATTAGAAATTATAAATTAAGGACGTTTCATGCCGAACCCCATCGTCGACAGAAGCTATACGCTCGCCGTCACCGTCGTCAAATTGTGCACCGGACCGTGGGCCGACAAGCTGGACCTCATCCGCGCCCAACTTTTCAGGGCCGCCACGGGCTGCGGCGCGAACGTCGAGGAGTCGCAGGCAGGTGAAAGTCCGAGAGATTTCGCACACAAGCTGGGCATTGCGACGAAGGAGGCGCACGAGACTCGCTACTGGCTGCGGCTCGCGCGAGATTCCGGACTTCTCCCTGCCGAGGTCGTCCAGGAACCGATCAGCCTCGCGGAGGAGGTCATGGAGCTCGGACACTCCATCATCGCTTCCACCAGGCTCCGCCAAGGGCTCAAAACGGCCGTCTCCGTCCTGGTCCTTGCCTCCGCGGCTTTTGCCGGGTACTTCCTTCTCGAAATCTGACGGCACGATCAGCGCCTTCTACTTCGCCATCTCCCGGATCCATCGGCCGCACTTCAGCCTCACATCTCCTCGTGCGGTTTCGCCTCGGGTATCTCAAGCCCCTCGGTCTCCAGCTTCGGCACCGCAGCAGCTTCGAACACGTCCGCTTCCAGCCTCGCAAACAGCGCCGCCATTTCGTCGCGCAACTTCCCCAGGTTCAGCCCGTGGTGCCACGACGGATACCGCGGCGCCCGTTCCGTGAAATACGAGTACACGTGCCGCGCGCCTTTCTTGTTGTCGTTCCGCCAGTGGTAGAGCGCGACCGCCGCGTTGATCAGCGCCTGGTAGAACTGCCGGTCGCCGTCGCGCGTGTCCGCCCAGAGGTCTTCCCAGGAGTCGTGCGCGTCGAAGAAGTACTGCTCATTGAAGAGCGAAATGCCGTGCAGATAACGGGGGTCTTCGGGCACGGGGACAGTTTATGCGGGGCGTCCAAATGCGAAAGGGTCGGTCTCCGCAGGTCTATCTGTGCCGCGCGCGGGGTCGGCCGGCAACGCGCCCCGAAGGGGGACCGTTGCTCGCGCGGTCAGTCAAACCGGATGGTCGGCGGGTCCTTCGAGGACTGGTCGTTTGACGTGTGCTGGGGCTTGATCGCGTTCCAGATTGCCTGCCGGATCAGCTCGCCCAGTTCGAACGACATGAGCACCTTCTTTGCGGTCCCGAGAATGTCGACCTGGACGTCGACCAGGTTCCAGACGGCAGCCACCTGCCGGTCGTCGAGCAGCCCGCGCTTGGAGAGCGACATGCCGATGTCGATGTCCTTGCCGTGGCGGAGGGAAGTGCAGATCGCGATGAGCTGGTCGCGAGTGAGCATGCCGACCCGGTGGGCGAAGAGCGCGAAAAGGAGGTTCTCGGGGCGTTTCATGCGCCTCTCTCTCCACATTCCGGGCAGAACTTCGTGCCGGCGTTCATTTCGACGCCGCACTTGCCGCAGTTTACCTTGCTCACCCGCGGGGCGCCGCACTCGGGACAGAACTTGACGGCCGCGTCCATTTCGGCGCCGCACCCTGAGCATTTCGCCCTGATCGCGACGGGCTTGCCGCACTCGGGGCAGAATTTCGAGGTGCCGGTACGGGCGCCGCATGAAGCGCATTTCGCGACGGTCTCGCGCTCGACGTCGACATTTTTCACGAGGTCGGCCTTGCGCGCCTTGTCCCAGACCTGGTCTTTCGCAACCTGCGACTGCGCGGCGGCCAGCTCCTCGCCGAGATCCGGCGCGCAATCCTCGCAGAGACTCTTCTTCTCGTTCCAGCACGCCTCCGGGCAGACCCACTTGCCGCAGCGCGTGCAGTGGCGGAACTTCGGCTTCATCTCCGCGACCGCCGCGCGGATCGCGTCGTCGTGCTGCTTGCCGCCGACAGCGTTCTGGATCTGGTGCGCGGAATTCCCGGCCTGGTTGAAAACGCCGCCGAAGAACGAGCCCGCCGCGTTCAGCAGGCTTCCCGCGACTCCAAGCTTGTTCGTCACATACCCGGAAAGAAAGCCGTTGCCGCACTTGTCGCAGAAGAACTTGAACTGGAACCCCTTCTCCGTCGAGAGGTCCTTGTGGTTCTTCGTGAATTCGATGGACATCGGCTTGGTCTCCAAGTGGTGAGCCAGCTTCGATTCCGCCGGTCGCGGCCGAAAGGGGCGACCCACGGAATCCAGCGTGCCGAACCCTTAGGTCCCCTCAATCGGCGCGTCCAGGTTGATCGTCTGCGGGTCCTTCGACGGCGCGGCGGTCATGTCCGCGGCGAGGAACGATGCGTGAAGCGCCTGCCGCACCTCGTCGTCCATCGGCACGTTTCCCATCGCCTTGCGCGCGTCGCCGAGCATCGCCTGCTGAACGCCGACGAGGTCCCAGAGCGTGCTCGACTGCGTGTCGTCAAGCACGTGCCGCTTCACCAGGGACTTCCCGAGATCCACGTTCGAATCGGCGCGGAGCGTCTTCGTGATCGCGAGAAACTGCTCCTTCGAGAGCAGCCCGATGCGATAGGCGTAGAGGGCGAAGAGCAGGTTTTCGTCGCGCAGCATGGGGCTAGAGTACCCGTGGATCGGATTTTTCAGGATCAAACCCGTACTGCCTGATCGCCTTCGCAACCTCCGCCGGTTTAATGGTCCCGCGCTTCGCAAGCTGCCACAGCGCCGCGACGACGACCGACTCGGCGTCGACCTCGAAATGGCGGCGGAGAGCCTCTCGCGTGTCGCTGCGGCCGAAGCCATCCGTGCCGAGGGAGTGAAGTTGCGGGACCCAGCGGACGATCTGGTCGGGCACGGCTTTCATGTAGTCGGAAGACGCGACGATCGGGCTCTCGACGCCTTTCAGGATGCGCTGCACCAGCGGCACGCGCGGCGCCGATTCCGGATGGAGCATGTTCCAGCGCTCGGTATCCAGCGCTTCACGGCGAAGATTCAGGTACGACGTCGCGCTCCAGACGTCCGCGGAAACCCCGTGGCGCCCGGCGAGCAGCTCCTGCGCCTTGAGCACGCCCATGAGAATCGAGCCGCTTCCGAAAAGCTGGACCTTCGGGCCCTTGGCGAGAGGCGACTTGCGGAAGAGGTAAAGGCCGTCGATCACGCCCTGTTCGACGCCGGCGGGCATGGCGGGCTGCTCGTAGTTTTCGTTCTGGATCGTGATGTAGTAGTAACCGTCCTCGTGCTCGTGCACCATCCGGCGAAGGCCGTCCTGCACGATGATCGCGATCTCGTAGGCGAACGCGGGGTCGTAGGCGCGGCACGTCGGGTGCGTCGAGGCGAGGAGAAGCGACTGCCCGTCTTCGTGCTGCAGGCCTTCCCCGTTCAGCGTCGTGCGCCCGGCGGTCGCGCCCATGAGGAATCCGCGGCCGCGCGCATCGCCGACCGCCCAGGCCTGGTCGCCGATCCGCTGGAAGCCGAACATCGAGTAGAAAATGTAGAACGGGATCATCGGCTCGCCGTGAGTGGCGTACGAGGTCGCCGCGGCGGTGAAGGACGCCATCGAGCCCGCCTCCGTGATGCCTTCCTCCAGCACCTGTCCGTCCTTCGCCTCGCGGTAGGAGAGCAGCATCTTCGCGTCCACGGGTTCGTAGAGCTGGCCGACGGACGAATAGATGCCCAGGGTGCGGAAGAGCGCCTCCATGCCGAACGTCCGCGCTTCGTCGGGAATGATCGGCACGATGCGCTTGCCGAGCTGCGCGTCCTTGCACAGGTCCGCGAGGATTCGCACGAAGGCGCCGGTCGTCGACACCGCCTCTTTCGTCCCCTTGAAGAAGTACGCGAACTTCTCGAGCGGGGGCGCGGCCAGGACCTTCTTTCGCACGACGCGCTGCGGCACGTAGCCGCCGAGCGCCATGCGCCGCGCGCGCATGTACTCGACCTCGGGAGACTTGTCTCCCGGGTGATAGAAAGGAGCCTCAGCGAGCTTTTCGTCGGGGATGGGGAGCTGAAGCGCGTCGCGGAACTTGCGCAGTTCTTCTTCTTCCATTTTCTTCTGGTTGTGCGCGACGTTTTTCGACTCGATCTTTCCGCCCAGCGTCCAGCCCTTGACGGTGTGCGCGAGGATCACCGTAGGCTGTCCCTTGTGCTCGACGGCCGCCTTGAACGCCGCGTGGTTCTTCTTCTGGTCGTGCCCGCCGCGCCGGAGGCGGGCGATCTGGTCGTCCGTGAGATGTTCGACCATCTTGAGGAGGCGCGGGTCGGTGCCGAAGAAGTGCTGCCGCGTGTATTCGCCGCCTTCCATCTGGTAGCGCTGGTACTCGCCGTCGACCGCTTCGCCCATGCGCCGCACGAGGACGCCGTCGGTGTCCTGCGCGATGAGCGGGTCCCATCGGCGCCCCCAGATGACCTTGATGACGTTCCAGCCGGAGCCGTGGAAGATCGCCTCGAGCTCCTGGATGACTTTCCCGTTCCCGCGCACCGGGCCGTCGAGGCGCTGCAGGTTGCAGTTCACCACGAAAGTCAGATTGTCGAGCCCTTCACGCGAAGCGAGCGACAGCGCGCCCAGCGCTTCCGGCTCGTCGCATTCCCCGTCGCCGAGGAACGCCCAGACGCGCGATTCGTCCGTTCCCTTGATCCCGCGGTCGCGCAGGTACCGGTTGAAGCGGGCCTGGTAGATCGCCGCCATCGGGCCGAGGCCCATGCTGACCGTCGGGAACTCCCAGAACTCCGGCATCAGCCACGGGTGCGGGTAACTCGAGAGGCCTTTCCCGCGATCGACTTCGCGGCGGAAGCGTTCCATGGTCTCGATCGGGATGCGTCCCTCGAGGAACGCGCGGGCGTAGATCCCGGGGGACGAGTGGCCCTGGAAGAAGATCTGGTCACCGGAGGCGTCGCCGTTCTTGCCGCGGAAAAAGTGGTTGAAGCCGACTTCGTAGAGGTTGGCGGCGGAGGCATACGTCGCGAGGTGCCCGCCGATCCCGGGGAACGCGGAGTTCGCGCGCACCACCATCGCCATCGCGTTCCAGCGGATGATCCGGCGGATGCGCCGTTCCATCTCCTCGTCGCCCGGGTACGGCGGCTCCTGGCCGGGCGAAATCGTGTTGATGTACGGCGTCTGCACCAGGGCCGGCAGGCGCACCTTGTTGACCTGCGCCCGCTTGAGCATCGTGTTGAGCAGGAAATACGCGCGCTCGACCCCGTGATGCTCGACCACCGCGTCCAGCGAGTCCTTCCAGTCCTCGGTCTCCGCCGGGTCCGTGTCGATCCGGTATGAATGGATGTCCCCGCCGTTCCCGTTGCCGTTCTGGGGCTTCTGGGGCGCGTCGAGGTCTTCCATGGAGTAATGGCGGGTGGTGAAAGGCGTGGGCGTGGCGCCGTCGGACATTGCTGCGGATCTCCCGATGAAAAGGCGAACCGCGGATGATACCGGGGCTGCCGAAGAGCGGCAACGGCGGGGATGGGAGTTAGTGAAAGGTAAGGAGGTACTTCAACTCAGCAACTTGCGTCAACCGCGCGACTCGGGGCGCCGGTTTCAGAACGGCAGCCGCACGTCCTCGATCGCCCCATGCAGGTGCCCGTCCGCCGCCGCTTCGACCGAAACCTCGTTGTCCGCCATCCACGTCAGGTGGGCGGGAACCCAGATCGTCACACCTTCCGCCACAAACGCGACATGGTCCGCGGGCGGCCCTTCTTCCAGAAAGAAGTCCACCGGCATCGGCCGAGCATGTTGCGGCCCCGGCCGCGGCGCCAGGCGCACGTGCCCGCCGGCCTCGCGGACGAGGCGTGCGGCGCGGTCGGAAAAGAGGAATGCCATGTGTGATTTGTGCCAAATCGGGGGGCTGGCGGGAAGCGGAATCCTCTTATCGCTCAGCGGCGACGCCGGACCATTTTCCAGCGTCTGCGGCACGCACAGGATACAGAGGAAATCACGGCGATAAGTCGCCGAGGCCCGGCCCTTGAATCGGCCCTCTGCAGAACCCCTCATCAGAACACTTCCGCCGAGTGCCCCGCCTTCCGCGCTCTCTCCGCGATCGCCTCGAGCTTCGCCTTCGGCACTCGCTTGAGGCCCTTGTCCGCGGGGAACCGGTCAAGCGTATAGACCTGGACCGCGACAGGCTTCACCACGTCCAGGCACTTGATCCAGTCCGCCACGTCTTCGTCGCCGGTGTTGTCGGTCGACCCCGCGACGAACATCGACTGGATCGTGACGTCCCCCAGCGTGCGCAGCCCCTCGAGAATCTCGGGGAGATCGAACTTCACCAGAGGCTTGTCGACCGCCTCGATCACGCGCATGTTCCCGCCGTCGAGCTTCAAAATGCGGCGGTCGAGCAGTTTGAGACCGGCCCGCACGTTCTCGCGGTTCACGGTCTGTGCGTTCGAGAGCACGTCGACGATCGCGGCCGGGTAGTACTTCTTCTTCAGCGCCATCGCCCCTTCCACGATCTCGCGGAACTTCGGGTGCAGGGTCGGCTCTCCGTTCCCCGCGAAAGTCATCGTGTCAACCCGCTCCCCCGCGGCCGAAAGCTCCGCCAGGCGCGTCTCGATCTCGCCCAGAATCTCCTTCACTTCGGGATACTTCAGCCTTTCCCCGCGCCCTCGCGCCGTCGGCTCCGTCCACCCGCACTGGCAGTAGGGGCAGTCGAACGAGCAGACTTTGAGATTTGGCGGGAGCGTATTGAGCCCGAGCGACATCCCGCACCGGCGCGTCCTGATCGGGCCGTAGGTGTACGAGGAGGCGAGCTGGTAGTTCTTTAAGGGAGCGTTTTCGGCCATGACCTGCCCAGATTAAGCGAAGCGAACCCTCGGGGCTACTCCGCTCGACTGCGGCCGGCTGTTCCTGGCCGCTGGCAACTCAAACTCCGCGAGCCAGTCTCAAACCAAGGGTCTCAGGCAATCCGCTCTGCTCGATCTTCTTGATCGTCGTCTCGAAGTCGTACTCCACCCTCCGGTACTTCACCGACCTCTTCTCCGCATCCCACAGGATGTAGCACGACCGGTTGTCCCCGTCGCGCGGCTGACCGATCGACCCGACGTTCACGAGCAGCTTCTTCTCTCCCTGGATGTACTCGTTGTCGATGTCCTGCGGCGACAGGAACAGGTAGTCCTGCGTGAAAATCCCGGGAATGTGCGTGTGCCCGCAGAACGCGATCTGCGGCACCGCTTCCATCAGCTCGTCGATGAACGCCTCGTTGTACGCGTCCATCGGCACGACGTACTGGTTCGTGGGGTCGAGCGGCGAAGCGTGCACGAAGAGAATCTGGCCTTCCGTCAACTGCGCCGGCATCGAGTTCAGGTACTTCCAGAAGTCGAGGTTCTCCTGCTCCGGGAATTCCTTCGCCGTCAATTGTTCCTTCGTCCACTCCACCGCCTTCTTCGCCTTCGGGTTGAACCCGACCGCGCCCTGCATGACCGCCTGCTCGTGGTTGCCCAGCAGGTTGAAGCGGCACTCCTTCATGGCGATCCGGAGGCACTCGCGCGGGTTGGGGCCGTAACCGACGACGTCGCCGAGGCAGAGGATCTCGTCCACGCTCTGCGAGCGGATGTCCTTGAGCGTCGCCTCGAGCGCCTCGAGGTTGGCGTGGATGTCGGAGACGATCGCGATCAAAGCAATCCCCCCCGTTCCAGGAGCGGCGTCGATGCCGGGATGGAATTGGTCGCGATGGAGACCTCCGAACTCGGCATATCCAGCCGCGCTATTTCAGCGAGGCCGGGATGTTGAAACTCACGAGCGGCTCGCCATGCGGATCCAGGGCCCCGGACTTGTCGGGCCACACGACCCGGATCGCCTCCTTGTCGCCGCACGCCACCTCGCACAGCTTGCAGGCCACGCAAGCCTTCGGCTTCGAAAGCCACGACACCGTGAAGAAATGCCCCTCTTCCCCACCCTTGCGCATCGAGAGACAGTCAAAGGGGCAGATATTCACGCACGCTTCGCATCCCGTGCAGTTGTCCTCGATGACCACCGCCAGCGGCCGGTACTTCGCCTGCTTGATCATGAACGTCTGCTGTCCGAACTGGTCGTAGATGCAGTCCACCGGGCAGTACGAACCGCACACCCCGCAGTCGATACAGAGCTCGGGATCGATGTAGTGCATTTTCTTCGTCGAGCCTGTGATCGCCTCCGTCGGGCAGCGCTTCGCGCAGACCGTGCAGCCGATGCACCCTTCGCGGATCGTATAGCCGCCCATGGCTTCCGTTCTCCAGTCTCATTCGGGATTCGTTCAGTGGAACCCGATCATCGTAGTCCGCGGCAGCACGGAGCGTCAAGCCTCCCGCGGGCGTCAGCGTGAAGCGCCGACGGCGTCAGCTGGTGTTTCGGGCTGATTGACGGGCGCAGGCGCGGGTTCGGAAGGCGGTTGACCGGGCGCGGGGTGAAACAAGGCATAGACGAGAATGGCGATAAGAAGGGGCCAAAGAGGAAGAGCTCGAATGGCCGTTTTACAGTCGCGGAAAGGTGGACTTCGCGCGGGGCGCGTCGGCGCGCCCACGCCAGCCTCGCATCAATCGCAAACCCTTCGCATGGCGCGCCGACGCGCCTCGCCGAAGTCCACCCTTCCGCGACGGAGAGGCAGGGATTCGAACCCTGGGTACAGGCGAAAACCCGTACAACGGCTTAGCAAGCCGCCGCGATAGGCCACTCTGCCACCTCTCCTGATTTCAGGGGGCGGGATTCGAAGGGCGGGCCGCCA
>WSZJ01000279.1 GCA_009773755.1 Planctomycetota bacterium | reverse complement strand
CGGCTCGCGACGCCGGCGCTCGACGCGGAGACCCTCACGCGCGCGATCCGGAACCTGGACGCGCCCGGGACGCGCTCCGTCGAGCTGGCGCGCGCGCTTCAGGCCCTGGCGGACTCCGATCCCGCGCCCGAGCTCTGCCGCGCGGCGGTGTGGGTGATCTCGCGGATGGACCAGATGTCGTTTCTGCGGGCGAAGCCCGACGATTCCGGGATGGACCCGGAGGCGTCGACCTGCGACCTGAAGACCGTCGAAGCGCGCGCCTTCTACGAAAACATCTTCTACGCCGTGAAGGCGAAGCACGAATTCCCTTGGGGCGTCGAGCTGAACGACCACGACTTCTTCAATTTCGTCCTGTCGCCGCGCGGCACCGGGGAGCCGCTTCAGAGATGGCGCCGCCTCTTTTACGAAGCGCTCGCCCCGGAAGTCCGCTCGATGACGCGCAAGGACCTCGACAAGGCGATCGCGCTCGCGACGAACGCGTGCTACGACTTCTACCAGTACGAGGGGGAGACGACGTGGGAGGACTTCGGGACGCTCTCGGGGCTGGCGGTGCACGAAGGGCGCTGCGAGGACTGCTCGAACATGGAGAACGCGTTCCTGCGCACGATCGCGATTCCGGGCTGCCAGGCGTTCACGCCGTTCTGGGCCACGGCGGACGGGAACCACGCGTGGACGTGGATCCCGGCGTTCGGGATGGAGTGTGGGGAAGGGCGTTCGGCGGTGAAGCTCTTCGTGAAGACCTGGGATGCGCTCGAGGACGTGACGGACAAGTACGTGCCGGTGACGACGCTGACCTTTGAAGCGGTGAAGGACGGCGAAGCGGAGCTTCGCGTGTGGAACATGGAGGAGTGGCGCCGCGTTGCGCGCGTCCCGGTGAAGGACGGCAAGGCGGTCTTCGAAAAGGTCGGCTGCCCGCGAGACTTCGCGCTGGCCGTCCGGATTCCGGGCGAGAAGGACCGGGTGTTCGCGCTGGCGAAGAACGGAACGATGAGCCCGATGCAGGACGGCCCCCCAGGCGACGGCGCGCTGGAAACGACCGTCGAGGAGAAGGCGCCTGCGATCGCGGCGTGGGCGAACCCTTATCGCGGGATCGAAGCGTGGACGGTCGACAGGCCGTTAACCGCGCCGTTGCGAGTTGCGGGTTGCGGGTTGCGAGGAACGGCCCAACGGCGAAGACGGCCCGTGTCCCGGGGTCGTTTGGCCTTTCCTCGCAACTCGCAACTCGTAACTCGCAACTCGCAACTCGCAGTTCGTTGTTATGCTCTCGCCTCCCATGGCCGAAGAACGCCGCGTCGTCACCGTTCTTTTCACAGGCCTCGTCGGGATCGACGCCCTCACCTCGCCGGACCCGGAGGACGCAGCGGAGTCGGCCGCCGAGGTGGTCGACGCCGTGTTCACGCGTTTCCGGCGCGTCATCGAGGCTCGCGGCGGGACCGTTGACAAATTTGTCGGCGACACCGTGATGGGCGTGTTCGGAGCGCCGACGGCTCACGAGGACGATCCTCTGCGGGCGGTGCGGGCGGCGCTGGCGATGAAGCGCGAGCTGGAACTGTTCAATGCGCAGAGGACGCTGAGTCTGAAAGTCCGGGTCGGCGTGAACACGGGCGAGGTTCTCTGGGGGACCGTAGGCGGCGACCGGCCGACCGCGATGGGGGACGCCGTGAACGTCGCGCAGCGGCTGCAGTCCGAAGCGCAGCCGGGAGAAGTCCTTGCGGCGCGGACCGTGATGCGGGCGACGAATTACCGCGTCGAGTTTGGCCCCGAGCGGGAAATGCACCTGCGCGGACGGCAGGATGCCGTCGGCGTGTCCGAGGCGCTCGCCGAAAACGCGACCGTCGTTCCCTCGACCGGCGACATCGGCCCCGCGAGGCTCGTCGGGCGCGCTTCGGAACTCGCGCGGATCGCCGCGGCCGTCACCGGCGCCAAAGGGGCGTTCGTGCTGCTGGAAGGAGAGTCCGGCCTCGGCAAGACGCGCCTCGCGGCCGAAGCGCGGGATCACGCGCGCCGCGTCGCCCCCGGCACCTGGATCGGCCTCGGCCACGCGCAGGAAGGCTCGCCGCTTCCTCTCGGTCCTTTCGCCGAAATCGTGCGCAGCGCGTGCAAGGCCGCCGCGATTTCGCCGGGGCGCGATGCGGCGGCGGAGGCCGCTTCGACGCGGGCGTTCGTCTCCGAGGTGCTCGCCGCGACGGTGGCCGGCGCCGCGGAGCGGTCGAACTTCGCTCATCTCATGACGCGGTCGATGGGGCAGGCGGCCGGGCAGGGTCCGCTTCCCGGCGACGCGACGCGGGCGCGGACGGAGACGCTGGAAGCGTGGGAGCGGTGGATCCGGGGGCTGGCGAAGAAGGGGCCGGTGCTGCTGTGCCTGGAGGATCTGCACTGGGCGGATCCGGCGACGTTCGCGCTGCTGGACCACCTGGCGGCAAGATTGCGCGACGAGCGAGTGGCGATCCTCGCGACGACGCGGCCGGCGCCGCGCGTGCCGGGGGGATTTGAGCGCGTCAAGCTCGCGGAGTTGCCGGCGGCCGAGGCCGCGCAGCTCGCGCGGGAGCTGCTGCACCGCGACCTCGACCCGGAACTGTCGTCGTTCCTCGTGGACCAGTCGGCGGGGAACCCGCTGTATATGGAGGAGCTCGTGCGATTCCTCCGGCAGGAAGGCTTCCTCGAGGGAAATCCCGCCCGGTTCGCGACGCGCCCCGACCGCCTCCCCGACGGGCTGCGCGGGCTGCTCGTGTCGCGCATCGACGCGGTTTCGGCGGAAGCGCGCGAGGCGCTGAAATGCGGCAGCGTCTTCGGCCGCGCGTTCTGGTCCGCCGCGACCGGCACCCTCGCCGGCCACGACGTCGCCCCCGCGCTCGAGCAGGCCGGCAGGCGCCTCCTCGTCGAACGCGCGGGCTCCTCCCTCCTCCCGCTCGACGAAGAATTCCACTTCCGCCAGAGCCCGCTCCGCGACGCCGCGTATTCGCTCCTCACGAAGAAGGAGCGCCAGCGCCTCCACGGGCGCGCCGCGGATCTCCTCGAGCCGCTCATCCCGCACCTCGGCCGCCGCGTCCTCATCCTCGCCGCCGGCCACCGCGAGGCCGCTTCCCAGCCCGAGGCCGCTTCCAAACACTGGGCCCGCGCCGCCGACGAGGCCCAGGGCCAATCGGCGTACGAGGAAGCTCTCGCCTCCGCGCGCGAGGCGCAACGCATCGACGGGTCGCCCGACGCCGCCATCTGCGCCATCAAGGCGCTCAACGTGCTGGGCCTCGGCGAGCAGGCGCTGGCCGAAGCGGAATCGCTTCTCGAGTCCACCAATCTTTCCGATAGCCAGCGCTTCCGGGCACAGCGCCAGGTCGCCGCGATCCACGAGCGCCGCGGCGATTTCGCGCGCGCGCTCGAGATCGACGAAGCGATCCTCGCGGACCCGCGTGCCGCGTTCCTGCACGGCCACATCCTCCGCGACCGCAGCCACCTCTACTATCGCCTGTCGCGCTTCGACGAGTGCCTCCGCGATGCCGCCGAGCTGCAGCGCAGGGCCGAGGCTGCGGTGGCGGCGGGCGGCGGGCGCGCGTCGAAGAGCGAACTTGCCGACGCGATCAGCACCGAGGCGCGCGTGCGCGACCGGCGCAAGGAGACGGAAGCGGCCACCGACGCTTACCGGAGGGCGCAGCAGCTTTACGCCGAAGCGGAAAACGTGCACGGCGCCGCCAACATCCGCAACGGCCTGGGGATCATGCTCATGAACCAGAACCGGCTTCCGAAAGCCCGCGTCGAGTACGAGGCGGCGCTCGAGACGTTCCGCGAATCCGGCGACCGCTGGCGGATCGCGATGGTGCTCACGAACATGGCGTCGGTCGAATTCCAGGACGGAAACAACGAAAAGGCGTTCGCGATCACGGAAGAGGCGTTGGCGATCCGCCGCGAGATTGCCGACCGCTGGGGCGAGGCGATGCTCCTGAGCAACGAGGGGATGTTCCTGACCAAGCTCGGCCAGCCGCGGAAGGGGTGCGACGTCCTCGAGCGCGCCCTTGAGCTTCGCCGCTCCACCGGCGACCGCCTCGGGGTCTCCGTCATCCTCGAGCGTCTCTCCGAGGCGCGGCTGGATCGCGGTGAAGCGGCGGTGGCGCGCACTTCGGCGGAAGAATCGATCGCGATCGCGACGGAGCTCAAGATGTCCGGGACAGGCGGGCTTCGCAAACAGGTGCTGGGTGAAGCTCTCGCCCTCGAAGGGCGCGGCGCCGACGCCATTGCGCTGCTGGAACCGCTCGCCGCCGGCGATGCCGACATCGCCGCGGCACTTGCCGCGGTCCGGTTCGCCGAGGGCGCCTCGGG
>WSZJ01000278.1 GCA_009773755.1 Planctomycetota bacterium | reverse complement strand
GTGGATCTCGCGTTTCGGGGCAGCGCACCTTGCGCGCCGCGCCCGAAGCGCGAGATCCACGAACCGGACCTCCCCGCAGAAGACGACCCTGCTGAGCATATCCGGCCCCGGCACGGTTTGGAAATCGGCCATCGAATTCCCCGGTTTTAATTGCCCGAATCCCGCACCCGGCCTAGACTTACAAGCCCTATTTTTCGAATCCCCGACGACCTGCAACTGGAGAAATCGCCGTGACGACCAGCCTCGCGCCTGAAAAGCCCAAGACCCAGGCCCCCGTGATCAACGACTTCTCGATCGAAATCGCCACCGTCAACGGCTCCGGCAGCCAGACCGCCAACAACATGCTCATGCGGTCCATCTTCCAGATGGGCATCCCCTGCAGCGGCAAGAACCTCTTCCCGTCCAACATCGCAGGACTCCCTACCTGGTACACGATCCGCGCGAACAAGGATGGGTACATCGCGCGCAAGGCGGAACTCGACATTCTCGTCTGCATGAACCCCGACACCGTGTTCGAGGACATCCAGGCCCTGCGCGCGGGCGCCGTCGTGCTCTACAACGACGAGCTGCCGGTTTCCGAAGAAGTCCGTCCCGACCTGACCTGGTACCGCATTCCCTTCGCCAAAATCGTCAAGGAGTGCTGCCCGGACGCAAAGCTCCGCCGCCTGGTCACCAACATCATCTATGTCGGAGTCCTGGACTTCCTTCTCGACATCGACATCCAGGAGACCTGCAAGGCGCTGAAGAAAAACTTCGCGCGCAAGCCCAAGGCCGCGGACATCAACATCGTCGCGGCGCAGGCCGGGTACGACTGGGCGAAGGCGAATCTGACGAAGCGCGACCCTTACCGCGTGCAGCGGATGGACAAGACGCACGGGAAGATCATCATCGAAGGGAACCAGGCGGCCGCGCTGGGCGCTGTCTTCGCGGGCGTGACGGTGCTGGCCTGGTACCCGATCACGCCGTCGTCGTCGCTGTGCGAGTCGATGATCGACTATCTCGAGGAATATCGCGTCGACAAGGCGACGGGGAAGCCGACGTTTGCGCACGTGCAGGCCGAGGATGAACTCGCGTCGATCGGCATGGTGCTCGGGGCGGCGTGGACCGGCGCGCGCGCCTGCACGGCGACTGCGGGCCCCGGGATCAGCCTGATGTCGGAATTCGTCGGGCTCGGGTACTACGCGGAGATCCCCGCCGTCATCTACGACGTGCAGCGCACGGGTCCCTCGACCGGCCTTCCTACTCGCACCATGCAGGGCGACGTTCTCGTCTGCGCAACCCTGTCCCACGGCGACACCAAGCACATCTGCCTCTACCCCTGCGATCCCGCCGAGGCCTTCGAACTCAGCGGCCTCTCTTTCGATCTCGCAGAACGCTTCCAGACCCCGGTCTTCGTCCTCCTCGACCTCGACCTCGGCATGAACAACTGGATGGCCGACCCGTTCGCCTACCCGGTCAAGCCGCTCGACCGCGGAAAAGTGCTCTCCGCCGCAGACCTCAAGCGCCTCGGCAAGTTCGAACGCTATCGCGACGTCGACGGCGACGCCATCCCGTACCGCACCCTCCCCGGCACAGACCACGCGCTGGCGCCTTACTTCACGCGCGGAAGCGGCCACAACGAGAAGGCGCAGTACAGCGAGAAGCCGGCCGACTACAAGAACAACATGGACCGCCTGGCGAGGAAGTTCGAGACGGCCAGGTTGCATGTGCCCGCTCCGGTGGTGGACAACGATCCGGGCGCCGAGATCGGCTTCATCGCCTACGGAACGACGCACCACGCGATGAAGGAGTGCCGCGACCAGCTCCGCAACGAGAAGGGTATCAAGACCTCCTACCTGCGCCTGCGGGCCTACCCCTTCAACCAGGACCTCAAGGACTTCATCACGAAACACAAGCGCGTCTACGTCGTCGAGCAGAACCGTGACGGCCAGATGCGCGACCTGATCGCCCTGGAAATCGGCGCCGACGTCGCGAAGGTCCGCAGCATCCGCAACTACAACGGCATCCCGATCGATGCGCGCATGATCACCAACACCTTGCTGAGCCAGGAGGGTAAATAACATGGCCCCGGAACTCGCCACACCGCAGGTCCCGTCGCAGGAGCGCAAGCAGAACCGCCTCGGCCTGACGCTGCCGGACTACCAGGGAAGCGCTTCGACGCTGTGCGCCGGTTGCGGCCACGACTCGATCACCAACCAGATCATCCGCGCGTTCTTCGAGATGGGCGTCGCGCCGCACATGGTGGCCAAGATGAGCGGGATCGGGTGCAGCTCGAAGACTCCCGCCTACTTCCTCGGCAAGTCGCACGGTTTCAACGCCGTCCACGGACGCATGCCGGCCATCTCGACCGGCGCGGTTCTCGGCAACAGGCAGCTCGTCTGCATCGGCATCTCCGGCGACGGCGACACGGCGTCGATCGGCATGGGGCAGTTCGTGCACCTGCTGCATCGCAACGTGCCGTGCATCTACATCATGGAAAACAACGGCGTGTACGGCCTGACGAAGGGCCAGTTCAGCGCCACGGCCGACTTCGGCTCGAAATCGAAATGGGGCAAGGAGAACCAGACGCCGCCGATCGACTGCTGCGCGATGGCCGTCGAACTCGGGTGCGGGTTCGTGGCGCGGTCGTTCTCGGGCGACACCAAGCAGATGGTCGCGATCCTGAAAGCCGCCGTCGCGCACAAGGGAACGGCCTTCATCGACATCGTGTCGCCGTGCATCACCTTCAACAACCACGAGGGCTCGACAAAGTCCTACAAGTGGGCGAAGGACCACGAAGAACCCCTTCATGAAATCGGCTTCGTCCCGTTCTTCGAGCAGACGGAAGCGGAAGTCAAGCCCGGTGAAACGAAGGAAATCGTGTTCCCGGACGGCTCAAGGATCCGCTTCAAGGCGGTCGGCAAGGAATACGACCCGACGAGCAAGGAGCAGGCGCTGCTGGAACTGCTCCACACGCGCGATCAGAATTCGTTCCTGACGGGCATGCTGTACCTGAACACGAAGACGCCGGACCTGTGCACGCAGCTCGACATGCCGGACGCGCCGCTGGCGACTCTTCCGGACAGCCTGACCAGGCCGCCGAAGTCGGTGCTGGACGAAGTCATGGAGCGCCTGAAGTAAACTGGTCCCGTTTCGTCCTCGCAAACGGGTGCGGGTCGTTTTCCTCTGATTTCAGGGGGCGGGATTCGAAGGGCGGGCCGCCGCGGCCGTTCG
>WSZJ01000277.1 GCA_009773755.1 Planctomycetota bacterium | reverse complement strand
GATCCTCGGGCCGCTTCTGCACCAGCCCCAGCGCCGCGAGGGCCGCCGCGGCCGCCGCGGCGGGAAGGCCGGTGGTGAACATGAGCGAACGCGCGAAATTGCGCAGCAGGTCGCAGGCGTCGCGCGACCCCGCGACGAGCGCGCCGACGCCGCCCAGCGACTTGGACAGCGTGAGCATCCGGAAATCCGGCCGAACACCCTCGTCGGCACTCACTCCCCGCCCGCCGGGACCGAGCACCCCCGTCGCGTGCGCTTCGTCCACCGCGAACAGGGCGCCCTGCGCCGCCTTCGCCATCGCCGCAACCGGAGCGACATCGCCGTCCATGCTGAAAACCGTGTCGGTCACGTACAGCCGCCGGCCGGGAAGCGTGGCAAGAGCCTTCTGAAGCGACTCAGGGTCGGCGTGGGGAAGCACGACCACGGCGGCGCCGGACGTGCGGCACGCATCGATCAGCGATGCGTGGTTCATCTCGTCGCTCAGCACCGCGTCTCCGCGGCCGACGGCCGCGCCGATCATCCCGGCATTAGCCGAAGCTCCGCTGGCGAACAGGACGGCGTCGTCTTCGCCCAGCCACTCCGCGACGGCGCGTTCGAGCGCGGCGTGCGGCCGCTGCGTCCCGCAGACCAGCCGGCTCGCCCCCGCTCCCCAGCCGAATTCGTCCACCGCCCGCTTCGCCGCTTCACGCACCTCCGGATGATTCGCGTATCCCAGGTAGTCGTTCGAGGAGAAATTCGCGACCTCCCGCCCGTCGAGCCTGAGGACAGGCCCCTGTGGCGCATCGAAAACGCGGATCGAGCGCAGGCGGTCTTGACGCGCTGCGTCATCAAGGCGGTCGCGAAAGGGGGATTCGGCCATGGCGGGGGAGACGATAGCGACGTCCGCCCCGCGCGGGAAGCACCTTCACGGCCTGCCCGTCCTGTGCCAGAATCCCCGCCCCCATGAAAAGACTCCCCCGAGGCATCGTCCTCGCCGCGGTTCTCACCGGCTGCTCCACCGGACCCGATCCGCTTCCGGCGAATCCCCGCGCGGAAGAGCGGCACCTGCCGGGTCTCATGCCGCTCACCGCGGGCGGCGAAAATGCCGAGGCCTATTTTTCCGCCGACGACCGCAGGCTGATTCTGCAGTCAACGCATGGCGACATGAAAGCGGACCAGATTTTCACCATGCCGGCGGCCGGGGGAGAAATGACGCGCGTCTCGACGGGAAAAGGAAAGTGCACGTGCGCGTGGTTCTTTCCCGACGGATCGAGGATTCTCTTCGCCTCCACGCACATGGCGGGCGACGAGCCGCCGCCGAGGCCGGACTACTCGAAGGGTTACGTCTGGGCGGTTCACGACGAGTACGACATTTTCTCGGCGAACGCGGACGGCACAGTGATGAAGCGCCTGACGGAGAATCCGCGCTACGACGCGGAGGGGACCATGAACCGCGACGGGTCGCGGATCGTGTTCACGAGTCACCGCGAGGGAGATCTCGACGTCTATTCGATGAAGCCCGACGGGACGGACGTGAAGCGGTTGACCGACGAGCCGGGGTACGACGGGGGAGCCGTGTACTCGCCCGACGGGAAGAAGATCGTCTACCGCTCGTTTCATCCGACAGGTCCCGAACTCGACGAATTCCGCGCCCTGCTCGCCGAGGCCAAGGTCCGGCCGACGACGATGGAACTCTGGATCATGGACGCCGACGGCTCCCGCCGCCGCCAGATCACCAGGCTCGGCGGCGCTAACTTCGCCCCGGCCTGGCACCCGGACGGAAAGCGCATCATTTTCTCGTCCAACCATCTCGACCCGAAATCGCGCAATTTCGATCTATTCCTCGTGAACGAAGACGGAACCGGCCTCGAGCGTGTGACCGTCAACGACACGTTCGACGGCTTCCCGATGTTCAGCAACGACGGCAAACGCCTCGTCTTCGCCTCGAACCGTGACAGCAAGGTCAAGGGCGAGACGAATATCTTCATCGCGGATTGGGTGGAGTAGCGCCCGGTCGCGCATAATCCAACCCCGTGCTGACCCCGGAAGACCTCGCCCTCGCGCAATCCCTCCTCAAGAGCGGCCGCATCCCGCCCGAGGCTCTTCAGCAGCAGATTTCCCTCGTGGCTGCCGCCCCGGGAAAACGTCTTGGAGACTCTCTAGAGGAAGCGGGGTTGCTGCCGCGCGGGGAAGTCGTCCGGATGACGCAGACGATGGCGTCGCAAGGAACGCGGGCGCCGGTCCTCGCGCAGGGCGCGGGAGCGCGCAAGAAACTCGGCCGGTACGACCTGATCCGCGAACTCGGCCGCGGCGGCATGGGAATCGTTTACGAGGGCTTTGAGCCAGGCCTGAAGCGCCGCGTCGCGCTCAAGACCACTCTCGCAGGCGAGGGCGCGCCCGAGGACATGGTCGAGCGGTTCGTCCGGGAGGCGCGGGCGGCCGCGTCACTCCAGCACGCGAATATCGTGCAGGTCTTCGAAGTCGGCGAAGCGGATGGCGTGAAGTTTTTCGCGATGGAGTATGTGGAAGGCACCTCGCTTGACGCGGTCATCAAGAAAGAGGGTCCGATTTCCCCGCGCCGGGCCCTGCGCATCGCGGCCGAGGCGGCCAGGGCGCTTCAGCACGCCCACGAAAAGGGAATCATTCACCGCGACGTCAAGCCCGGCAACATCCTGCTCGCCGAGGTTCCGGACGCTTCGCTGGTGCGCTCGATGGATGGCGGCGAGCGGCCCGAGCGGATCCTGCTGACCGATTTCGGGCTGGCGAAAGAAATGGGCGGCACTTCCTCGCTCACGATGAGCGGCAATCTGATCGGCACGCCGGCCTACATGAGTCCCGAGCAGGCCGCGGGGAAAGTGCGCGAGATCGACGCCCGCAGCGACGTCTACTCGCTCGGCGCGGTGCTTTACGAAATGCTGGCAGGCAAGCCGCCGTTCGGCGGCGACACGCTCGCTTCCGTCCTGTCCGACATCAAGTCGATCGATGCGCGCCCGCTCCGGGGGCTGCGACAGGGCCTGCACCGCGACGTCGAGCTGATCGTGGCGAAGGCGATGGCGAAGGAGAAAGACCGGCGGTACGCCTCCGCTGCGGAATTCGCAGACGACATCATCCGCTGGCTGGAGGGCGAAGCGGTCGTCGCGGCGCCTCCGACTCTGATCTACCGCCTCGCCCGGTTCGCGCGCCGCCGGCGCGCGGCGCTTCTCTCGGTCGCCGCGAGCGTCATCGTCGTCGGCTCCGTCTCGGGCTGGCTCGGCTGGCGCCAGGTGCGCGACCGCCGCGAGGCGGGAGCGCG
>WSZJ01000276.1 GCA_009773755.1 Planctomycetota bacterium | reverse complement strand
GCAGCCTCCGCAGCCTCCGCAGCCTCCGCCATCCGGACTTTCCCCTCTCGGTTATCATCAACCGAATGCTCCACGCCCTCGTCCTGGCAGGCGGCTCAGGCAAACGCTTCTGGCCCCTGTCTCGCCGCGCATCGCCCAAGCAGCTCCTCGCGATCGCGGGGAAGAAGCCGATGATCGCCGAAACGGTCGAGCGCCTTCGCGGCCTCGTCCCGCCTTCACGCGTCCACGTGCTTACGAACAGGGCTACCGTCGCGGCCATCCGTCGAGCCCTCCCCGGCGTCCCGCCGGGCCAGATCGTCGGCGAACCTGAAGGCCGCGACACGACCGCCGCCATCGGACTCGGCGCGACCCTGATCTCGAAGCGCGACCCCGACGGCGTCATGGTGGTGCTGCCGGCCGACCACGTGATCCGGCCCGCAGCGGAGTTCCGGAAATCGCTCGCGGCGGCGGCGGAAGCGGCGCGAAAGGGCGGCGGGCTGTTTGTGTTCGGGGTCAAGCCCTCCTGCCCTGCGACGGGATACGGTTACATACGGCGCGGCGCGAAAATCGGCGCTTCGCGAGGCGTACCGGTCTTTAAGGTCGACCGCTTCGTCGAAAAGCCCGACCTCGCGACCGCGAAGCACTACCTCGCCAGCGGCCGCTTCCTCTGGAACGCAGGCATCTTCTGCTGGCGGGCGCGCGACATCCTCGCTGCGATCGCAAAGTTCAGGCCCGCGATCGGCGCTTCCCTTGAAAAGATCCGCCGCGGCGGTGCTGCGGCGCTCGCGCGCGAGTTCCGGAGGATCGAAAAGGTCTCGATCGACTACGCGGTCATGGAGAAGGCGCCGGACGTGCGGGTGATCGAAGCGGCGTGGGCGTGGGACGACGTGGGGAGCTGGGCATCGGTGGGGCCGTACCTGCCGCGCGACGCCGCGGGGAATTCTTCGGTCGGCGATTTCCTCGCGGTCGAGTCGACCGACTGCACCGTCCTCACCGACGGCCACCTCGTCGCCGCCGTCGGCGTCACCGGCCTCGTCATCGTCCGCACGAAAGACGCGACGCTCGTCTGCCGTCGCGACCGCGCGCAGGACGTGAAGAAACTCGTCGACCTCCTCGAGGCGCAGAAGCGCGCGAAGCTCCTGTGATCCGCGCGCTCGGCATCGACACCGGCGACAAGCGCGTCGGCCTCGCCATCAGCGGCCCGGGCGGCATGGTCCTCGGTCTGCCGCTTCTCGAGCGCCGCGAATGGGAATCCGACCTGAATCACCTCGCAGCGCTCGTCGAGGAGAAACGCGCGGAGTTCGTCGTCGTCGGCCTCCCGCTCAACATGGACGGCAGCGAAGGCCCGCGCGCCAGAATCGCGCGCGAGTTCGGCGACGCGCTCGCCGTGCGCATCGCGGTGCCCCTCGAGTACTGGGACGAACGGCTCTCGAGCGTGGAAGCGGAGGACCGGCTCAAGGGGTTCAAGATGTCGAAAGGTGCGAAGCGGGCGCACACGAACACAGTTGCGGCGCAGGTGATTCTGGAATCGTGGCTGGCGGCGCGGCCGGGAGAAGGTGCGCGACCGTGACTTCCAGGCATGGTAGCGATTCAGTAAACTGACCCCCATGAAACGGCTCGACCCGAACTCCCAACTCGTCGAATGCATTCGCGAGCTTCCTCCGCAGGAACGCGCGGAGGTTGAAGATTTCGTGGAGTTTCTTGCGCACCGCCGCACCGACCGAAATCTGCTGAAGGCGGCCGCACGGCTGACCTCCGCTGCGTTGAAGCGGATCTGGAACAACGACGAAGACGCCGCCTATGACCGGCTCTGAATTCGGCGACGTCGTTTTGGTTCCCTTTCCATTCACTGACCAGTCGGCTGCCAAGAAGCGTCCCGCAGTTGTCATCAGTTCGAGAAGCTACAACAACGCGCGGCCCGACAACGGCAAGCGGGCCGTGACGGCGGAGACGGCCCTGCTTCTCGCGAAGATCCTCGGGACGTCGCCGGAATTCTGGCTGAACCTTCAGATGAGTTGCGACCTGTACGCCGCGATGCACCGGCGCCGGGCGAGGACGGGGTAGAGGGCCTCGACCCAAAAACAAACAGAGGGCCCCGATTTCGGAGCCCCCTGTGATTCGCTGCCTTTCAGCCTCCGCAGCCTCCGCCAGCTTCCTCAGCCTCCGCCCGCCTCCGTCGCCGTCCTACCTCCGCTTCCCGACCGCAAACGCGTTCTCATACCGGTAGTACACCTCGAGAGAGAGAACGTTGATCGCCGTCGTATAGACCCGGCCGCCTTCGAAGCCCCAGCGGTCGATGTCGCTGTCCCAGGAGCCGTCGGTGCAGCCGTCTTTCTTGGCCTTCTGCGTCGGGACGAGGGCGGTCTTCATCGCTTCGTTCCAGCCCTTCCAGTATTTGCCGTCCGGGCCGTCGTACTGGAAGAGGGCGAGGGAGCCGTAGTACCAGTAGTAGTAATCGGTCTTCTTGCCGCCGTACTGCGGGAGGTCGGCGACGAGGAGCTTGGCGCCGCCTTCGAGCGCGGGGTCGGTCTTGTTGTGATCGATGAAGGAGCGGCAGAGCATGCCGACCGCGGTGAGGGCCTCGTGATTGGCCCAATCCTGGTTCTTGCCCTCGACGACGACCTGACCCGTGCCCTTGGCCGTGTAGCCGACCTTGTAGTACGCCTCGTCCGTGACTTCGAGGATCCACGCCTTGGCGCCTTCGAAGCCCGTCCTGCCGACCGTCAGGCCGGAGATGTCCGCGGACTTGAGCGCCATGACGCACCAGCCGGTGACGGAAGTGTCGTTGTCGTTGCACTGCTTGCTGTAGCGCCATGCCTTGTAGGGGTTCTGCGCCTGGAGGAGGAAGTCGATCCCCTTCTGGGCCGCGTCCTTGAAGAGCGTGCTGTTGGTCAGGCCGTAGGCTTCGGCCATCGCGAGAGCGGCGACCGAGTGGTTGTACATGTACTTGGAGCCGTGGCGGCCGCCGAAGCAGCCTTCGGCGTCCTGGTTGCTGATGAGCCACTTGATCCCGTTCTTGATGACCTCGCCCCAGCAGACCGTCTTGTTCGTGTGGGGGTCGACGTAGGTTTCCTTCGTGAGGTGCGTGTAGCCGGCGCCGAGGAAGGCGAGAAGGGCGAGACCCGTGTTGCCCGCGTCGTACTCGTTGTAGCCGTGACCCGGACATTTCGCCGAGGCGCACTGCGCGTCGAAACCGGCCGTGGCCCAGTTGCCGCCGGGGGACTGATGGCGGGCGAGCCAGCGAAGTCCGGCCGTCACTGCCGATTCCGTGCCGCCGGGGCCCTGTGTGCCGCCGCCGCGCGCCACGAGGTTCCTGCGGCCGCC
>WSZJ01000275.1 GCA_009773755.1 Planctomycetota bacterium | reverse complement strand
CGGCGCCGCGGGGGAATATCCTCCCGGCGGCGGATAGCCGGCCGCCACGCCCGCTGCGTGAACGACCGGCGGCGTCGGCGAACCTGTCGTCGGCACCCGCGGCGACGGACCGCCCGGGACGACGGGCGCAGGGTGGGCCGCGCGCGGAACTCCCGGAATCCTCTGATCCGTTTCGTCGGGCGCGTCGACAAACGTCAGGATCGCGTCGCCGATTTCAATCCGGTCCCCGCTCTTGAGCACGTGCTGATTCACGGAAACACCGTTGACGCGCGTCCCGTTCCGGCTCGCAAGATCCACCACTTTCCAGCCGCCCGCGAATTTCTCGACCTGGCAGTGGTTGCGCGAGGCCTGCCGGTCATCCACGTAAACGGCATTCTCGGTCGAACGGCCGAGAATCGTGATGTCCTGCGCGAGGGGGACAGATTCCTCGCGGCCGTGCACGCGGAGCTTGAGGACGGGCATAGGAAGGGATTTTAGTCGGAGAGGGAGGAAGGAGCAAGAAGCGGGGGAATTCATACGAAGGTCTAATATTCAATAGTCAATATTGAATATGAAATACTTAATGAACAACTGCGCTGCGGCACGCCCCGGTCACTGCACTCGCCGGATCGTGTTCCACTCTGCCGGAGTGTCGCAGTCCGCCATTCCCCGCTCGCCTCCGGGGAGCCCGGCCGCGTTCACACGCGCAACCCGGCACTCTCCCCACCACCCCGTCATCCGGGCCTTCCCTTCCAGCGCACGCCCCACCGCCGGTAGAACCCTCTTCGAATAAAAGGCGTGAAGCGGTTCCGGGCCGCTCGGCGAAATGGGAATCGCTGCGTCGAATCCCTTCAGCCGCTTCCACAATTCCAGCACGGCCGAGGGATCGGCGAAGGGCATGTCGCAGGCGATCGCGAAGATGGCCGGCGTTTGCGCGTCCAGGAGCGTGGCAAAGAGCCCCGCGAGGGGACCGGATCCTCCAAGATCGGGGACACAGCGAAGCCCGAGACCGCGGTACAGCCCTGGAGAACCGGAGATCACCGCGCGCTCGAACATCGGCGCAATGCGCTCCGCGACGTGGAGAGCGAGAGGTTTGCCCTTCCAGTCGAGCAGAGCCTTGTCGCGACCCATGCGGGTGGAGCGGCCGCCGCAGAAAATGACCGCGGTCGCCGGTAACCTCACTTCGCTTCCCTCTCCGATTCAAGCGCGGCGCCGAGGTGATCGGCAGCGCGGAACATGGCCGCGCGGAGAGCGTTCATTTGAGGGTCGGGACGGCCGGGCGCGTCCGCAGGCGGGGCCGTCCACTCCTGGGACTCCGTGAAGATGTCCGTCCAGACCAGCTGGGCGTCCTTCGCAAACACCGACGCTTCGAGCCGCACGACCGCGAGCGGCCGGGCGTGGGTGTTGAAGCTGAACGTGGAAAGAACTCGGAGGAAGTGCTCGGTGCCGTGCATGGCCCGAAGCGCGACGCAGGTCGATGGGTCGTGCAGGTCAAGAACGCGCGTCCCAGGCGGCACGGCTGCGAATCCTGCGCGCTCCTCGGCCTTGAGCGGCTCCCACGCTGCGGCGGACGCGACGGCGCATCCGAAGGACTTCCCCTTCAGCCGCTTCAGCCGCTCCTCAAGGATGGAGCGCATTTCGGCGCCCGCGCGCGCCGGGTCAGGGGGCGCGAGGAGCATTCCGGGGAGCGCCTCGCTGCTCGCGCCGAACGACGCGAGGGCAAGGGAAGGGATCTTGCGGACGCGCTCGTCGGCTTCAGCGCGGCCGCGGTGGGCGAGCCAGACGACGGCGCCGGCGTAGGCAGCGGCCGCGGTCAGGAGGAAGGCGGCGCAACCGGCCACGCGCATTCCACGGGGCTCTCCGGGCTTCGGCGGCATGGGCCGGAAGATGACCTTGCCGCCCGACTTCTTCGTTCCTTCGACGTCTCCCATGCGCCCTCGAGAATGTCCGGCCGGGCAGTCTATTTCACGACGCCATGCCTCTTGCCGATTTTCGCGAAAGCTTCGATCGCACGGTCCAGCTGCGGCCGCGTGTGCCCGGCGCTGATCTGGACACGGATGCGGGCCTGCCCCTTGGGAACCACCGGGAAGGAAAACCCGATGACGTAAATCCCCTCGGCCAGCAGGTCCTTCGCGATTGCGCCCGCCAGCTTCGCGTCGCCGAGCATGATCGGGACGATCGGCGTGAATCCCGGCTTGATCTGGAATCCCGCGGCCGAGATCTTCTCGCGGAAGTGCTTCGTATTCGCTTCGAGCCGGTCGCGCAGTTCCGTCGTTTTCGAGAGCAGGTCGAACGCGGTGATCGAGGCCTCGACGACGGAAGGCGGGAGAGAATTGGAGAAGAGGTAAGGGCGTGATCGCTGGCGGAGGTATTCGACGACCTCCTTGCGGGCCGTCGTGAAGCCGCCGAGGGCGCCGCCGAGGGCTTTGCCCAGTGTCGACGTGGTGATGTCGACGCGCCCCACGACGCCGTGATGTTCGGGCGTGCCTCGGCCCGATTTGCCGATGAACCCGGTTGCGTGGGAATCGTCCACCATCACGGCAGCTCCGTGTTTTTCCGCGAGACCGCAGATATCCGGGAGCGGCGCCACGTCTCCGTCCATCGAGAACACCCCGTCGGTGGCGACCATCCGGTTGCGCGCCCCCGACGCCGCCTTCAGCTGCGCTTCGAGATCGTTCATGTCGGCGTGCTTGTAGCGGAAGCGCTGGGCTTTGCAGAGGCGTACGCCATCGATGATGGAAGCGTGATTCAGCTCATCGCTGATGATGGCGTCCTCTTCGCCGAGGATTCCCTCGAACAGCCCGCCGTTGGCGTCGAAGCACGACGAGTAAAGAATCGCATCGTCCATCGAGAAGAACTTCGCGATTCTCTCCTCGAGCACGCGGTGGCGGTCCTGCGTGCCGCAAATGAAGCGGACGCTGGACATGCCGTAACCGCGCTGGTCAAGCCCGCGGTGGGCGGCGGCGATGAGCTCGGGGTGCGATGAAAGTCCGAGGTAGTTGTTCGCGCAGAAATTCAGGACTTCGACGCCGCCAACGCCGATCGAGGCGCCCTGCGGAGTCGCGATGATGCGTTCTTCCTTGTACGTCCCGGCTTCCCGTATGGCGGCGAGGTCGGTGGCGAGGCGGTCGCGGAGGGGCTGGTCCATCGTGGGGCTCCGGGGCTCGAGAAGAGATTCCAGTCTAGGTCAAGAGCGTGAGAGCGTCGAGAAGAGGGGCGGAGCGGGGTGCATGGCCGGTATTGCGGGGCAGCCCGGGAGGCTCCCTGCGTTCCGCCTCGGCCGCGGGAAACGGCTGAGGCGAAGAGGGAAACGGCAAAGATGGGATGAGAAGGCCGGCCTCCGTTCGCGGTGTACCGTGAGGTCACCAGTTT
>WSZJ01000274.1 GCA_009773755.1 Planctomycetota bacterium | reverse complement strand
CGCTCGCCATCCACCGGGAAGTCGGCAACCGGCGCTTCGAAGGCATCGCGACCGGAAACCTCGCCACGATGTTCCAGGAGGCCGGCCAACAGGCGGAGGCCGAGCGCGCCTACGAGGCTGCCCTGGCCATCCACCGGGAAGTCGGCAACCGGACTTCGGAGGGCGCGACGCTTTCAAATCTGGCCATGCTCTACGAGGAAACCGGGCGCGGCCGCCAGTGCGAACTCGTCTGCGAGCAGGCCCTCGCCATTCACCGCGAAGTGGGCGACCGGCACACCGAGGGCGCCACGCTCGGCAACCTCGCCATGCACTACCAGGATTCCGGACGCCTCGAGCAGGCCGAGCGCGCCTTCGACCAGGCCATCGCCATTCACCGCGGCGCCGGCAACCTGCGGATGGTCGGCATCCATCTCTGCGCCGCCGCCACGCTCATGGTCGCCCGCGGGCGGATCGGCGATGCCCGCCGGGCCTGGAAAGAAGGCGCAGCCCTGCTTCGCGAGGCTCGCGACTTGAAGACGCTGCAAGGTCACTCCGAGGCAATGCACCGGGCCTGCGTGAAGGCGGGGGCCTCCTTCCTCGACGAAGAGGTATCGCCATGAACGCGGAGACCGAGTATTTCTTCCGCCACGCCCTTCTCCGCGAAGCCGCGTACCAGCTCCAGCTCCCCGGCGATCGGGCGAGGTTGCACGCGCTGGCCTTCGGCGCGATCGAGGAAATGGCCGGCGGCCGGCCCGCGAACTCGCAAGACCTGGGAATCGGCGAGGAACGGTTCTCTCCTCACGCGAGCGACCCGTTTGCCCTGGAGATGGCAGGTCACGCACGACTCGCCGCCGATGACCGTGACGGGAGCCCTGGAGCGCCGTCCTTTCGCGACGCGCACGTCATCTACCTTCGACGCGCCGCGGAGCACGCCGAACGGTCTCATCAGGCAGAGACGGCGGAAGCGCTTTGGCAGCAGCACTCGGAGATCGTCACGGGGCCGGACAGCGGCGAATCGCTGCGCCGCGCCGCGGTCGTCGCCGATCGCGCGGGCCACATCCGAATCGCCGAGCCGCTCTTCCGCCGGGCGCTCGAGATTCAATGCGCTTCCGGCAACCGCCGCCTCGAAGGAATCACGTCCCATTGGTTCGGCATCCATCTCCGCGGAGTCGGCCGCATTGAGGAAGCCCGGAACCAGCTTCTGCACGCAGCGCGGATTCTACGGGAGGAGGGAAACCGGGGTCCGGCGGGAAAGGCCCTCTCTTCCCTGGCCGTGCTGTACCGCCTGACCGGCCGATTGCAGGAAGCCGAGGAATGTTTCACCCAGGCGCTGCAGGCGCTTCGCGAAGCCGGCGACCGCGCCGGCGAAAGCACCGCCGTCAGCGGCCTCGCGACGCTTCAGTTTCAAACCGGGCGTTCCGAATCCGCGGAAAAGAACTTCCATCTTGCCCTTGAGCTCCAACGGACATCGGGCATGCGGAGGGCGGAAGGAACCAGTCTCGGCCACCTCGCCATTCTGTACCGCAAAACCGGGCGCGTCGCCCTGGCGGAGCGGACTCATGAGGAAGCGCTCGCGATTCACCGCGAGGTCGGCAACCGGTCCGCCGAGGGACTGCTCCTGACCAACCTCGCCCTCTTGAACCAGGACGCCGGGCGGCTGCACCGCGCTGAAGACCTCTATTCGGAAGGGCTGGCCATCCTGCGCGAAGTCGGCGACCGGCTCGGCGAGGGCGTCGGGCTGGGAAACCTCGCCGGCCTCTACGGGCTCACCCGTCGCTTCGACGCGGCCGATCACACCTACGCCAAAGCACTGTCGCTCCACCGGGAGGTGCAGAATATCCGGGCGGAAGCGGCCCATCTGTGCGACTGGGCGCTCTTCATGCTTCACACCCGCCGGGTCGATCGGGCGCGCGAGCTCTGGACGTCGGGCTCGGCGATCCTGCGCACGATAGGCGACCCGCGGCTGACCGCCGAGAAAGTGGATTCGCTGCGGCAAGGCTGCATTCAGGCGGGCGTGCCTCCGTTCGAGGGCCTCGGCCCGCAGGGCGCGCCGGAAAATGAGACAGGCGCGGCCGGGAAGGCCGCGCCTGAATAGCGGGGGTGGGATTTGAACCCACGACCTCCGGGTTATGAGCCCGACGAGCTACCGGACTGCTCCACCCCGCGATGAGCCGGGCATTTTCCTCGCTGGCGCTTCCGGCGTCAAGGCTTTCGACGGAAACCACGGGGAACCGGGAGTCAGCCGCGCGGTCGCGCATCACTCAAGCTTCAGCCGCTCCAGCAACTCCGCCAGCGGGAAGGACTCCAGGATCGAACGGGAGTCCGCCGTGTTTTCGGGCCGGTCGCCGATGCCGAGGACGAGCAGAAGAGGAGGCGAGGGAAGGGCAAGGGCGCAGGCCGCCGCTTCGAGACGCCTCTCGATTCTGCGGGAGGATTTTCCCTTCGCGAATTAGAATCCCCATCCTCCATGAGCGACACCGCAACTTCCCCCTCAGACATCATCCGTTCCCTCTCCGCCCCCGGGCTTGACCCCGAAGGCCAGAAGCGGCGCCTCGCGGATCTCGCGCGAACCGTCGCTTCCGACAAGGAGCGGCTGAAGCGGCTCGAGCAGTCGCTTCACGAACGCGAAGCGGAGATCCAGCGCCGCGAGGCGGAGATTTCGAAGAAGGCGTCGCTGACGGCGCAGACGATCGGCAAGGCGGAGGACGCGGCGCTCGCGCAGCAGCGCGAGCTGATCGCGAAGAAGGCGCAGGTGGAAGTGGAAAGGCGCCTTCAGGACATGTCGGCGAACAAGGCGCGCGAGGACATCAAGGCGCACGCGGGGAAGATCGAGGAGCAGTGGGCGTCGATCGAGCGCGACCGGGGGAAAGTGCAGAAGGCCTACTCGGAACTCGAAGCGGCTCGCGAAACTTATTATGCTGACCGCAAGGAGCTGGAGCGGCGCTTCAAGGAGTACCAGGACGGGAACGCGCAGCTCAGGCGGGCGGTCGAGGATCTGAACGTCAAGCAGCACCGGTTCGTGAACGACCGGCAGGCGTTCGAGGCGGAGGCGGCGTCGCGGCGGGCGGAGCTGGACGGGGCGGAGAGGCGCGAAGCGGCGCGCGAGCAGCGTTTTGACGCGGCGCGTCAAGAGTTCTCGGGGGCGGCGGAACGGGAGGAACGGCGCTTGGCGCAGGGACGCGAGTCGGAGCGCTCGGAGCGGGAGCAACTCGAGGAGCTGCGCAGGCAACTCGAGGCCGAGAAGGCCGCGCTTCGCTTTGAAAAGGCGAACATCGAGGCGGAGAAGCGGAAGCTGGCGGCCGAGCGCGGCCGGGGCACGATGGACCAGGAGCGCGCGGAGGCGGACGCGCTTGAGGCGGCGCTGAGAGCGCGG
>WSZJ01000016.1 GCA_009773755.1 Planctomycetota bacterium | reverse complement strand
AAAGCTGGGAGGCCAGGCGCAGGTGAAAGGCGTGGCCGGCGTGTGGAAGGACCTGACGGACAACGTGAACTTCATGGCGGGGAATTTGACGTCCCAGGTTCGCAACATCGCGGACGTGACGACGGCGGTGGCGAAGGGAGACCTGTCGCGCAAGATCACGGTCGAGGTGAAGGGAGAAATCCTGCGGCTGAAGGACACGATCAACACGATGGTGGACCAGCTGAACGCGTTCGCGGGCGAGGTGACGCGCGTGGCGCGCGAAGTCGGCACGGAAGGAAAGCTGGGAGGCCAGGCGGAAGTGAAGGGTGTGGCCGGCGTGTGGAAGGACCTGACGGACAACGTGAACTTCATGGCGGGGAATTTGACGTCCCAGGTGCGCAACATCGCGGACGTGACGACGGCGGTTGCGAAGGGCGACCTGTCGCGCAAGATCACGGTGAAGGGCGAAGGGGAAATCCTGCAGTTGAAGGACACGATCAACACGCTGGTGGACCAGCTGAACGCGTTCGCCGGCGAAGTGACGCGCGTGGCGCGCGAAGTCGGCACGGACGGCAAGCTTGGCGGCCAGGCGCAGGTGCGCGGCGTGGCCGGCGTGTGGAAGGACCTGACCGATAACGTGAACTCGATGGCGTCCAATCTGACGAGCCAGGTGCGCAACATCGCCGACGTGACGACCGCCGTCGCGCGAGGCGACCTCTCCCGCAAGATCACGGTCGAGGTGAAGGGCGAGATTCTCCAGCTCAAAGACACGATCAACACGATGGTCGACCGCCTGAACGCATTCGCGAGCGAAGTGACTCGCGTGGCGCGCGAGGTCGGCACCGAAGGGAAGCTGGGCGGCCAGGCGCAGGTGCGCGGCGTCGCCGGCATCTGGAAGGACCTCACCGACAACGTCAACTTCATGGCCCTCAACCTGACGTCGCAGGTCCGCAACATCGCCGACGTGACGACCGCCGTCGCGCGAGGGGACCTCTCCCGCAAGATCACGGTGAAGGGCGAAGGCGAGATTCTGCAGCTGAAGGACACGATCAACACGCTGGTCGACCAGCTGAACGCGTTCGCCGGCGAAGTGACGCGCGTGGCGCGCGAAGTCGGCACGGAAGGAAAGCTGGGAGGCCAGGCGCAGGTGAAAGGCGTGGCCGGGGTCTGGAAGGATCTGACGGACAGCGTGAACTTCATGGCTTCCAACCTCACGACGCAGGTGCGCCGCATCGCGGTCGTCGTGACCGCCGTCGCCAAAGGCGAACTTCAGCGCAAGCTGTCCCTCGAGGCGCGCGGCGAAATCGCGACGCTGGCCGACACCATCAACGACATGATCGACACGCTGGCGACGTTCGCCGACCAGGTGACCACGGTCGCGCGCGAAGTCGGCGTCGAAGGACGGCTCGGCGGCCAGGCCCGCGTTCCCGGCGCGACCGGCATCTGGCGCGACCTGACGGACAACGTAAACCAGCTCGCCGCCAACCTCACCACCCAGGTCCGCGCCATCGCCGACGTCGCCACGGCCGTCACCAAGGGCGACCTCACCCGGTCCATCACGGTCGAGGCCGCCGGCGAAGTCGAAAACCTCAAGGTCAACCTCAACGAAATGATCCGCAATCTCCGCGAAACCACGCAGAAGAACGCGGAGCAGGACTGGCTGAAGACCAACCTTGCCAAGTTCACCCGCATGCTGCAGGGCCAGCGCGACCTTGAATCCGTCTCCCGCCAGATCCTGTCGGAACTCGCGCCCCTCGTCGGCGCGCAGCACTCCGTCTTTTATGCCCTCGACGAATCCTCCGACGTCTCGTCGCTCAACCTGGTGTCGGGATACGGCTATTCCGCGCGCGAGGACCTGCCCACCCGTTTCAACGTCGGCGATGGCCTCGTCGGCCAGTGCGCCATCGAGAAAAAGCGGATCCTCCTCGACCGCGTCCCCGACAACTATGTGCGCGTCTCCTCCGGCCTCGGGAACGCGACGCCCTCGAACATCGTCGTCCTCCCCGTCCTCTTCGAGTCGCAGGTCCGCGCCGTCATCGAGCTCGGGTCCTTCAAGAGCTTCAACGAAACGCACCTGCACTTCCTCGACCAGCTCACCGAGTCGATCGGGATCGTGCTCAACACGATCGCCGCGACGATGAACACGGAGGCCCTCCTCAAGAAGTCGCAGGCGCTGACGCAGGAGCTCCAGCAGACGAACGCGGAAATCGAGGAAAAGGCCGAGCAGCTCGCGCTGACCTCGAAGTACAAGTCGGAATTCCTCGCGAACATGTCGCACGAACTCCGGACGCCGCTGAATTCGCTGCTGATCCTGGCGAAGATGCTCTACGAGAACCCGGAGGGAAACCTGACGCCGAAGCAGGTCGAGTTCGGCCGGGCGATCCACGGGTCGGGCTCCGACCTGCTGAGCCTCATCAACGACATCCTCGACCTGTCGAAGATCGAGTCCGGGACGATGGCGCTCGAAATCGCGACCGTGTCGTTCAAGGACATACTCGCGGACAACGAACCCAGCTTCCGGCCGATCGCGCAGAACAAGAAACTGGACTTCGCGATGCAGCTGGATCCGGCGCTTCCGTCCGCGATGCAGACGGACTCGAAGCGGCTGCAGCAGGTGTTGAGGAACCTCCTGTCGAACGCGTTCAAGTTCACGCAGAAAGGCGGCGTCTCGCTGCGGATGACGGTGGCGCAGTCGGGCTGGAGCCAGAACCACCCGATCCTCAACAGCGCGGGGACGGTCATCGCCTTCTCGGTGATCGACACGGGAATCGGCATTCCGGAGGACAAGCAGCAGATCATTTTCGAGCCGTTCCAGCAGGCCGACATGACAACGAGCCGCAAGTACGGCGGCACGGGTCTGGGTCTCTCGATCAGCCGCGAAATCGCCAAGATGCTCGGCGGCGAGATCGGGCTCGTGAGCAAAGTGCGCGAGGGAAGCACCTTCACCCTCTATCTCCCGCTCAGCTTCGCCCCGGTCAAGCCCCGCACGCTGAGGGACGGATCGACGGCGCTCCATGAATACGCCGCGGAGGCCGGCCGGCCGGACAACGGCCGCATGTCGGAAGCGCTGGACACGTCCCCCGTGAACTCTTTGCTCCGGGAAGTCCACGACGACCGGGGCGCAACGCAACCGGGCGACAAGGTCGTGCTGATCGTCGAGGACGACTACACGTTCTCCCACGTCCTGCTCGACCTGGCCCACGAAAACGGGTTCAAGGGCCTCATCGCCACGGGTGGCGAGGTCGGCCTGCAGATGGCCAGAAAGTTCAAGCCGGACGCGCTCATGATGGATATGCGCATGCCGGACATGGATGGCTGGGCTCTTCTCGACTGCCTCAAGCACGACCCCGAGACACGCCACATTCCCGTCCAGATCGTCACGGCAGATGACAACCGCGAACGAGGCCTCAAACTCGGGGCGTTCTCGTTCCTGCAGAAGCCCGTGTCGCGCGAAGCGATCGGGGAAGCGCTTACGCGGCTCCGGAAGTTCATCGACAAGCCGGTGAAGTACCTCCTTGTTCTGGAAGACGACGAAGCGCAGCGGAGGGGCCTCTCGGAGATGCTCGGCGGCAAGGATGTCGACGTCACGGCCGCAGGCACCGGGGGAGAAGCGCTCAAGGCCCTCGAATCGAAGCCGTTCGACTGCATGGTCCTCGACCTGCGGCTCCCGGACATGACCGGGTTCGACCTGCTGGGGAAGATCCGCGAGAATCCCGGCCTGGGGCACCTGCCGATCGTCGTCTACACGGGGAAGTCGCTTTCGCGCAAAGAGGAAGCCCAGCTCCGCAAGAACGCCGGTGCGATCATCGTGAAGGACGTGAACAGCCCCGAGCGCCTGTTCAACGAGACCGCCCTCTTCCTTCACCGCGTCACGGCGACGCTTCCTGAGCACAAGCGGCGGATGCTTCTCGACACGCTCCAGATGGACCCGCTCATCACGGATCGCAGGGTCCTGATTGTCGACGACGACATCCGCAACATCTTTGCCCTCACTTCAGTTCTCGAGCGACACGGGCTGAAGGTAGCCTACGTTCAGAACGGCAAGGAGGCCGTGGAACTGCTCAAGAGCCGGTCGCAGGGAGTGGACGTCGTCCTGATGGACATCATGATGCCCGAGATGGACGGCTACGAGGCGATGAGGCAGATCCGGACGCAGGACGACCTGAAGACGCTTCCGATCATCGCGTTGACGGCGAAGGCGATGAAGGGAGACCGCGAGCGGTGCATTGAAGCGGGCGCTTCGGACTACATCCCGAAGCCGGTAGACACGGAGCAGCTGCTGTCGCTCGTCCGTGTGTGGGTGTACCAGAGCAAGAGGGTGGAGGCCTGATGCCGAGAAAGAGTGTCGATCCCGTCTCCGGCAGGGCAAAGGCCTCGGGCCAGCCCGCGTCAAAGGGTCCGCGCGACTCCAGGATCAGCGTCCTGCTGGTCGACGACCGGGCGGAGGACCTCATGGTTCTTGAGGCGATCCTGGGTGACCTGGACGTTCACCTGGTGAAGGCTTCGTCGGGCGAGGAGGCGCTTCGGTGCCTCCTGGACCGCGACTTCTCGGCAATCCTGCTGGATGTGCACCTGCCGGGAATGAACGGTTTCGAGACGGCGGAATTGATACGGAAACGGGAGCGGTCTCGGGCAACGCCGATCATTTTCCTGACCGGCGAGGAATCGTCGCCTGTGAGCCTGCAGCACGCGTATGCCGTGGGCGCGGCCGACTTCATCATGAAGCCGATCTCGGCGGAGGCGATCCGCTCCAAGGTCTCGGTGTTCGTGGAGCTCGCGAGAGCAATGCGGGAAGTCAGGATCCAGGCGGAGCAGTTGCGCCGGATGGAGGACCGGCAGCACCGCCGGCTGCTGGAGCAGGTGACGGAGCAGAGGAACCGGATTTTCGCGCTCTCACCGGACCTGATCTGCATCGCGGGATTTGACGGCAACATTCTCGAGGGCAATCCGCGGTGGGAGGGAACGCTGGGCTGGACCCCCGCGCGCGTGACGGGCCGGCCGTTCCTCGAATTCGTTCATCCCGACGATCGCCCCTCGACGAAGGAGGCCCTGGAGCGCCTCAAGAAGGAACCCGGCGCGGTTTCCTTCGAAAGCCGGTTCAGGAGGGCGGGAGGCGACTACGTCTGGCTCGCATGGACGGGGACGCCTTACCCGAGCGAACGACTGATCTACGCGGTAGCCCGGGATGTGAGCGAATCGAAGAGGGCGGCCGTCGAGGCTCTGCGGCTGAATACGGACCTCGAGCGCCGAGTGAGCGAACGGACGGCGCAGCTCGAGTCCGCGAACAAGGAGCTGGAGAGTTTCAGCTACTCGGTCTCGCACGACCTTCGCGCGCCGCTTCGCGCCATCGAAGGCTTCACCCGGCGCCTCGTCGACCGGCATGCCTCGGGCCTGGACGCCGAGGGGAAGCGGCTGACGGAAGTCGTGCTGACCAACACGCGTCGCATGGCCCAGCTGATCGACGACTTGCTGGCATTCTCGAGAATGGGCCGGGCCGAGCTGATCCGGACGCGCGTGGACATGAGGGCGCTCGCGGGCAGCGTCAGCGACGAGCTTCGGGCCGCGAACCCGGGACGGAAACTCGATTTTCGAATCGGCGAACTGGCGCCGGCATGGGGCGACCAGGCGCTTCTCAGGCAAGTGCTGGCCAACCTTTTCAGCAACGCCGTGAAATACACGCGGCCGCGGGAATGCGCGGAAATCGAGTTCAGCTCCCGGCAGGATAAGGGGGAGACGGTCTGGTCGGTCCGGGACAACGGCGTCGGTTTCGAGGAGGCATTCGCAAGCAAGCTGTTCGGGGTCTTCCAGAGGCTCCATTCCAGCGAAGAGTTCGAGGGGACGGGCGTAGGACTCGCTCTTGTTCAGCGCGTGATCCTTCGCCACGGCGGCCGTGTCTGGGCGGAGGGCAAGACCGGAACTGGAGCTGTCTTCCATTTTTCGCTTCCAACGGAGGGTCAGGGTCATGCCGGCAAGCCAGCCTGAGGAAATCCTCCTCATAGAAGACAATTCGTGCGACGCGGAGATGACGGTGTGGGCGCTTGAAAAAAACCAGCTCTCCCGAGGGCTGCATCGGGTCAAGGACGGGGCAGAAGCGCTTTCGTTCCTCTTTCCGCAGGGTGGCCCCGGCTCGGCGGGGGGGCTGAAGGCGGTGCTCCTTGACATCAAGCTGCCGCTCGTGGACGGCATCGAGGTGCTGAAAAGAATGAAGAGCGACCCGGAGCTGAAGCTGGTGCCCGTGATCATCCTGACGTCGTCGAGCGAGCCGAAGGACCGCGAGGTCTGCTACTCGTTGGGCGTCAACAGCTACGTCGTGAAGCCGCTCGAGTTCGAGGAGTTTGTGTCGACCGTGGGCCTGCTGGCGCGGTATTGGCTGAAGGTCAACTGCTCGCGTGGGTGAGCGACCCAGCTAGGGGATTCCCCCAGCCGACGTGCAGTAATTCCCGAGAAATGTTTCCTGCGGGAGCCCGATGGTTCAGGGTGTCCCCGTG
The DNA here is from genome assembly GCA_009773755.1 of Planctomycetota bacterium. Taxonomy (GTDB): domain Bacteria; phylum Planctomycetota; class MHYJ01; order WSZJ01; family WSZJ01; genus WSZJ01. Next base: position 48,268 of record WSZJ01000016.1, on the reverse strand, counting down.
CCGTACTCTTCTCCAGGAGATCGCAACCACCCCAAATACCTGGGTTCCATGCGGCAGAGCAGATACGCCAATGGGGCGTCTCTCTCTGCCGCATGTCTTTCAGCCGGGTCGAAGGCTCGCGACGGATGGCGTCTGCTGATCTCGCGATTCAGGTGACGCCGTCGGCGATGGCCGAACTATTCAGGGTAGTTCCCGGGCGGCTCCTCGGGGCCGCGCCGGGAAGTGGAGGCCTGCGGCGGCGGTGGCGCACGACTCCACCCCGCCGCAAGGCCGCCCACTCGTTGCGACATCCTCCCGGCCTGACGCGTGCTAAAATGACTCCTGGTGCTCGCTCTCGAGAAGGGCAACTCCGCATGTCTATGCGAACCGGAGAGCCGATGGACCGAAGGCGCGAACGAGAATCGACCGACGCCTCCCGACTCGCGGATGGCAAGACTCCGTGGCCGGTCCCGGCGGCTCCCGCGGCAACCAGAACATCAGGAGCCGTTCCCCAGTCGACGGATTCCAAGGAGCTTCGCGAAACCCGCGACGAGTTCCTGCGCCGCGAATCGGCCTGGCGCGCCCGCTCGGACGCACTTCGCACGCAGGCGATTCTGACCACCGAAAAGCTCAGCCTGCTGCGTGCGGTCAGCAGCGCCGCCAACGAGTCCCAGTCCGTGGCGGAAGCGCTCCATGTCGTGCTTCCACTGATCTGCGAATACGCCGGGTTTCGCTGGGCGCACGCCTGGCTTGTCGACCGCGGGCAGGGCGGAGTCGCCGGCCCGGCCGTCGTGTGGTACTCAAATCTCACGCCCGCCCGGGCACGCTTCCGCGCCGCTTCGTACCGCCTCAACCTCAACGACGACACCGGCATGCTCCGGTCGGCCCGAGGCCGTACCGCGGCCGGGTGGGCCACGGACATCCGCGAAGCGCTTGCGGGCCGGTCGAAACAGGCCGAGGAAGCGGACATCTGCTCGGCGGCGGCGTACCAGGCTTGTGTGGACGGCGAGGTGGTGGCGATATTCGAGCTCTTCTCCGACGCGATCGTCCAGCCGCCGGAGGCGTTTGACGAGACGATGGCGGACATCGGGCGGAGCATCGGGGAACTGATTGAGCGGAGACGGCTGCAACAGGAATACTCGGAGAAGATCCACGAATGGCACAAGGGCCTCGCCCGCGAGTTGCACGACAACCTGGGCCAGGAGCTGACCGGCCTGACGTGCCTGGCTCGCGCTCTGGCGGAGCGTCTCGCAGCCCGCGGCGGGGCGGATGCGCGCGACGCGGCTCATCTCGCTGAAGGGTCCCGTCGTGTCCTCGAAAAGACGCGCGCTCTCGCGCGCGGCCTCCTTCCGGTTGACGTCGAGCCCCAGGGCCTTGTCAGCGCTCTTCGCGACCTCGCCGAAAGCGTCGCCCGCGACTCAGGCCTGGTCGTCCACTTCGAGAATTCCGAAGACGTGATCGTACAGGGCCGCGATGCCGCCTGGCACCTCTTCCGGATCGCGCAGGAAGCGGTGACGAATGCCGTGAGGCACGCCGAGGCCCGTGAGATTTCGGTGGGGCTCCAGGACTGCGGCGGGAAACTGATCCTGGAGATTGCGGACGACGGCCGTGGCTTTCCGGAAGAGGGTTTCCGCCATGAGGGCGCCGGGATACGCAACATGCGATACCGCGCGGGCCTCATTGCCGCGGAGCTCGTCTTCATGCCGCGCCCGAACGGCGGAACGCAGGTTGTCTGCGCCCTTCAGGAGAATTTTCCCGGGAGCAAGTCATGAAAACCAAGACCCGTGCCAGGGTATTCCTGGTCGACGACCACGCGGTCGTGCGCGCGGGCCTGACGTCGCTTCTATCGGCCGAACCCGACATGGAGGTCTGCGGTGAAGCGGCGACGGCCGTGCAGGCGCTCGAGCGGATTCCCACTTCTGCTCCCGACCTGCTCATCCTGGACCTGTCGCTTGGGGCGGGAAGCGGGTTGAGCCTCCTCAAGGATCTGCGCACACGGCACCCGGCGATTCCCGTCCTGGTGCTGTCGATTCACGATGAGCAGCTCTACGCGGAACGGGTTCTGCACCTCGGCGCGATGGGCTACGTGATGAAGCAGGAGGCGGCGGACACTCTTCGATCGGCCGCGCGCGAGGTTCTCGCCGGTCGGATCCACGTGAGCCCGCGCATGAAGGAGACCTTGATTGCCTCCGTCGCCGGCAGGTCGCCGGGCGGCTCGGTGTCGCCGGTCGGACGCCTGACGAATCGTGAGATGGAGGTCTTCGAGCTGATCGGGCGGGGGATCGGCACGCGTTCGATCGCGCGGCGGCTCTGCCTGAGCGTGAAGACGATTGAGACGCACCGCGCCAACATCAAGGAGAAGCTCGGGCTCGAGAACGCGACGCAGCTCGTGGCGCACGCGGTGAGGCACTTCCCGGAACGCTGAGCCGTCAGGCCCGGAGACTCGGCGACTTCTCGCCCGGTCTGCCTCCGCATTCCGGACACGCGAGAGGAACCGGTTGGCGCATGCTCAGAGTCGTCAGGAAACCGGGCGTCCCGAGGGCTCCTTCTTCCGGGAGAACGCGCGCGGCCATACGCCAGTTGATTTCCCGGTTTGTCGAGTTGGGGTACCAGAATCCCCATCCGTCGCACAGGGAACAGGAGCGAAGTTGTTCTTTCACGCCGTCCCCGAGCGTAGAAAGTACCGGCACGGCGGCGCTTCAATCCAGTCCACCCGTACGGCGAGCCTGCGGATCGTTTCGATCACGTGCTCAACGCGGATAGGGTGCGCCCATCCGCCCCGATCGAAGGGATATATTCGACTCGAGCGCCGAGGTTCCTGATCGCCGCGAGCGCCTCCTCGATCAGGATGCGCTGCCCCGCGAGCAGGAGGTCCAGCCGGGCGCCTGATGCGGACAGTTTCCCCTGGCAGATCCTGAAGTCCGCATCCGGGTAGCCTCTCAGGACGTCGAGCACGGCGCTGACCCGTTCACGCCTGCAGTCCACGTGGACGGATTTCTTTTCGTGAAGGGACATGAACTCTCCTTTGGAATCGATCGGACTCCGCACGAAGCGAGACAATAGATACGACACTGAGGGGCGAATTACCATCGGGCTGGCCCCCGAATCCTCTCTCATAGAATCCCCTAATCCGGTCGCGATCCATGCCTAGGGGTTTCCCGGAAAATATGACCGAGCCGCAAATCGAAAATCCGGGCCTCACCATGCGCGGTAAAATTCACCTGTCCGCCGCGCTCGCGACGCGGCGCGAAAGCGCTTCTCCGCCGCAACGCGGTAGAGCGTGTTTGACGGAGGTGAAGATGAGAATGCGAATCCTTGTCGTTCAGGCCGATGAATCCAGGCGGACGGCACTCGGATCGGCGCTGGAAAAGGAAGGCCACTCGGTCTCGGTCACGGGATCGCTGCGTTCGGCACGGGCCTCCCTCGCGCAATTTGCGCCCAACGCCGTCCTTGTCGACCCGCAACTACCGGATGGCGACGGGCTCGAGCTGGTCCGCGAGATCAGCGGCCTGCCGCGCGTGGAGGCCGTCGCGCTTGCGCCTTCGGGCAAGGAATCGTTCGACGCCCAGCGATCCGGGGCGATCGACGTCCTTCACGAACCCATCTCCACCCCGCCGCTGCGGCGCGCGCTGGCCCGCGTCCACAGGACGCTGCGGCTCCGCGGGGAAATCGGCGAGCTGCGCGACGAACTGAGGCAGCTCGGCAGATTCGGGCGGCTCATCGGCGGATCGCCCGTGATGCAGCAGGTCTACGACCTCCTCGGCCGCGTCGCCCCCACCGAAGCCACCGTGCTCATCACCGGCGAAAGCGGCACAGGAAAGGAACTCGCCGCGATGACGCTTCACGAAATGAGCCCCAGGTGCGAAGGGCCCTTCCTGGCCATCAACTGCGGCGCCGTCGCCTCGACCATGATCGAGAGTGAGCTCTTCGGACACGAGAAGGGCAGCTTCACGGGCGCGAGCCAGCGGCACGCCGGCTATTTCGAGCGCGCCAGCGGCGGCACGCTCCTGCTCGACGAGATCGCCGAAATGTCGCCGGACCTCCAGGTGAAACTGCTGCGCGTCCTGGAGACAGGTCACGTCCTGCGGATCGGCGGGGAGAAGGAAACGGCCGTCGATGCCCGGATCGTCGCCGCAACGAACCGGGAGCCGGGCGAGGCCGTCATGCAGGGCAAGCTGAGGGAAGACCTGTACTACCGGCTTCGCGGCTTCCAGATCCGAATGCCCGCGCTCCGCGAGCGCGCCGACGACGTGAGGCTGCTCGCGGAACACGCCCTGGGCCAGATGAACTGCGAGAAGGAAGTCGTGAAGAGATTCTCCCCGGAGGCCCTGCTCCGCATCGAATCCCACGCCTGGCCCGGCAACGTGCGCGAATTGCGCAATGCGGTGCAGTCGGCCTGGATTCTCGCGGACACCGTGATCGGGCCCCAGTGCCTGTCGCTGCTTCCCTCACGGGCCGGCAATCCGCCGGTGGCGGCGGGTCCGGTGCCGTCGACGGCGCCGGTCGCTGCGGACGGCGTTCGGACCATCCAGGTTGCCGTCGGCACCTCGCTCGCCGACGCGGAACGAGCCCTCATCATGGCGACGCTTCAATCCTGCGGCGGGAAGCGAACGGCGACCGCCCGCATGCTGGGGATTGGCGTGAAGACTCTCTACAACAAGCTGAAGGAGTGGAGCGCGGTCGACGTTTCGACTCCCTGATTCTGGATTCCGGCCGCTCGACTCGCGGGTCCTTCAGGCGTCTCGAGTGCAACCGGCCTCGCACCGGTAACAAGTACCCGACCCTGGCACTCCGGAGTGCCATCCCGGTCAGAACGGCCGACGACCTGGCTTCCCACGATCGGCAAGCCCCCCTGCGTGATTCCGGACGACGCGCCGATCGCCGCGCTTTCACGGGAATGCCTTTTGCGTCCACGGATGATCCGGTACACGAGTGTTCTGAAGCACACCCACGAAGGGAGGCCACCATGCTGCACTGGTCGCTCATCTTTTTCGTCGCGGCGATCGTTGCTGCTCTGCTCGGTTTCGGCGGAATCGCACAAGGGGCTGTCGGGATCGCGCGCGTCCTGGCATTCATCTTCCTGGTCGCGTTCCTGGCCTCGGTGATCTGGAGGCTGGTGACAGGAAGGAGCCCGGCGCGTCCGCCCCAATAGCAGAATTCCCCGGATCCATCCAGGAGTCGTCACAAAGGAGACCAAGATGACCGAATTCACCAACGAAAGACCAGGCTCCAACCGCTTCAAGGTCGCCGCCCTGCAAGTAGTGCGCGAGACCGGCGATCTCTTCTCCTCCGTCGCCGAGTCGACGGCAGGATTCGTGAAAGAAGCCGGGCACGAAGCGCTCGAGGCGGGCGACGTCCTCGTCGACATCATCGCGGGCGTGATAGGCGCCGTGGTCAGCATCGGCCACGACGCGGTCGAGGCAGCAAGGGGGATCGCCCTTGGCGTGCTTCGAGGCAAGAAGGCTGAGCCGGGTTCCGCGTTCACGACTCTCGCGGTGAGCTCGAGGTCGGTCATCCGGCAGGTCGGGCGGGCCGGCGGCGACATCGCCGCCGCCACCCGCGGCCTCGTCGCCGGTGCGGCCGAGGGGGCACGCGAGCTGGGGATGGACGTTTCGGAAGCGGTGTTCGCGGTGTCCAGGGGCGCCCTGCAAGGTGCACGCGAGTTCGGCTATGCCGCAGGCGAGGAGGTGCGGGAAGCGGTTGCCGCGATGCGGGAAATCGTGCGCGGACGCGAACCCGGCCGATCGCATTTCGAGGAGATGGAAGACACGCCCATGTTCTTCCCCGGCCCGATGGTCGAGTAGCGACCCGGGGCGCGGGAACGGATCTTTCCGGTCCCGTTACGGGCCACCAGAGAGAAAGGAAATGCCATGAAGACAATCACGAGAGTTGCCTCCCTGATGTTCTTCGCCACGGTCCTCGGCTGCGACAAGACGACCGCCGAAGCCCCGGGTGGCAAGAGGCTCACGCTCTTCAAGCCCGCCAACCAGGCCATGAGGCAGGGCGAAACGAATGACATTGCCGTGATGATCCGCAGGGAGAACTTCGACGGAGACGTCCGGGTTGTGTTCGAAAACCTCCCGAGGGGCGTCACCGTCATCGCCGTTCGCCCGATCGCTGCGGGCAAGGATCGCGAGGTCTACACGCTGCACGCAGCTCCCGACGCAGGGCTCGTTGGCAACCACATGGCGAGCATCCTGGTCGAGGGGCCCGACGGCCTGAAGGCCTCGGAGTTTTTCGGGGTCTCGATAAGAGCCCGGAAGATTGCGGAAAAGTAGGCGACGCGATTTCCAGGAACCAGGCATCGGAGAAACCCATGAAAAACCTGATCGTCCTGTCGCTCGTCGCGGCGACGGTCTCCATGGCGGGCTGTCGCTACACGACGGCCACCGGGACCGGCGACCGCAGCATCTCGATCGTCCGCCCGCTGGACCAGACCCTGCGTCGCGGTGAAATCAACCGGGTCGCGGTCACGGTCCTGCGCCGGGGCTTCCGTTCGGACATCCTGATCGAGTTCGACGGGCTGCCCTCCGGCGTCAAAGTGATCGAGACCGCCCGCCGTTACGCCGAAAGCGACATCTTCGTCTCGTACACGCTTTATGCCGCCAACGACGCCCCCGCCGTACATGAAGCGCTCGTCACCGTGACCGCGAAGGGACCGGGCGGTCTCTCTGCGAGCGAGATATTCCAGGTGACGGTCAAGGCAGAAGAGACCGGGATGAAGTAGGGAGCAGGGGGGAGCCGGTTTCCGGCTCCTCCCTGACTCGCCCGAAGAAGCGCCATCCTGCACCTTGGGAGGAAAACGCCATGACAGTCATCGACCTTCTGTTTCTCCTGCTGGTTGCCGCCATTGCGGGGGCCGTCAGCGCGCAGAGGACCTGATGGATCTGCAACCCCTGATTTCTGTGAGAACAAACCCCGCGGTGAAACCTCCCTGGTACGCGGACCTGGTGATCTACGAGGTCTACGTCCGCGCATTCCGGGATTCGAACGGCGACGGGATCGGCGACCTGCCCGGTCTTGCCGACCGAATCGGGTACATCCGCGACCTCGGGATCACCGCGATCTGGCTGCTCCCCATTTTCCCGAGCCCGCTTCGGGACGACGGGTACGACATTTCGGATTTCCGAGACGTCCACCCGGACCTGGGGACGCTGGACGATTTCAGGAAGCTGCTGGACCGCGCGCACGCGGCCGGCATCCGGGTCATCACCGACCTTGTCGTGAACCACACCAGCGACCAGCACCCCTGGTTCCGGTCGGCGAGAAACGGTCCGGGGCATCCTTTCCATGACTACTACGTGTGGAGCCCGACGCCCGACCGCTTTGCAGGAACCCGGATCATTTTCTCCGATACCGAACGATCCAACTGGACCTGGGAGCCGCAGTGCCGGCTGCACTACTGGCACCGCTTCTATGCGCACCAGCCCGACCTCAACTACGACAACCCGGAAGTCCGCCGGGAAATGCTCGAGATCGTCCGCTTCTGGCTGGACCTCGGCGTGGACGGTTTCCGGGTGGACGCGGCGCCGTACCTGTTCGAGCGTGAAGGGACGACCTGCGAGAATCTCCCGGAGACGCATGCGTTTCTCAAGGAGATCCGCAAGGTTGCCGACACGTATTCGCCGCCCCGTGTGCTGCTCGCAGAGGCCAACCAGCCGCCGGCGCACCTTGCGCCGTATTTCGGGTCGGGCGACGAATTCCACCTGGCGTTTCACTTCCCCCTGATGCCGGCAATGTTCCTGGCCATTCACCGGGAGGACAGCAAGCCGCTGCTCGAAGTGCTGCAGGCGACGCCGTCCCTTCCCGACGGCTGCCAATGGGCGATGTTCCTGCGGAATCATGACGAGCTGACGCTGGAGTCGATTGCGGAAGCGGACCGGGCGTACATGTTCGACACGTACGCCGGGGCGAAGGAGATGAGGCTCAATCTGGGCATCCGGCGCCGGCTCTGGCCGCTCATGCAGGGCGGGAGGCGCCAGATCGAGCTTCTGTACGGCCTCATCCTGAGCCTTCCCGGCTGCGCGCTGCTCTATTACGGGGACGAAATCGGGATGGGGGACGACCTCCGGCTGGGGGACCGCAACGGAGTCCGGACGCCGATGCAGTGGTCGACCGGACTCAACGCGGGGTTCTCCGAAGCGGCGCCGGAGCGGCTGTACGCGCCGGTCATCAGCGATCCCGAGTACCACTATGCGGGCCGAAACGTCGATTCGCACGAGAGGACGCCGACTTCGTTTCTCAACTGGCTGCGCCGGATGATCAAGGTCCACCGGGCCGACCCGCTTTTCCGCGGATCGAAAATGCGCGTTCTGTACACCGATAACCCGAAGGTCTTCGCTTTCGTGCGCGAGCGCGAAGGGCAGGCCGTCCTCTGCCTCAACAACCTGTCGCGCTACATTCAGCCCGCGCGCGTCGACCTCCATGAATGGCGAGGCCGCGTTCCCGTTGACCTGATCGGCGGCGCCGCCCTGCCGTCCGTGGGCAACGATCCCGTTCTGTTCACGATCGCCCCCCACTACTTCTACTGGTTCCGCCTTGAACAACGCTGACCTCTGGACTTCCATGGCGCGCCACACGCCCCTGGCGATCCTCACCGATCTCGACGGGACGCTCATTCCCTTCGCCGCCCGCCCGGAAGAAGCCCGGCCCGACCCGGAGCTCGTCGCCCTCCTCGCGAGGCTTGCCTCGCTCCCCGGCCTCTCCCTTGCCGTCGTCTCCGGTCGCGCCCGGGAGTCGCTGGAAGGGCTCTTCGTGGACGCTCCCCGAGTCTGGCTGGTCGCCGAGCACGGAGGCTGGCTGCGGGGTGACGGCGCGTGGCAGGCGCCCGTGGCCGCGGAGCCGGGGGCGCTGGACGCGCTGGCGGCCGAGTTCGAGCGGATCGCGGCGCAATACCGGAAGGCCTGGGTCGAGAAGAAAACATGGTCGCTCGTTCTCCATGCACGCGGCATCCGGCCGCCGGAGCGGACCGGCCTCTTCGTCCAGGCGACCGCGGCCTTCGCTTCCTTTCGTGGCACAGGTTACGAACGCCTCGAGGGAGAAGATTCCCTCGAGATCCGCGCCGCGCGCGTTCGCAAGTCCGTCGCCGTCCCGTGGATCCGCGAGCGGGCCGGGGCCGGCGCCCGTATCCTCGCCCTCGGCGACGAGCTCACCGACGAGGATCTGTTCCGGGAGCTGGCCCCCTCCGACGAAGGCGTGCAGGTCGGCGGCGACCGCTGGCGCGCCACCGCCGCGCGATGGCGGCTCGCCGCGCCGAAGGAAGCCGTCGCGTTCCTGAGGTGGATCGTGACGGCACGGCTCGAATCCCGGACGCCGCTGCCTCTCGTGCTTCCCAGTCCCATCGCCCCCCCACGGCCCGTCCAGGCGGCGCCGTCGCTTCACCGCCTTCTTGCCGTCTCCAACCGCCTGCCGGACCAGCGCTCGCCCGATGTCCCGGGGTCCCACCGGAGAACAAGCGTCGGCGGCCTCGTTTCCGCCCTCGAGCCCGTTCTCGTCGCACGACACGGCCTCTGGCTCGGCTGGAGCGGCCGCGTGGTACGGGGAGAAGTGCCCTCGCCCGTCGGCCTTGCCGAGGAAGCGGTCCCGCCTCTCGCCTGGATCGATCTCCCCGAGGACTGGTCGCAGAAGTACTACAACGGGTTCTCCAACAGCTCCCTCTGGCCTCTCTTTCACTCCTTCCCCGGTCGCGTGAGATTCGCCGACGACGAATGGGAGTGCTACCTGAAGGCGAACGAGGCGTTTGCGGAAGCGGCGTCGCGGCTGGTCGATCCCGACGTGCCGGTATGGATCCACGACTATCACCTGCTCCTCGTCGCCGCGGCGCTGCGGCGGCGCGGGCACCGCGGGCCGCTCGGGCTGTTCCTGCACATCCCCTTTCCCGGCCTCGATCTGTTTTCGATGATCCCCTGGGCCGACCGGCTGCTCGACGGGATGCTGGAGCACGACCTCGTCGGGTTTCACACGAAGGGGTTCGTCGACAACTTCCGGCAATGCGTTGGAGCCCTGTCGCCGGCGCGGCTCGGCGACGACGCGATCGAGCACCGCGGCCGCCGGATCCGCTCGTCGGCCTTCCCGATCGGGATCATCCCCGAGGGATTCCAGGAGCCTCCGGAGCCGGGGATGGCCGAAGAGATCGCGTCGCTGATCCAGTCGATCTCTCCCGGCCGCCTTGTGCTCGGCGTTGACCGGCTGGACTACACGAAAGGAATCCCGAACCGGCTGCTCGCCTTCGGGCGGATGCTCGAGCTCTTCCCGGAGTGGCGCGGCAAGGTCTCGCTGGTGCAGGTCTCGGTCCCTTCGCGGGCGGACATCCCGGACTATGCGGAGCAACGGTCCCTCGTGGAGACCGCCGTCGGGCGCATCAACGGGGAATTCGGCGAAGCGACATGGGTCCCGGTGCGATACCTGTACCGGTCCTACGGGCGCAACCAGCTCTCACAGCTCTACCGCGCCGCCGATGTCGGATACGTCACGCCGCTTCGCGACGGCATGAACCTCGTCGCCAAGGAGTACGTCGCGGCGCAGGACCCTGCGAGCCCCGGAGTCCTGCTCCTGTCCCGGTTTGCCGGGGCCGCGGAGGAACTGCCGGATGCAGTCCTGACGAACCCCTACCATGTGGACGGCATGGCGAAGGACCTGGACCGGGCGCTTCGAATGCCGGCGGCCGAGCGACTCGAGCGGCACGCGAAGTTGTTGAAGGTCGTCCAGCGCACGACCGCGGCGACGTGGGCGGAAGACTTCCTGCGCGCCCTCGAGAGTTGCCGCAGGAGTGAAGAACTGGGGCAATCGAGGCGCGCCGGACGGGCCGACGCCGCACGCCTCCGGGCGACCGTTGCTCACGTTCTCAGGGTCGTAATTCATCGGCTTCCGGTCAACTCCGCCGCAGATCCAGCGGTATGCGTCGTGCATCCCGCAGAGTCGCGCCAGCTCCCGCGCGCTGGCCACGCCCTCGCTCGTCGCGTAGAGCCAGAGCGTGACGAGTATCCTCGGGTCGATCACCGGACGCCTCGCTTTGTCTTCACGCGACTCGATCACGGCCAGAAACCGCGTCAGGTCCACCACGAAACGGATCGAATTTCGACGGAATGTGAGCCTCAGAGCGCGACGAAAATCACGCGGGTCGGGCGGAGTCGGCCGGGCATAAGAAAAACACCTCAAGTCACCTGCACTCGGCCGACGCAGCCTGACGCGCGTGATTTTTGCTCGCGCTCCGAGAACGCGCGTAACAACTCCCGGAGTCGGGCATTCTTGCCGGGGAGCTTCGTGTCGGGGCCGCCCCGACGTGCGGGAGATCCCGGCACGCGCCTTGCTTCGTAATTCCCCAGGCTCGCGGCTCCGTCTCGCCGCCTTGGAGGATCGAACCATGAAGACATTCCTCAAGTGCACTCTCGGGCTTTTCGCCATCCTGATCTTCGGAATGCTGGGCGGCGTGCTCTACGAGAATCTTGCGAAAGAATCCCGTGTCGGGAACGCCACGGAGCGCGTGGTGAATCGCGCCGAAGAGGCCGCCATGCCGCGCGGGATGTACCGCGTCGAGCTTGAATCCGTGCAGCTTGAGCCGAGCGACTGGACCCGCAACGCGCTCTCCGACGACCCGAAGGACGTCGTCATGACGGTTCGCAGGGGAGCCACCGAAATCTACACCACACAGCTCGGCGTTTTTCGCGGCAACAAAACGTTCACGAACAAACCCGTGAGCTTCCGCGTCGCGTACGACCCGGACCGGCCCCTGACGCTCGAGTTCCGGGAAGTCGAACTGATTTCGAAAGGCCGGAGTTATTCGTTCCAGGAAGCCTGGCCGTTCTCCCGCACGTCGATGGGCGTGGCCAGCTCGTTCCGCTTCAACTGGAAGAAGGAAGACTCGGCCCCCGCCGAACCGGAACGAAGGAAGCCGGAAGAAATCGACTAGGCGTTTCCAGGAGGTAACCCATGCGGACGGCGATGCCGGTACTCACGGCACGCCGTCCGGTTCAGCGGCCTGAATCGGCCAAGTCCTCCCGCTTCACGCCCGCAATCCCCATGACGAACTCGCTCCCGAATGCCATCGCCGGCGTCTGCGCCCCGGTCGGCGCGTCGCCCGCAAGAAGCCGCTTCACCGCCGCCAGCGCCGCTTCCACCGTGAGCGCATAAGGCTCCGGCGTCTCCATGCGCGTCGCCGCCCGTCGTCCGCCCGCGTCGGAGACTTCGCCCCAGAGGAGGGAGCGCCCGTTGCGGCGGAGCGAGGCCGACGGGCCGGTCGAGGTGAAGCGGATGAAGGCGCGCAGGAGCGAGGAGATCACGGGGACGCGGGAGAGCTTGAAGCCGAGGCGCGTGGCGGCCGTCGTGGCCGCGAACGTCTCGATGTCCGGGATGCGCGTGCTGCGCCACGCGGTGGCGAGGTCGCCCCACGGGATCGCCATGGCAGGGAAGCGGTCTCCGTGGCCGGCGTCGATGTCGCGGATCAGGGAGCCGGGCGGTATCGGCGTGAGCGCGCCGCCGCGCCGGACCATCCCGGGCTCGTGCATCCGCTCGAGCAGCGTCGCGGCGGTTCCCGGCGAAAGCCGCGTGTTCGCGCGGAACGCGAGCGTCAGCTTCGTCGCCGACGGGAGCCGCTTCTTCAGGTGTCGCGCCAGGCAGTCGCTCGGCACGACGTCGAAGCCGGCGCCGGGGAGCAGCGTGATTCCTGCGGCGACGGCCGCGTCGTGCCGCGCGTAGATCTGCTCGAAGACGTCGATCTCACCCGTGATGTCGACGTAATGCCGCCGCGTGCGCAGGCAGCCCTCGACCATCGGCATCGCGGTCTTCGAGAACGGCCCTGCGCAGTTCAGCACAAGCCCCGATTCCGCCAGCGCCGCGTCCATCGCCGTTGCGTCGTCGAGAGGGAAAACCGCGGCCGACTGCAATAGCGACCGCGCGAGGGACTCGACGGCCTTCGCGTCGCGCCCCGCGATCACAGGCAGCATTCCCAGCTCCACCGCTCGTGTTGCGACAAGCCGGCCGGTGAACCCGGTGGCGCCGTACAGAAGGAATGAAGGTGGCACGCCTGAAGTGTATCGGTCCGGCACAAAGGACCGGACCCGGAAGGCGTCCGGGCTGGGAAAGCTCCCGACCGGAAAGACCGATCGCGAGCTGCTCTCCATCTTCTCGCCGCCCGACTTCCTCGCGCGTCATTCCCTGAAGTAGCGGCGGAAATCAGGTTCGACCTGCTTATACTGTTCCTACCTCGCCGCAATTGCCCGCGAGGCATCCCTTCGAAACGCCGCCCTGGCGGCAGGAGAATGAAAACACCGGAAGCGTCGTGCCGTCGTGAGTGGCTGGAATGGATCAGGAATCTGGAGAGGCGGCCCGAGCGGGAGCGCAGCGGACTGCAATTTGTGGAAGGGGTGCGCGGCGTGCTGCACGCGCGCGACGCCGGGATCGAGTTTCACACGATCGTCCTGAGCGAAGTGCTGCTGACGAATTCGTTCGCGGCGAAGCGGGTCCGGCAGATGAAGCGGGCCGGGGTCCGGGTCGAACGCGTGACGCCGGAGGAATTCCGCGGCATCTCGGTGACGGAGCGCGCTTCGGGCGTCGCCGCCGTCCTGAAGCAGCACTGGACGCCGCTTCGCGAAGCGGACCCGCGCCGCGGCCTCTGCTGGGTCGCCGTCGGCCTTGTGCGATCGCAGGGAAATCTCGGCACGATGATCCGCACGGCCGAGGCCGTCGGCGCCGCCGGGTTTGTTTTTCTGGGTCGCGAAACCGACCCGTTCGACCCGGCCGTCGTCCGCGCGAGCATGGGCGGCATCTTTCCGCTTCAGCTCGTGCGTGCGACGATCTCTGAGTTTGCCGCGTGGACGCGTGCGAACCGTTGCCGCGTTGTCGGGACGTCGCCGGCGGCGACCGCGAGCTACACCGAGGTTCCGCTGGAAGCGCCGATCGTGGTCATGTTCGGCGAAGAGCGGGCGGGGCTGACCGATGATGAGCGCGCCGCCTGTACGCACATTGCCCGGATCCCCATCGTGGGTCGCGCCGATTCGCTCAACGTGGGAGTCGCCGCGGGAGTGATTCTCTACGAAGTGCTTCGGCGACGCGGAACGCTACCGGCTTTCGAACGCCCCGATGTCCGGAGCCTTGCCGGCGAAGTCGAGCGTGACCGGCGCGCCGGCCTTCCATGAAATCGCGCGGTCGAGCGTGAGGCGACGGGCTTCCGTGTCGACCGCCACGACACGGACAAGCTCGGCGCCGACCCGGATTGCGTCGCCGTCGGAGACGCCATGGCCGTCGGAAAAGAAAAGTGCGTCGTCCACCCGGAGGACCTTTCCGTCGCCGGCCTCCGTCGCCGCGCTGAGCGGCACGCCGGCGTCGATGCACGCGCACCCGGCCTTCAGCCGGAAGTCACCCTTCTCCGCGTCGACGAATCGCGGCGCGGCCTCGATGTTGAGCGAGGCATTCTTCGGCCACGCGGCTTCGTACTCCTGGAGAGTGAACGTCTTCTTCCCCTTCGCGTCCCCCCACCAGAAGACGTCCTCGCCGGGTTTCGTGGCGACGATGTCGTTCGCACGGAAAATCGCGTGCGCCGGCACGGCGTCCCATCCCAGCGCCACCTGCACCGCCGGGCGCCCGTCGCCGCACCGGTTCCCCGCGATGATGTTGTTCACGAAGACCTGATCGGAAAAGTCCGGCATCGCCGGCGCGAGCGTCACTCCCGTGTCGTGCTTCCCCTCGCCGCCGCACGCGACCACAGTATTGTTGTAGAACCGGTTCGAGACATTGTGGTGCGCTTCCGGCGCGTCGCTCTTGTACGCGGTGAATTCGATCCCCGTCCCGCAGGAGCGGAAGACGTTGCGTCGGAGGATCGACCGGTTCCCCGCGTACTGGATCCCCGAGTGACCGTCTTTTCCCGCGGCCAGCTCGAACCGGTTGTTCTCGATCACGAGGAACTGCGACAGCCGCGGCTCGCCTTTCCAGTCCTTCTCGCGCGTCGTGAACACTTCCATCAGCTTTTGATCGGGATTCCGAAGCGTGTTCCCCCGCACGACCGACCGCTCGACACCCATCAGGACGAGGCAGGTGTGGGAAGCGGTGTCGAAGGTGCAATTCTCGATGAGGTGATGGCTTCCACCCTGGATGCTGAGCAGATCCGATCCGTTCCTGAACACGCAGTCTGTCACGCGCAGAAAATCGCCCATCCGCTTCAGCCGGCACGATTCCCACACCGTCGACGTGTCGAACGTGCATTTCGAAAGCGTGATGTGGCTCGATTCCTCGGCCCACAGGAACCGGTCGACTTTCTCGACGGCGATCCCTTCGAACGTGACGTGCGACCGTCCGCGCAAGTCAATCGCGACTTCGAGCCCCGTGAACACCGGTCGCCCGCCCGCTTCCGCGCGATAGACGATCGGCTTACCTTCTTCGCCCGAGCGCGCCGGCCGGATCGGCGTCCGGTAGGTCCCGGCCTGCAACTCCAGGACGTCGCCGGCCCGCGCGGCTTCGTTGGCGGCCGCCAGCGTGCCCGGTGTCACGAGGTCGAAGCAGATCGCGAGGAGCCACATGTTCAGTTCTCAACCGAGATGTCGTCACCCTCGCCGTTCTCGTCGGCACCGTTTGGACCGAGAGAATAGAGCCGAAAACCCAGGGCGCTGCCGCCTCTCACCTTGACGCCGACTTTGTATACGAACGGTCTCTGCCAGCGATCGAGGAGTTCCCCGGACGGCGCGACGTGTTCAAGCAGGATTCCGCCGTATGGGCTGCCCTTCTGCCCTGCGGTCTGCAAGGTGCGGACAAGGGCGGCATTCGGTCCGGGAGGGTAGACGCCGAAGTCTGTCTGGTAGAGCTTGAGCACCATGCCCAAGTCTTGGAGTTCAGCCGACATGGATCGTCGGCCGTCAGAATTGTCGAATGACCTCGCGCCTCTCCAGGCGAGCGCGACGAGGAGTCCCACCACCAGGAATCCGATCGCGACAGGTGCAAGGACAAAGGCCGCAAGTCGCATCGGGAGAACGGGACGACCGGGTGGCGGTGCTGCCGGGGACGGCCGATCGGGGAGATTTGCGTCAGGCATACGCTTCCATAATAGTTCGTTGACTACCATCCCGCGCTTCGCCCGGTGCGAAATTACGGTATTCTCTGGGTCGTCCGGCTGCGGGTTTCGGGGACTCTGCGGCCACCTATTCCTCATGACTCCGGGGGCGGAGACCATGGTTGCTCGCGACCTGAAGCTGCGGCTCATCTACCCGCGCTTCCAGAAGTTCCTGGACGGTCACGAGCGGCTCAAACCGCTCGTCCAGAAGCACCAGGTCGGCAATTACACGATGCCCCCGCCGCTGGGTCTGCCGCTCATCGCCGCGCTCACGCCGCCGGACATCGAGGTCAACCTCACCGACGACAACATTGGCCAGCCTGTCGACTACGACGAGAAGCCCGACCTCGTCGCGCTCAGTTTTTTCACCCCGCAGGCCAATCGCGCCTATGCGATCGCCGACGAATTCCGCCGCCGCGGCACCAAGGTCATCATGGGCGGGATTCATCCGAGCTGCCTGCCCGAGGAAGCGCTTCTCCATGCAGACTCGGTCTGCGTCGGCGAGGTCGAGCCGGTGTGGGACGAAATCCTAGCGGACACGCGGGCGGGGACGCTGAAGCGGCTCTACAAGCCCGTGGGGGAGTACGACCTCGCGCGCCTGCCGATCCCGAAGCGCAGCATCTTCGAGGGAGACAACTACAGCTGGAGCGCGCACCTCGTCCTGGCCACGCGCGGCTGCCCCGTGCGCTGCACCGGCTGCCCGATCCCGCTCAAGGAAGGCCTCGATATCCGCTTCCGCCCCGTCGCGAAGATGATCGAAGACATCGAGGCGATGCCCTTCAAGCAGTTCTACATTATCGACGACACGGTGATGCTGCCGAACAAGCGGCGCATCCTCCCGTACCTGATGAGTCTCATGGAAGCGACGGCCGGGCGCGGGCTGAGCATTTTCCTCGCTTCGACGATGATGATGTTTGCGGACCCCGAGTTCTATCGCAAGCTGAAGCGGGGCGGCACGTCGTCGATGTACACCGTCTTCGGCTTCGACCGCCTCTCGCGCGCCCTGCTCAGCCCCGAGTGCAGCCCGAAGGAGTGGCAGGACGGCATCGACCTCGTCCACATGATCGAGGACGCCGGGATCCATTTCTTCGGCTCTTTCGGCGTCGGCTCCGACGACCAGGACGAGGGCGTCTTCGACCGAATCATCCAGTTCTGCAGCGAGTCCGGCATCGACCTCGCCGAGTTCTACATCGAGACGCCCTTCCCCGGCACGCCGTTCGGGCAGCGGCTCGAGGCGGAGGACCGGATCCTGCACCGGAACTACGACCTGTGGAACACGGGGAACGTGGTGTACCGGCCGAAGGGGATGACCGAGGACCAGCTCCTCTCGGGCTTCCAATACCTCTGGGAAGAGTTCTACGACGGGAAGGACGAGAATCGGACGCTGCGGACGTTTGAGGGCGTGATGAACCGGCCGGTATAGGTTCAGTCTCCGACGCCGACATCGTCGCCCGCGCCTCGCTCATCTTTCCCATTCGGGCCGCACGAGTACAGCTCGTACGGCCGGCCGCCGGGAGTCGGCGGATTCGGCCCTTCGCGATAACACACGGGCGTGCCCCACCCGTCGAGCAACTCCCCCGAAGCGGACAACGCGTGGGCCGGGATTTCAAGGAAGGGGACCCCTCTCTTTGAACGTGTTGCCAACGCGCGGACCAGCGCCGAGCTCGGGCCCGGCGGATACGTTCCCCGTTCTTCCTTGTAGGCCAGGATGGCGCTGTGAAGCGCGTTGAGTCTCTTGAGCTCAGCGGAGTCAGGCGTCTCCTGCCGATGGCCCGACCACACGAAGTACCCGACGGCGGCGAACGCGCATCCGGCGACGAGGACCACCAGGATCGGAACGACCATCAGTGAACCGAGACCGGCTTCGTCAGGCGGTCGCGGCGAGGGAACAGCGGTGGGAGAAAGGGGATCTGTCATGCCCGGTCCATCACATGGGCCCGCCTGGACTCGAACCAGGAACCAGGAGATTATGAGTCCCCCGCTCTAAACCTTTGAGCTACGGGCCCGCCGAACGGCGCGCCCGGAACGGAGCGCGCTTCAGCGAAGGCGTATTCGAAGGTGCAGCGGAAGCATGGGCGCATGTTAGCACGGAGACGCGCCCGTTGCAGATCGCCTCAAATCACCTGGATTTGCTCTTCGGCACTTTCACCTCGACCGCCGCGTGACTCGTGTTGCCCGCCGCGTCGGTGCAGGCGACGGTGATGGTGTAGACGCGCCCGTCGCCTTTCCCCGATCGCTCGGCTCTCAGCTTCAGCGTCAGGCCGCCCGTCAGTTCCCAATCCACCGGAGTGTCGCCGTCGCCGAGGCCGTCGGTGGGTTCGTTGCTCGTTACCGCGACGATCGAGCAACCTGGCGTTGCATCACTGTCGTCAATCGCTTCGACGGCCAGCGCGACCTCCACCATCTTGTGATTGGGCGGCCAGAGGACGGCGGGGTCGGCGGAAGCGGAGACGATCGTCGGGGGAGTTGTGTCGGGCGCGGGGGCCGGACGGGAAGTCAGGAGGACGGCGCTGTATTCGCTGGTGTGACTGGTTCCGGTAGAGGACTGGTCGAGGATGACCCGCATGGCGTGGCCGGAGGGGACGCGTTCGGAGATGGTGGCGACGCGGACTTCGTCGATGAAGTAGTCGACGGAGTCGCCAGAATGAACGATGCGGAAGTCGTGCCAGACCGAGGAGTCGACTCCTTCGATAGGGAAGAAGTGCGGATCGTAGGGGCGGGCGGACCATGCAATAATGCGCTTGAGGTCGGGTCGCCAGCCGAACGTAACGGTCCCGCGGTCGTCATCGGGCGCCCACTTGACGAATCCGATTGCGACGGGGGCGGAAGCCCCGTTGAACTTGGCGCGCACGCGCAGGTCGAGGATCGTGCCGGGGGTGGGTGTGAGGATCTCAGGAGTTTCGATCACTACGCCGCCGCCGTCAGTCGTGCCGCCGGTGAGATCGATCTGGCCGCCGTGCAGGGAAAAGGAGCCTCCGGAGCTGTTCGAGCGGAACGTCCAGTGGGCGGCGAGCGTGCCGCCATCGAACTCATCGTGAAGCAGGACGGTCTCTCCGGGGGCGGGTTCGAAATATGTTTCCGCCGACGCGAGGGAGGCCAGGGCGAGAAGAGCGACGACGGGGTGCCAGGCGCGAAGCATGGATTCCTCCTCTATGGGGCATGTCATAAGGAATTCGAAATCGTCCGAGGTCCGAACGGACCCCGAGGTGCCGACGACTCCCTCGAAGCAACCAACCTAACGAACCCCCTCGCATCCAAGTCAACCCGGATTGCTGCCTCCTGGCTCAAAATCTTCTTATACAAAGCAAACTCTTCGATACGCGGCGAAAACGCAGCATTTTGTCGCTGAAGCTTTTGAATGATCTTAAGAGTTGAATCTTGCGCAGAAGAGCTCCGGACGGAATCGCACATCGAGTATTGCGTGGGAATTGTTGTGGACGCTCGTTTCAAGATCGCCAACTCCAGGCCAACTCGGTCCAACTCAGGGGCCAACTCATAGCCAACCGGGGCCAACTGGTGGGCATCTGCGCCGTGGGCGCAACAGGCGCCTCAGACGGGGCCTCCCATTCGTCCTGGCACGGAGATGCGCCCGGCACGGATTCGGCCGACAGGCCCGCCCAGGGAACGCCAACCTGGTTGACGGAACGGAGGTGACGAGCAATATGCGGCTCCTCTCACCGTTGGTCTCTCTGTCCTCCGCATACTCCGGCATCGCGGGACGAGCCGCAGCAGCATGAGCCGTCGGACCACTTCAGGAGTCAGCCCATGAAAGCGCTTCTCGTGACCGTGTTCGCACTCGCCGGAGCCGCGGCGCTCGCCGCGCAGCCCACCCCTGACGAAATGGAAAAAGAGGCGCGGTCGCTTCGGGTCGACGACGTCGCCTGGCGCGGGATCGCGTGGAAGTCGTGCCTGCTGGAAGGGCTTGCGGAGGCGAAGAAAACGGGGAAGCCTGCGATTCTCTGGATCTTCATCGACCGGCCGGTGAACGACGAGCGATGCTGAGTGTTCGCCGGCGCCGCCCGTGAGGCGGTGTTCAGCGACGCGACGGTGGTCGAGCGCGTGCAAAAGGAATTCGTGCCTGTGGCGCTGAAGGCGGGGCTTGTGAACTTCATGTCGCAGGGCGCGGAAGGCCGGCTCTACGCGGAGATCGGGCGCTCGAAGATCGTGCCGCAGGGGATCTGCGCGGTCAACGCGGACGGCCGCGTGCTGGCCTGGGCGATCATGTTCGAGGGGAAAGGCGCGCTTCCGGAATTCCTCGATCACGTCCTCAAATTGAACGCAGCGCATCCGGCGGGGTCGGAACCGTTCGCGGCGGAGCGGTACGGGACGTTCCCCGGCGCGCGGGTGGACGATGTCGAGGGGAGGGAGACCGGTCCTGCTCCGAAAGCGCACGGGGAAGGCGAGCGCTGCCCCGCGCTGCCGGTCGTCGAGGCGGGCACGCTGGTCGGCACGGTCTTCGGCCGGACGTTCAAGGACGGCAAGCCGACGGGCGATACTTCGCAGCAGGAACGTTACCTCGAATCGCGCATCGAGATCGCGCCGGAAGCGCAGCGCGCGCTCGCCGAAGCGGCCGACGCCGCCGGTGAAGAGGAATTCGACGTCCCGGGCTTCGCGGCGTTTTCGCTGTGCGGGAAGGCGTTCCTGGGCCAGCTCGACGTGGATCCGACCCGCTGCCCGGACGGGGAGGGGTCGTGGAAGCTTCGCGGGCGCGTCGAGGAGATTCATGGAGAAACCTGGGTCCGCTTCCAGGGGACCAGTTCCGCGACGGCCTCCGAGTCGCAGGTCGGCGTCGGCGACGGGCGGCTCTGGTCGAACGATGTGCGGCTGACATGGAAGGGGCTCGCGAAGTTGGAGGGCCGCTCCGTGACGCGGCTGATCCTGGTCGCGGAGGGGCGGGAAAAACTGACGTGGGATCACAACGACCGCAAGCTCGACGATCGCTCCGCGCTCGATCACCTCCCGGCAGGCCGCGGCATCCATCTCGACTCGGATGTGAGATTCGGGCTGGTCGCGCAGACGGCGCCGGCGGACGAAGTCGGCCACGGACCGGCTCCGAACCCGGGTCGTCCTCCCCAGAGCCTGCTCGACAAGATGAAGCGGCTCCGGGAGGCGCTCGACGGCGACCAGGTCCCCCTGGAGTCGCGCCGGAAGATCGGCAAGATCCTCGATCGCCTGGAGCCCCTCCTGAAGGACCGGAATTTCGAGGAAGCGGAAGCCGTGCTGGACGAAGCGCTGACCGACGCCGTCGACAGCGGCCACAACGACCTGAGCCGCGTCAAGGGAGGCGTCATCGCTTTCGGGCTTCGAGATGCGAAGGGGCGGCTGCAAATTTTCGTCGCGAAGCCCGACGGTTCGGAGCGGCGTCAGCTCACGTCCGAGGGCCAGAACGGACTCGCCGACTGGTCGCCCGACGGCAAGAGGCTCACGTTTATGGCGATCCGCGAAAACGGTCCCTTCATCGGCGTGATGAATGCCGACGGCTCGAATCAGCAGCTCATCGCAGCGCGCGGCATTTCGCCCGATTGGTCTCCCGATGGCCGGCTCATCGCATTCTCACGCAACGGGCAGATCTGGACGGTGCGCGCGGACGGGAAGGAAGAGAAGCAGGTCACCTCGAGTAGCACGATGAAGGTCAGGCCGTCGTGGTCGCCCGACGGCAAGCAGATGGTCTTCATGCTGGTCCGCAACCCCGACCCTTCGAACCCGCAGCCGCAGATTGGAATCATGAATTCGGACGGCACGAACGAGCGCATTCTCACCGTCGAGGACAGGACCAACGTCGACAAGGGTGGCACTCGCGTCCTCGAGACCGCGCACGACACCAACGCTCCCTCGTGGTCGCCGGTGGACGACCGCGTCGTGTTCTGGTCCGGCATCGAAACGAAGTACGGCCAGGTCTGGAGCATCCGCGCGGACGGGACGGCGAGCACGCAGCTCACGCACGAGCCACACCACGCCAACAACGACGACCCTTCATGGTCGCCCGACGGCACCAAAATCCTCTTCAGCACGGGACGAAGCGGCCGCAACGAGCTCTGGGTGATGGACGCGGACGGGAAAAACGAGATGCGGCTGTTTCCGATCGACGCCGACCCATTCCCGGGTCGCGGCGCGTGGCAGCCGGTCCCGAAGTAGAAGCGCAGACAGTTTCACCCTGAGCGCGGGGGCTAGAATACGTCCTTGATACCCGCGCTCACGCCAGGCTTTCGCTCCCGGCTGGCCACAGGCATCTGCCTCGCCGCCTCGTTCTCGGGATGCGCGTTCTGGATTTCCCCGGGTGAAGTTCGCGTCGAGGTTCGGTCCATCCCGGAGGAAATCTTCCAGACCGAAATCGTCGCGGAAGATTCGGACGGATTGGCGCGGCTGTCCTATGCACAGGCAGTGTTCCTTTCCCCGTTCGGCGCCTCGTGGGGGACTCTTGAGCCGAGCTCTGCCGAGCGGCTTCCGGCCAATCCGCACACGACCCAAGACTACCTGCGGTGGCGGCCAGCCGCCCGATACGCAGTTCTCACGCTCGACCGGCATCGCACCTGGCACGCGTGGTGGTTCGAGCCGGACGAGGTCGTGCTCGAAAGAAGTCCGGAGACTCGCGACCTCGAGACTCGCGTTTTCGATCTCCATGGCCGGACCGCATCGGAGCCGCTTCCCGACGAGACTCTGAGACGTCTTGGAATTGCGTTCGGCCTGCGAAAGCCCTGGTTCCGAGAAGGGCGAAAGCCCACCATCCGGCCCGGCGATGAGTTCATGAGGATGCGACGTCACTGGACGGATGAAATGAAGAGAGACTTCGAATCTTTGAAAGCGGACATCTCCGAGCCTGCGAAGGCCGCGTGGCAGATCGGCGACGATGCGTGGCATCTGGTTGACGATGCCGCTTTCGCCGCGACGATGCCTGATCTTTGGAGCGCCGACGACCGGAAGGCCATAGAGGAAATATTCGACGCCTTCTACGAGTTCGACGATGCCGCGACCCGGAATGACGAAGCGGCCCAGCGCGCGACCTTTTCACGGTTCGAAGCCGCGATCGTGCAGCTGTCAAAGTAGGATGTCCCCGGACAGCCTCGACCCGCCCGCTTCAGTGCTTCTTGCCGTCAGCGTGGCAGACTTCGTCGATGACGACGGTGCTGGCCAGGATCAGCACGTCGTCTTCGCCCTGGCGGACGTCCACGCCGTAAGTGTCGCTCCAGGAAAACCAGCGTTTGCTGACCTCGGCGACGACGTGGCCGCGGCGCGTGAAGGTGTACTCCATGTCGAGGAAGCTGCCCTGGGCCTCGAGGTCGTCGGGGCCGGGGACGTCGACGGTGAACTTGCAACGGAACAGCGCGAAGAGGTGTTTTTTCACGACCGCCGCCAGCCGGCCGCCGCGGTAGATCTCCCAGGTCGGTCCCCAGGAGAGGAGTTTTTGCTGGATGAAGGCCAGCTCACCGCCCTTCATGTCCTGGAACGAGAGTTTCTTGCCGATGCTGAAGGCCTTTCCGTCGACGAAGAAGAGGTCGGCTCCGGCCTGGTTCTTGATGGCGAAGTCGTCACCCCAGCAGAAGAGCTTCTGCTTCATCAGGTATCGCATCGTTCGGGTCTCCAGGCGGATTGCGGGTTGAGTGCAGTGTATAGGGACCGGGGCTCGCCGCGAATCGGTTGCCGGATTGCGGCCGGGTTTCTTGCGGCCGCGAAGGCCCGAATCGCCGTCGGGCATCCTGTCAAAATGAAATAGCTTAAAGCTATTGTGCGTAAGCACTTGCAATGATATTCCGAACCGCTTCTCCAGAATCCCCCTTGTGCTTCTTTCAAACCCTTCCTCTATTATGTCCCCCCGGACCGGGTTGACGGCGCTTCGACCACCCCTATAATCCGCCGCTCGTTATTGGTGAGCAGCATTGATTTCATGGGTTGCCGCGGATGCGGCAACCCATGAAATCAAGCGTGTCGAACCAACCGATCCCCCTGGAGCCGAATGGCCAAAGCCAAGACCAAGACGAGCACCGCGAAGAAGGCGAAAGCGCCGGAAGAGGCGCCCGCCAAGCCTGCGAAGTCGGCGACGCCTGCGAAGCGCGCGTCGAAGAAGCCGGCGGCGGAGAAGGCCGAGCCGAAGGGGAAAGCGCGCACGGGGGCTTCGCTCGTCATCGTCGAGTCGCCCGCTAAGGCGAAGACGATCAACAAGATTCTCGGGCGCGGGTACGTCGTGAAGGCGTCGATGGGGCATGTGCGCGATCTGCCGAAGTCGAAGTTCGGGATCGACGTGGACAACGGGTTTGAGCCGCAGTACATCGAGATCAAGGACCGGAAGGACACGCTGAACGAGCTGAAGGAACTGGCGGCGAAGGCGCCGGAGGTTTTTCTCGCGCCCGACCCTGATCGCGAAGGAGAGGCGATCGCGTGGCATCTTGCCGAAGCGCTGAAGATCGGGAAGCGCGCGCGGCGGGTGACGTTCAACGAGATCACGCCGCGGGGGGTGAAGGAAGGGTTTGCGAAGCCGCGGGCGCTCGCGATGAATCTTGTCAACGCGCAGCAGGCGCGGCGGCTGCTGGACCGGATCGTGGGGTACAAGC
The DNA here is from genome assembly GCA_009773755.1 of Planctomycetota bacterium. Lineage (GTDB taxonomy): Bacteria > Planctomycetota > MHYJ01 > WSZJ01 > WSZJ01 > WSZJ01. Next base: position 23,707 of record WSZJ01000016.1, on the reverse strand, counting down.
TGAGCCCGCTTCTCTGGGAGAAAGTGGCGCGCGGGTTGTCGGCCGGGCGCGTGCAGTCCGTTGCGACGAAGCTCGTCGTGGATCGCGAGAAGGAAATCGCGGCGTTCAAGGCCGAGGAATTCTGGCGCCTGATCGCGCGCGTCACGACGAAGCCCGGAGTCGAGGAGGCGCCGGAGGCGTTCAAGGCGGAGCTGAAGCGCGTCAAGGACGCGACGGAGGTGGAGCTTCACTCGAAGACGGACGTGTTCGACGAGGAGAAGCTGCTGGAAGAAAAAGGTCCGGGCGCGGACAAGGACGAGGAAGAGAAGGAGAAGAAGGAATTCCTCGTGCAGGACGGGAAGACCGCCCAAGGGCTGGTCGACGAGCTCAAGACGGCGGAGTACCGCGTCACGAAGGTCGAGAAGAAATCGCGGCGGGACAATCCGCCGTCGCCCTTCACGACGAGCGTGCTGCAGCAGACGGCGAGCGTGCGACTGCATTTTGCGACGCGCCGGACGATGGCGGTCGCGCAGCAGTTGTACGAAGGCGTCGACATCGGCGACGAGGGGACCGTCGGCTTGATCACTTACATGCGCACGGACTCGTTCCGGATCAGCGAGGACGCGCTGAAGGAAACGCGCGAGTTCATCGTGAAGGCGTTCGGCGACAGGTACCTGGAGCCGGCGCCGCGCGTGTGGGCGGCGCGCAAGGGCGCGCAGGAAGCGCACGAGGCGATCCGGCCGACGGGCGTCGAGCGGACGCCGGACGTGATGCGCGAGTACCTGAACGACGAGCAGTTCAAGCTCTACCAGCTCATCTGGCAGCGGACGGTGGCGACGCAGATGGCGCCGGCCGAGTACGACGTAACGTCGGCGGAGATCGAGGCGGGCCGCGCGGTTTTCGGCGCGCGCGGCCGCGTGATGGCGTTCGACGGGTATACGCGCGTCGCCGGGCACCGCCTCAAGAAGGACGAGCAGATCCTCCCGCCGCTCACTGAGAGCCAGATCCTCACGCTCCTCGGCCTCGACGCGACCCAGCACTTCACCCAGCCCCCGGCGCGCTTCACGGAAGCCTCCCTCGTCAAGGCGCTCGAGCAGAACGGCATCGGCCGCCCGTCGACCTACGCCCCGATCGTCGCGACGATCCAGGACCGCGGGTACGTGAAGCAGGAGAACCGTTCTCTCCACGCGACCGAGCTCGGGACGATCGTGAACGACAAGCTGGAAAAGCACTTCCCCGAAATCGTGAACACCGATTTCACCCGCCAGATGGAAGAGAAGCTGGACTCGGTGGAAGAGGAAAAGACGGACTGGCAGGTTCTGCTGAAGGAGTTCCACGACGTCTTCGTCGTCGAGATCGAGAAGGCGAAGACGGAGATGGTCTCGGAGAAGGGGACGGTGACGGCGGACGCGCCCGCCTGCGAGAAGTGCGGCAAGCCGATGCTCTTGCGCTGGAATAAATGGGGCGGCTTCTGGGGGTGCAGCGGGTACCCGGAGTGCAAGACGACGAAGCCGAAGGATCCGCCGCCGGTGGAGCTGTCGAACGAGAAGTGCGACAAATGCGGGAAGCCGATGGCGCTCAAGCGCGGGAGGTTCGGGCAATTCCTCGCGTGCACCGGCTACCCGGAGTGCAAGACGACGAAGAACGTGATCAAGGGGAAGGACGACAAGGTGATCGTCGTGAACGAGAAGTGCGAGATCTGCGGCGCGGCGATGCGCGTGTGCCGCGGAAAGCGCGGCGCGTTCCTCGGCTGCTCGCGGTATCCGGCGTGCAAGAGCACGAAGCCGTTGCCGAAGGTGAAGGCTGAGGCCGATGCGCCGGTTGAGGGTGGGGGCGCGAGCGGCGCGCCGCTCACGGAATAGTCGGGAGACGGGAGTCGGGAGACGGGAGTTCATGCGCAACGACGCGCTTCTCGTGACGGGGACGGACACAGGGGTCGGCAAGACGTTTGTTGCCTGCGGGCTTGCGCGGGCGTGGCGCGCGGCGGGGCGCGACGTCGGGGTGGTGAAGCCGTTCGCTTCGGGGGCGGTGCGCGGGTCGCATCCGGACGTGGAAGCGCTGATCGCCGCCAGCGGGACCGCGGATCCGTTCGACGAGGTGTGCCCGTACCTGTTCCGCGATCCGCTGGCGCCGTCGGTGGCGGCGAAGCGCGAGCGGCGCGCGGTGTCGGTGGCGAGGGCGGCGCGGATGACGCAGCGCGTCATCGACCGGCACGCGATCACCATCGTGGAAGGCGCGGGAGGCCTGCTTGTCCCGGTGACCGATCGCGAGACTGTCGCGGACTACGCAAAGCGGCTGCGGCTGCCGCTCCTCATCGTCGCGCGCCCGGCGCTCGGCACGCTCAACCACACGCGCCTGACGGTGGAAGCGGCGCGCGCGAGGGGCTTGCGGGTCCTCGGGATCGTGGTGAGCTTCTGCTCCCCCGGCCGCGCCGGGCTGGCGGAGCGCACGAATCTCGAGGTGATGGGCCGGCATGCGGGATCTCCGGTGCTGGCGGCGCTGCGGCATCGGGCAAGTGCGCTGGAGTTCGGACGTCTGGCGACGCGGGTTGAAGCGCTCGTAGCGCGAATCGGCCGCTGAGCCGTGATGACTCCGAAGCAAACGGCTTAACCACAGAGGCACAGAGTCACAGAGAATGGTCGTTCTCCGTGTCTCTGTGCCTCTGTGGTGAAGGCTGTTTCGCTCGCGGGGCAGCCAGCGGTTCCCTCTCTACTTCGGCAGCGGCGCGAGATCCGGTTCGACGAAGGTCCTCTTCGCCTCCGCCGACATGATCCGCGCCGGCGAGTAGAACAACCGCAGCACGGTTCTCCGCATCAGGTGCGGCTGCGCGTCGCAGAATTCCCGCGACGTCGCGCACGGTGCCTGCGCCCTCATCGTCGCGTCGACGATCCGCAGCCACGCCGTCGTCACCGTCTGGTGGTACCCCATGGTCGGGCCCTCCGGCACCGCGTTGGCCGCGTTATACGCGGCGATCCCGCGGCTGGCCCGCTCGAGCGCTCCCTCGAAGCCGTGCCGCTTCAGGTAGTTCCACGCAAGGCGGATGTGAGACCGGTGGGTCCAGTTGCGAAAGGGGAGCGTCCGGGCCTCGAACGCGGCGATGAATGCGTCGTCGTCGAGATCGGGATCCTGGAAGGCGTACACCGACTTCGCGCCGAGCCACGCCGGATTGACGACGGAGGGATTGTCCCGGTTCTCCCACGCGGACTCCATGGCGCGGGGGCGGTCGTTCTGGAGAAGCGCCATCCGGTTGCCGCTCGGGTCGGCGAAGGTCAGCGTGCGACCGTTGGGGGATTCGAGCCCGCCGTCCTCCTTCCAGCCGCGGGCACGCAGGATGTTCGCGGCTGCGTCGAGGCTCGGGACCGAATAGACCGGCATGCAGGTGCCCGGGGGGCGATGGCTCGCCAGGAGGACCGGCGGTCCCTGCGCAAGGCGGACTGCGGCGACACGCGCGCCGAAGCGATCGAAAAACCACGCCAGCTTCCCGCCGAGAACTTCGACGTACCACTTCGCGTCGCGGTCGGGATCCGCGGAGCCGATGTAGAGGTACTCCAGCGTTGAGAAGGGGAGCTCGTCGCTCACGAGCGGCCCTCCAGCCGGAGCGCCATCGCGTAGACGACGTTGCGCGGGCGGCCCAGCGCGGCCGCGACTTCTTTTGCGGCCGCCGAAACGCTCTTGCCCGCCGCGAGCGCGGCGCGAAGCGCTCCCTCGACATCCCCGGACTGCGCCTCTTCCGTTTCCGCAGAGCCCTCGATCAACACCGTGAACTCTCCGCGCGGCTCGCGCTTCGCCCAGCGTTCCGCGAGTTGGCCCAGCGTCGCGCGCTCGAACTCTTCGTGGATCTTGGTCAGCTCGCGGGCGACGCAGGCGCGCCGGGCGGCACCGAGCGCGTCGCGCATGTCCGCGAGCGATTCTGCGATGCGGTGCGGCGCCTCGTAGAACGCCATCGTGCGCGATTCGCGGGCGAGCGACGCGAGCCGCTTGCGGCGATCGGCCGGCTTCGCGGGGAGAAACCCCTCGAATGCAACCCGCGCCATCGGAAGTCCCGAGGCAGACAGCGCCACCACGAACGCCGCTGCGCCGGGGATCGGGACGACTGCGATCCCTGCCGCCGCGGCGGCGTGGATCAGCGCTTCCCCAGGGTCCGACAATCCCGGCGTCCCCGCTTCCGAAATGAGCGCAACGCTCTTGCCGCCTTCCAGCATCTTCACCAGCTCCGCGACCCTCCCGGGGCCCGAGTGCTCGTGGAAGGACATCAGCGGCGTGGAGATGGCGTGGCGGTCGGTGAGCTTTTTTGCGGTGCGCGTGTCTTCGGCCGCGATGAGGGCGCAGGTCTTCAGCACGTCGATCGCCCGGAGAGTGATGTCCTCCAGGTTCCCGATCGGCGTCGCGACGACGAAGAGCGTCCCTCGGCTCATTTCTTCGATTTCATCCGGTCGAGGGGAACGATGCCGTGCAGGAGGCCGGATTTCTGCTCGAGGATGACGACGGCCATGAAGAGTTTCGGGTCGTCCTGAATGGCCTTCAGAAAAAGGTCTGCGGGCCTGCCCAGGGCTTCCGCGGTGTGGCCGTCCTTGTCGGTCGAAGCGCGGAACGCCTCAAAATGGGTGCGCACTTGTTCCCAGACCGCGCGCTCGTCGTCGCTTCGCTTCACCATGAGCGCGTCGATCGCCGACTCCAGCTCGGCGGTCGGCATGCCGCCGCACTCGATGGACCAGTCGCGCTGTTTGCGCCACGAGTCGTACCACCGTTCCCACTCGAGGGCGCAGGCGCCGCGGACTTCCGCCGTCGCCGTCGGGGACCAGTCCTTGCCGAGGCCCGTGATTTTCTTCAGCCCCTCGGCCGCGGCCAGGGCGATCGGGGGAAACGGATCCTTGAGAGCCTGCAGGAGACCGGGGACGACCCACGGGAATCCGGAATTCGCCAGCGAGACGACCGCTTCCCCACGCACGCCCTTGTCGGGATCGTCGAGGACGAGGAAGAGGTAACCGAGCGCCTCGACGGAACCGATTTCGCGCAGCGCGACGACGGCGTTGTGACGGATGTCGATGTCGTCGCACCCCGCCTGACCCTTGGGGCCTTTGAGAATGAAAACCGGAAGCAGGCTTGAAGCTCCTTTGGGGCCGATGACTTTCAGCGAGTCGATCGCCTGCTGGAGGACTTCCTTTGATTCGCGGCTGCGCTCGAGCACCTGCTTCAGCAGTTCCGCGCAGTCCGACTCGGTCTTGTCGCGCCGCGTCGTGGCTTCGTTGTACCCCATCGGGCCGAGGGCCTTGGCCGCGGCGTACTTCACCTGCGGGTCGCGATCGATCAGGAGGCCCTCGATGATCTCGCCGGCGCGCCAGTCGGCGAAGTGCTCCAGGAGCGCGCAGGCGCGGACTTTTTCATCGACGGTTCCCCGGGACCACTTGAGGATCTGGTCGGCCCGCTGGACCGTGAGCGCTTCGTCGGGGACTGCGCTTTTTTCGTACCGCTTGAGGTGGCGCTGGATGTACCGGTCCTCAGGGGCTGCGTTCGAACCCGCCCGGAGCTTCTCGAGCGCCTGCGAGTAGAGGGATTTCGCGACGTTCAGGTCGCCGGCGAAGCGCGCGCGGTCCGCTTCCATTTCCAGCTTGCGGGCCTCGATGAAGAAGCCCCGGGCGATGAAGTGGTTGGTGGCGACGATCGTGAAGAAGCTGGCCTGGACCGGGGCGAGCTTGCGGTCGAGTCCTTCGAAGGAAAGGTAGGTCAGGATCTGCTCGCGGTGCTGCGCGAGGCCGTCGAGGTTTTCGCGCTCGGCGAAGGCGACGGGCTGGCCGGAGCGGAAGTACTCGATCGACGGGAGGTCGTCGGTGATGACGGGGGAGTAGCGCGCGTAATTGGCGACGGCGTGCGGGCCGGCGACGAAGCAGCTCAGGAGCGTATACAGTTCCTCGAGCCCGAGCGGGATCAGCTCGGCCTGGGTCTGTGCCTTCTCCAGCGCGGCCTTGAACGCGGCATAGCGCAGTACGAATTTCGCGTTGTGGCCGGTCAGGAGAACCGCTTCCTTGAAGTACCACACGGCGGTTTCGGGGAAGACGGCGGTGAACGTATGGAAGAGGGACCGGAAGTCCTCGGGCTTGACGCCGTGGATCGGGATCCACTGGGTGACGACGCCGCCGGCGGAGAGGCGGGCTTTCGCGGCCTCGTAGAACTCTTTCGAGTAGAGCGACGAAGCGCCGGTCATGTGCGGGTTGAGAGGCTCGGCGACGATGACGTCGTAGGAGCGGCGCGTCGAGCGCAGGTAGGCTTTGCCGTCGTCGAAGAGCAGCCGGATGCGCGGGTCCTTGCCGATGCGGTCCATGAGTCCGTGATTGGCGCGCTTGAAATACGGCGTCGCGCGCGCGACTTCGGGGCAGAGCTCGACGATGTCGAGTTTCTCCAGAGGCCAGAGCGAGAGCGCGCCGGCCGTCGTGCCGGTGCCGAGCCCGACGACGCACGCGGACTTCGCTTCCGGATGCAGCAGCATCGGCAGATGCGCGATCATGCGCATGTACTCGTAGGTATCGCCGGTCCCTGCGACCTTGAACGCGTCGGTGTACATCGTCCGGTCGCGCGTCTTCTCGTCTTCGACCACGGCGACCGTCAGCGACGGTCCTTCGTCGTACCAGAGCCGCGTCATCCCCGGCTTCTGCAGGCCGGCTTTCTGCAGCAGGACGTTTTCGCGGAAGGGCCCCGCGGCGACGGTGACGGCCATCGCGAACGCCGCGACGCCGGTCACGAGCCAGCGGTTCATCGGCTTCAGGTGTCCGCCGCGGAAAAGCAGGGCGGCGCCGCCGGCCGCGGAGAGCGCCGCGAGCACGATGGCGACGTGTGCGAAGTTGTGGATCCAGGGGATGAGGATGAACCCCGTCGCGAGCGAGCCGCCCATCGCGCCGAGCGTATTCGCCGCGTAGACGCGCCCGAGGCGGGACGCCATGCCGGCCGACGGACCCTGCGTCAGGACGCGCGCGAGGACCGGGAGAATGCCGCCCATGAGGAAGGCGGGGAAGAGCATGACCGCCGAAGCGTCGCCCGCGAGGCTGCGCAGGTACTGCGGCCATGACGGGCCGCCGAACGCCAGCGACGTCGTGCCGGTCTGCGTGCGGAGGTGCGGGAAGACGAGGTACGCGCCGAGCGAGGCGACGGCGACCGCAAGCATCAGCGCACCCGCGAGCTCGAGCCGGGCGCGCTTCACCAGATCGGAAACGCGCCCCGCGATCGGCGCGCCCAGCGCCAGCCCGAGGAGGAACACCGCGAGCATCATCGCGAACGAATACGTGATGCTCGCGAACAGCACGCTGAACATCCGCGTCCACAGAACTTCGAACCCCAGCGACACGAACCCGCACGCCGCCGCCGCCGCCAGCGCCATCTTCTGCTCCGGGCGCGACGCTTCTTCCTCGGAGACCGCCGCCGCGCCCTCTTCAGGGATCATGACGCGGGGTTTCTGCTGCGAAGCGATGACATACGCCGCGAGCGCCGCGGCGACGTTGGCGCCCGCGGCGATCCAGGTTGTCGCCCGGAGGCCGTAATTCCCGATGAGCCAGAACCCGGCGATCAGGACGCCGGCGACGGCTCCGAGCGTGTTCGCGCCATAGACGAGCCCGACGCGATAGCCCTTGTGGCCGTCGGAAGCGGCCGCGGAAGCCATCGCGGGAAACGTCGCCCCCATCAGCGCCGTCGGCACGAGCAGGATCGCGAACGCCAGCCCGCAGCGCACCAGCGTCAGCGCCCACAGCTTGCCTTCCAGCACCCCGTACGCCGCGCGGTTCAGCGCCGGCAGCGCCATGAACGCCACCGGCACCAGCACCGCCGCCAGCGCGATCCCAAATTCCAGCTTCGCGTACGTCAGCAGCGGCCGCGAATCCCGGTCGGCCCGCTTCCCGATCCACCGCGCGCCCAGCGCAATGCCGCCCATGTACGCGGCCAGGACGGTGCCGATCGTGTACGAGGAAGCCCCGAGGTTGGCCGCGAGCATCCGCACCCACGCGACTTCGTAGACGAGCGCGGAAGCGCCGCTGACGGCAAAGATGAAGGCCAGGAGATAGGGCATGGGGGGCCGATTATATGCGGTGGGAGCACCCCCCCGGGTGAGAAGGCACGCTATCACAGGAGGGGAAACGGCAACTTCAACTTTCAACTCTCAAGCAAACGGCAACTTCAAAGGGAGACCTTCAAGCCACCCGGAATCGAGCCTTGAAGTTATTCGTTTGAAGTTGCCGTTTGCTTGAGAGTTGAAAGTTGAAGTTGCCGTTTCCGGGGTGGCAGGTCACGCCACGCCTCACGCAAGAACCGCCTTCAACACACGCATGTAGTTCCCCCCCAGCACCCGCTTCACATCCCTCTCTCCCCACCCCCGCCTCACCAGCTCCTTCGTAATATTCGGCACGCCCGTCACATCCTCCAGCCCTTTCGTCACGCTGTTGTACCCGTCGAAGTCGCTTCCCAGCGCGACGTGCTCGACGCCGACGTATTCCGCGACCGCCTCGATGTTGTCGACGACGTCCTTGACGGAAGCGGGCTCGGGGCCGCCTGTCAGGTGCTCGGTGAGGTAGTCGATCGCGATGACGCCGCCGGTCCCGGCGATTTTCTTCATCTGCCAGTCGGTGATGTTGCGCGGGCGGTCGAGGAAGCGGCAGAGGCCGGTGTGCGACGTGACGATCGGGCCGCGGGCGATGCGGATCGCGTCGCGAAAGCCGGCGAGGTGGAGGTGCGCGACGTCGAGGACCATGCGAAGAGCGTTCATGCGCTTCACGACGGCCTTCCCGAACGAGGTCAGCCCGCGGGCGCGTTTGACGGAGGCTCCGTCGGCCAGGAGGTTGCGCGGGTTGTGAGTGAGGCCCATGGCGCGGACGCCGGTGTTGTAGAAGTAGTCGAGCATGTCGAGCTTGCCGTCGAGCGGGAGGCCGCCCTCGATGGAGATGAGCAGGCCGGTGACGCCGCGCGGCAGGTCGAGGTCGGCGCGGCGGCGGATGATGCGGATCTGCTTCGGCGCGGTTTTTTCGGCTTCGTAGATGCGGTTGATCATGCGCGCGGCCCAGACGGTCGCGTCGGCGCCCTCGAATTTCGGCGGGGTGTAGATGGCGCAGATCTGGAGGTCGGTGCCGGATTTCCGCAGGCGAGCGAAGTCGATGTGCCACTTCGGCTGGGGCGAGAACCAGCTGCGGCCTTCTTCGAGTTCCTTGTAGAAGGTGTCCATGTGGCCGTCGACGAGGACGGCGGCGTGATGCCAGCGGAGCCAGGCTGTTCTCATCTTCGTCTCCTCAGAGCGCACGGCGTAAGGAACGCCTCGGTCCTGGTGACCCTTTCCCTTTCCCGTTCCCTTTCCCGCGTGGGGTGATGATTTGCGTGCGCGGGAAAGGGAAAGGGAAAGGGAAAGGAACAGACTCTTACCTCACCCTCACCATCATCCCCTCCCCAATCCCCATCTCCCTCCGCGCCTCCTCCGTCTCCCTCAAAAATCTCCCCGCATCCCCGTGATACCCGGCCGTCGGCTTCAACCCCGGCACCCGCTCTCCCCACCACCGGTTGAACGCTTCCATCAGCCCTTCCCGCGTGTACTTCGCGAGAATCGACGCCAGCGCGACCGGAAAATGCTTCATCTCCGCGTCCGCAACGAACGACATCCGCATCCGCTTCTTCTTTCCTTCGATCATGTACGTGCTGATTTCCCGAGACTCCTCCGCGATCATCACGAACGCCTCTGGAAACAGCGCCTGCAGCTTGTCCGCGTAGAACGCCCGCCCGCCCTGCTTGCCGACGAAGACGTCGAGCCGCTCCGGGCCGGCCGTCGTCTGCCAGAGCCAGCGGTACAGGCGTCCCGAAATCTCGAAGAGGTAATCGGACTTGTTCCCGGCGAGCTCGACTCCGGCGTTGAATTCGCGGGCGTCGGCGAGCGAAGAGCGGATGCCGGCGAAGCGCGCCTTTGCCTTGTCGAGCGCCTTGCGGACCGAGGCGGCATGCCCCGCAATCTCGCGCGCGTCGCTCGCGAACGGCAGCCCGAGCGGCAGCGGCCGGTACCACGGGTACCCGTCGAGCGCATCGGCGCCGAACGCGTGCGCCGCGACGAATTCGAGAAACGACGCCTCGGTCGCGCCGTCCCGCGCCTTCCAGAACGCCGCCGCTGTCCGCTCGAGTGGCGAAGGATCCCCGGGCTTGTGCAATTCCTTCGAGTCGCAGACGCACACCCGGCCGCGCCTCGGCTTCCGCGCCACCGCCGGCGCCAGCAGGTCCCAGAGGCACGCGCCTGCCGACGGCACTTCAAAAAGCGCCGCCGTCACCACCAGCGGCCCGAGCATCGGGCCGTAGCCGACCTCGTCGATCCCCGCGACCCAGGCCATGGGGCGGGATTATGGCGGATTCGCGTTTCAGTTCACTCTTTCTGCGACTTCTCGAACTTCAGCGACACCGAGTTGATGCAGTACCGCAGCCCCGTCGGCTTCGGCCCGTCGGTGAATACATGCCCCATATGTCCGCCGCACCTCGCGCAGTGCACCTCGGAGCGCACCATTCCGTGGCTCTGGTCTTCCTCCGAAGCGATGACGCCATCCTTCGCGGGCCGGGTGAAACTGGGCCAGCCGGTGCCGGAGTCGAACTTGTCCGTGGAATTGAAGACGGTCTCGTCGCATCCGGCGCAGCGGTAAATCCCGGCGTCGTGATTGTTCCAGTGGGCCCCGGTGAAGGCGCGCTCGGTCCCCTTCAAGCGCAGCACGTCGTACTGTTCCTTCGTCAGCTTTGCCTTCCATTCGGCGAGGGTTTTCGGAAGCGCGGCTGCGGCGGGCGAAGAGCCCTCTTTCTCCGCGACCGGTTCTTTCTTCGGAACCGGGTCATTTTTCGCTACGGGATCTTTCTCCGCCACCGGTTCAGTCGTCGCCACGGGCCCTTTCTTCTCCACGGGATCTTTTTCCGCCACCGGCTCTCGCTTCGCCTCGGTCGCGGTTCCATTTCCCTTCGATTTGCCGGACGACTCGCCCGAGCACGCCGACAGCACGGCCAGCGTGGCGGCGAGCGCGAGTCCCACGAGAAGCAATTTCATGTTTCTCTCCTTTCCATCCTGTTCCCTTTGCCTACTTTACGCCGGAGCCCGTCGTTTGGATCTGCCGCATTGTGCACTCCTGCGGCCTCGACGAGACGGGTCCATTTCCTGCGCTGGACGCATGCCGGGCACTGTTCACGTCGCTTCAAGCTTCACTCCCCGAGGTAGGCGCTCTTCACCTTCTCGTCCTTGAGCAGGTCTTCCGCCTTCCCGGTCAATTTGATGGTCCCGGTTTCCATGACGTAGGCGCGGTGGGCCAGCCGGAGGGCGGCGTGGGCGTTCTGCTCGACGAGGAGAATCGTGGTTCCTTCGCGGTTGAGCTCGCGGATGACGTCGAAAATCTGGCGGCAGACGAGGGGGGCGAGGCCGAGCGAGGGCTCGTCGAGCAGCAGGAGCTTCGGCTTCGCCATGAGCGCGCGGCCGATCGCGCACATCTGCTGCTCGCCGCCGGAGAGGGAGCCCGCCGTCTGCCACTGGCGTTCTTCGAGGATGGGGAAGAGCCCGAAGACTTTTTTCAGGTCGGCGAGGACGCCGTCCTTTTCCTTGCGGAGGTAGGCGCCCATGTCGAGGTTTTCGTGGACGGTGAGCTCGGCGAAAAGTTTGCGGCCTTCGGGGACCTGGGCGACGCCGGCGCGGACGATGGTGTTGGTCGGGGCGCGCGTGATGTCGCGGCCGGCGAGTTCGATAGAGCCGTCGCGGACGCGGACGAGGGAACAGATCGCGTTGAGCGTGGTCGTCTTACCGGCGCCGTTGGCGCCGATGAGCGTGACGATCTCCCCCTCGGCGACCTCCAGGCTGATGCCGTGGAGGACTTCGAGGTGGCCGTAACCCGCGGTCACTCCGTTCAGTTTCAGCACAGGTTGTTTCCCTTGCCCTTGCCCTTGCCCTTGCCCTTGCCCTCGAACCCGGACTTCACGTTTCCTTCGAAGCGGTCACACCCCGAATCAATCTTCCGGCAACACCTTGTCGAGGTCACCCGCCAACCCCTTCTCCTCCCGCTTCGGCGCCAGTGCTGTCATCGCACGCGCCGTCTCTTCATGCACCGCTTCACTCCCCAGGTAAGCCTCGATCACCTTCGGGTCCGCCCTCACCACGGCCGGCGCCCCGTCCGCGATCTTTTCGCCGTGGTCCAGCACCAATATCCGGTCGCTGATTTCCATCACCAGCCTCATGTGATGCTCGATCAGGAAAATCGTGATTCCCGTGTCCCGGATCCGCCGGATCAGCGCGATCAGCTCGCTCTTCTCTTTCGGGTTCATCCCCGCCGCGGGCTCGTCCAGCAGGAGCAGCCGCGGCTGGCTCGCCAGCGCCCGCGCGATCTCCAGCAACCGCTGCTCGCCGTACGACAGGCTCGAGGCTGTTTCGTGAGCCCGGTCCGACATCCCCACGAACGCCAGGTACTGGTATGCGGCCGCCAGGATTTCTTCTTCTTCGGCCTTGGACGATTTCAGCGGCAGCATGGCTCCCAGCAGCCCCGTGTGCGACCGCGAGTGGCAGCCGACCTTCACGTTGTCCAGCGCCGGCAGGTCCCCGAACAGCCGGATGTTCTGGAACGTCCGCGCCAGCCCCAACCCGCAGATCGCGTGCGGCGCCAGCCGGGACAGATTCTCCGGACCCGTCTTCGCGTAGTAGATCACTCTTCCCATCGTCGGCGGAATCAGTCCGCTGATCATGTTGAAGAGCGTCGTCTTGCCCGCGCCGTTGGGGCCGATGAGCGCCGTGATTTCTCCTTCCGAAACAATGCCGTCGATCGGCTTCACCGCCGCCACGCCGCCGAAGTTCTTTGCGACGCTCTCCAGCCGCAGAATCGGAGTCGGGCCCTCGATGGAAGCGGCGTGAAGGAGCGGCCTGTATTTTGAGGGCGCGCTCATTGTTTCCCCATGCGGAAGAGCGCGGTCGGGGCGCTGCGGAGCTTCTCGCGCTCGTCCTCTGTGAGCGGCTCGCATTCGCCCTTCGGCGGGAGCAGCCCCTGGGGGCGGAAGATCATGACGAGGACGAGGATGGCGCCGAAGACGAGGTAGCGGGCCTGGTCGGGGACCTTGAGCATGGCGTGATCGCCCGCGGCCTGCCACGCGACGTTTTCGAGCCAGCGCAGGTTGTTGTGGAAGAACGTGGACAGGCCCGGGCCGAGCTCGATGCCCTCGCGGAGGAGTTCGCCGAGGGACACGAGGACCGCGGTGCCGACGATGACGCCGCGGATCGAGCCGAGGCCGCCGAGCACGATGCAGGCGAGGATGAGGACGGAGACCCAGAAGTCATAACTGCCCGGCGTGACGATCTCGACGCGGTACGCCTGGAGCCCGCCGCCGATTCCGCCGATGAAACCCGACACGGCGAACGCGACGATCCGGTACTTCTGGATCGAGATGCCGTTGGCCTTCGCGCTGATTTCATCCGACTTCATCGCGAGCCAGGCTCGCCCGACGCGCGAATTGTGCAGCCGGGCCAGCGCGGCGACGGCCACGACCACCACGATCAGCAGGAAATAGTAGAACGCCTTCGAGTTCGGCTCGATCAGCTTCCCCGGAGCCTTGTACGAATACCCCGCGCTCCGCACCGTCACGCTTCCGCCGCGCGGAAGATTCCGCCAGCGGAAAGTGCCCGACTCCCAGACTTTCACATCTGCAGGGACATCGAGAGGCACGCCGGGCGACGGATTCCAGTGTTCGCCTCCGCGCGGGAAGATCAGGCGGGCCCCTCGCGGAAACGTCAGCGTCCCGCCGCCCTCGGCGATTTCCACCGTGGTGTCCGGAGGCAGCTCGCCCACGCCCGTCGCATGCCCCGCCAGCCGGATCCCGGGGAAGTCCGTGTACCCCTTCGCCGCGTTCGTCACCGGCCCGCAGTTCTGCACGAAGATCAGCAGGATCTGCGCGAACGCGAACGTGACGATGGCATAGTAGTCGCCGATAAGTCGAAGCGTCGGCGCGCCGCGGAGCACGCCCCATATCGCGCAATGCAGCCCGGCGGCGATGAGGCAGAAGAGCCACGCGCCCTCGAACTGGAGCCAGGGCAACCGGTAGAGGATCGCCACCGTGTACGCGCCGATCATCACGAACGCGACGTACCCGAGGTCGAGCAGGCCCGTCCAGCCGGGGACCACGTTCAGGCCGAGCGCGAAGATCATGTAGATGAACACGATCCCGCCGACCGACACGAGGCGCTTCTGGACCGTTTCCGGAAACGGAATGAGCGGCAGTATCAGCGTCAGGCCCAGGAGAACGAGGAGCGGGGCCCATTCGCGTGGAATTTTCATGCGCGTTCCACCGAAGTGGACCCGAGCAGGCCGGTCGGCCTGACGAGGATGACCGCGATGAGCACGAGGAACGCGATGGCGGGTCCGTACACGCCGCCCACGCCCCATTCGCCCAGCTTCCAGATCGCGAGGTTCGTGATGACTCCGATCAGGAGCCCTCCCAGCGCCGCCCCGCGGATGTTCCCGATCCCGCCCAGCACCGCAGCCGAGAACGCGATGACGCCGACCTGCGTCCCCATCGTGAACACGACGCCGCCGCCCAGCTTGAGCGCGTAGAGCACGCCGCCGACCGCCGCGAGCGCCGACCCGATCACAAACGTCAGCCGGATGATGTTGTTCACCGACACGCCCATCAGCGCCGCCGTGTTCTGGTCGAGCGCCACCGCCCGCATCGCCCGCCCGACCGACGTCTTCCGGATCATGAACTCCAGCCCAAGCATCAGCGCGAGCGTCACGAACCAGATGAGCGGCTGCTTCCACTGCACCTCCACGCCGCCCACCATGAAGCCGCGCTCCAGCACGTGCTTCCTGACTTCCATCCTGTTCCACTCGACCGCCGTCCGCGGAATCTTCAGCGCCTGCTGCGCCTCCCGCCGAACGTCGCTCAGCGTCTTCAGCGCATCTCCCGTTCCGTTGCGGAATTCCACCAGCAGCCCGTCCGGAATCCTCGTGACCGCCGTCACCCGCGGAATGTTCTCCCGCGCTTCGGCCAGCCGCTTCTCCAGCAACACCAGCTCCGCCGACTTCGCGTCCCGCGCCCGCTCCTCCTCGAGATTCCGCTTCGCGACGCGATACTCGCCGAGAAAGAGCCCCGTCATCGCCTCGTCGTACTTTCCGTCCCGCACCTTCTCGAGACGGGAAGCAATTTCATCGATCAGCGCCTTCGAGTTCTCCGGCGCTTTCTTCAGCGTCATTGGATACTTCGGCGACAGCACGGGAAAGGGCCGCATGCCGCTTCCCCAGACCATCATCGCCGCGTTCTGGAGGAAGATCGACATGCCCAGCGCCGTGATCAGCGGCGCGAGCTTCGGGGCGCTTCGAAGCGGCTGGTACGCGACGCGGTCGATCGTGACGCCGAGCACGGCGCAGAAGGCGCACGCGGCGGCGATGGACGGGATCAGGCTCCACCCGGCCGAGAGGGCAATGACGCCGACGAAGGCGCCGCTCATGAAGATCTCGCCGTGCGCGAAATTGATGAGCTTGAGGATGCCGTAGACCATGGTGTAGCCGACGGCGATGAGGGCGTAGATGCCTCCCAGAGAGAGGGCATTGACCAGCTGTGGCGCGATTTCTTCCCACTTCATTTGGCCGCGCGGATTCTGAATCAAGCGGAGTGAAAGCAGGAGACAAAAAGACGGCCGCGGTTACCCGCGGCCGATGTTCATCAGAGCTTTCGCCAGCCTCTGCCAGCCTCCCGCGCCTTCGCCAGCCTGCCCTGAGCGAGCGAAGCGAGTCGAAGGGAGTTACTTGAGCTGCTTCTCGTGCGGCACGAATTCGCCGTCCTTCACGATCTCGACGAACGCCGGCTTCTCGCAGTCGCCGTTCTTGTCGAACCACGTCACTCCCGTCACGCCGTCGTACCCTTTTTCCTTTGTGTTCATCGCCTGCATCGCTTCCAGGATCTTCGTCCGGTCGAGGCCGCCTTTCTTGATCGCTACGGCGCCCTGCATCACCGCGTCATAGACCTGCGCCGCCCACGTGCCCGGGTCGCGCCCGAACTTGTCGTTGTAGGCCTTCCGGAAGGCGACCGCTTTTTCGCTCGTCGCTTCGATCGAGAAGGGGCTCGTCAGCACGAGGCCTTCGGCCGCGTCCGCCGCGTTCTTGATGAGCGCGTCGTCCTTGAGCCCGTCGCCGCCGACGAACTGGGCCTTCATTCCCTTCGACCGCGCCTGCCGCACGATCGCCGCGGCCGAGTTGTAGATGCCGCTGATGAAGATCACGTCGGGCTTCTTTGCGTTGAAGGCGTCCAGCGTCGCGCTGAAGTCGGCCGTGTCGCGCGTGTACGCCTCGACTTGCGCGACTTCGAGTCCGATTTCCTTCGCCTTCCCTACGAACGAATCCTTCAGGCCGGTGCCGTAGTCGTCGTTGTCGAAGAACACGCAGACCTTTTTGGCGCCCAGGATCTCCTTCGCCACCCGCGCCAGCAGCTGTCCCTGGAAGTCGTCCCGGTACAGGTTCCGGAACGTCCACTTCGACTTCTCGCACACCGTCGGGTTTGTAGAAGCCGGGCTGAACTCCACGAGGCCGACGCGGTCGTACGTCGTCTGGCCGGCGAGCGTGCAGCTCGAATTGAAGTGCCCCACCACGAGCATGATGTCGGGGTCGTTGGCGAATTTCTCCGCGACGACCTTCGCCTGCGGCGGCTTGGCCTCGTCGTCGCCCCACACCAGTTCGATCTTCTTCCCGTTCACGCCGCCGGCCTTGTTGACGTGCTCGGCCGCGAGCTCGGCGCCGTTCTTGAGCTGTTCCCCGGTCTCTTTCTGGTCCCCGGTCATCGGTCCCGCGACCCCGATCTTGACGGTGTCGCCTGCGAAGGCAGAAGCGGAAAGGGCCAGCGACAGCAATGCGGACGTGAAGCGCATGAAATCTCCCTCTGAAAAGTAGGGTGAAACGGTTCCCCTGAAGAGCGCGGACTATAGGGCGTGGTGACGGAGGCGGACAAGTTTTTCAGGACGCTGGAGGAGCGTCCTGGGGATGGAAAGGGAACGGATTGGGGGGGGTGAATGTTCCCGGAAAGGACAACGGCAGGGGAGAGGGCAGGGCGGGAAGGGGATTGGGCGGGCTTGGGTTGGGGATCGGGATGGGGCAGCGAGGCCCACGCGGCGCTCTTTCGCCCCATCCCCATCCCGATCCCCAGCCCCCCCCATCCCGCGCCCGCTCTTTCCCCGTCCCCTGCCGTTTTCCCCATGACAAGACACCTCTACCCGCTATTCTCCCTCCGCATGGACATCACCCGCCCCCTCGTCGAAAAAGTTGCCCTTCTCGCCAGGCTCGAAATCCCCCCGGCCGACGCCGATCGCGTCGCCGCGCAGCTCGGGCGGATCGTGACGATGGTCGAAACGCTCAACAAACTCGACACGAAAGGCGTCGAGCCGCTCTCGAATCCGACCGGCCTCGTCGACGCCTTCCGCAGCGACGAGCCGCGCCCCAGCCTTTCGCGCGACGAAGCCCTGGCGAACGCTCCCGACAAGGTCGAGATGTTCCTGCGCGTCCCGAGGGTCGTGGAATGATCGACCTCACCGCTTCAGAAATCCGCGACGGCGTGCGGGCGGGGAAGTGGAAAGCCCGCGAAGTTGTCGACGCGCACCTCGAGCGCATCGCGGCGGTCGATCCGAAGCTGCACGCCTACTTGCATGTCGACGCCGACGGCGCGCGCGCGGCGGCGGACCGGGTGGACGCTTCCGGAGTGAAGGGGCTTCTCGCGGGCGTGCCCGTCGCCGTCAAAGACAACATGTGCCAGCGCGGAATCCCGACGACCTGCGCTTCGAAAATCCTCGAGGGCTTCCGCCCGCCCTACGACGCGACCGCGCTTCTGCGCGCCCTCGCGGCCGGCGCCGTCCCCGTCGGCCACACCAACCTCGACGAGTTCGCGATGGGATCGTCGACGGAGAATTCGGCGTACGGCCCCTCGCGCAACCCCTGGGATCCGACGCGCGCTCCCGGCGGATCCTCCGGAGGCAGCGCCGTGTCCGTCGCCGCACGCATGACGCCGCTCGCCTTCGGGAGCGACACCGGCGGCTCCATCCGCCAGCCCGCCGCGCTCTGCGGCGTCGTCGGCATGAAACCGACCTACGGCCGCGTCTCCCGCTACGGCCTCGTCGCCTTCGCTTCCAGCCTCGACCAGATCGGCCCGATCGCGCGCACCGTCCGCGACGCGGCGATGTTCCTGCAGGCGTTCGCGGGGCACGACGCGCTGGACTCGACGAGCGCGCCGGCGGAAGTGCCGGACTACGAGAAAGATCTCGAGGCGGGCGTGAAGGGGCTGCGGGTCGGGGTGCCGAAGGAATTCTTCGGCGCGGGGACCGACCCGGGCGTGCGCGCCGCGATCGACGCCGCGCTCAAGGTTCTCCAGAAGCAGGGCGCGACGCTCGTCGAAATGTCGCTTCCCCACACCGACTACGGCATCGCGGCGTACTACGTCATCGCGCCGTGCGAGGCGTCGTCGAACCTCGCGCGTTACGACGGCGTGCGTTTCGGGCACCGCGCTAAATCGTTCGACGGCCTGATCGACATGTACCGCAAGTCGCGGACCGAGGGGTTCGGCGAAGAGGTCCGCCGGCGAATCCTCCTCGGGACGTTCGCGCTGTCGAGCGGGTACTACGAGGCCTACTACAAGAAGGCGCTTCAGGTGCGCCGCCTCATCAAGAACGACTTCGACGAAGCATGGAAGAAAGTCGACGTGATTGCGGGACCGACAAGCCCGATCCCGGCGTTCAAGATCGGCGAGAAGGCGAACGACCCGATCGCGATGTACCTCTGCGACGTGCTGACGGTGACGGCGCCGCTCGCGGGGATTCCGGGGATTTCGGTGCCGGCGGGGTTTACCGAGGGAAACCTCCCGGTCGGGCTGCAACTGCTCGGCAAGGAGTGGAGCGAGGCGACGCTGCTTCGAACGGCCCGCTCCTACGAGCGTGAGACGGAGTTCTGGAAGAGGAGTCCCGCGCTATGAACGAACGGTGGCTTTGCAGAGTGCCGTATCCGCGGCTGTTTCCGCGTCCTCAGTCTTTATCCGCGTACGCCGTTTGTTTTCGAAAACAAAACATCTTTACGCGGATAACAACACATATCGCGGAAACGGCCGCGGATAGGGCAACAGGGGGAACGGCGTGAGCCTCCCCTGGGAAACCGTCATCGGCCTCGAAGTCCACGTGCAGCTGAAAACCCGCACGAAGCTCTTCTGCGGCTGCGCGAACAAATACGGCGCCGACCCCAACACGCTCGTCTGCCCGATCTGCCTCGGCCTGCCGGGCGTCCTCCCGGTCCTCAACCGCCAGGCCTTCGCCCTCGCCGTCCGCGCCGGCGTCGCGCTCGGGTGCGAGGTCGCGAACGTCACGAAGTTCGACCGCAAGAACTACTACTACCCGGACTTGCCGAAGGGGTACCAGATCAGCCAGTACGACCGGCCGGTGAACCGGAAAGGCCGTCTCGAGATCTCGATGCCGGCTGCAAATAAAAACATCGGTATCACGCGCGTCCACCTCGAAGAGGACGCCGGCAAGCTCATCCACCCCGATACAGAAGGCTCTTCCGGCGTCTCGTTCGTCGACCTCAACCGCGCCGGCGTCCCGCTCGTCGAGATCGTCAGCGAGCCCGACATGCGCTCGCCCGACGAAGCCCACGCCTACCTCGCCGCGCTCAAGGAAATTCTCCAGTACGTCGATATCTCCGACTGCGACATGGAAAAGGGCTCGCTTCGCTGCGACGCCAACGTCTCGATCCGCCGCCCGGGCGACGACAAGCTCGGCGTGAAAACCGAGATCAAGAACCTGAACTCCTTCAAGTCCGTCGCGAAGGCCCTCGCCTACGAAGCGGCCCGGCACGCTTCTATTATCGAGGGAGGCGGCAAGGTCCAGCAGGTCACCCTCACCTGGGACGCCATCGCCGAGAAAACCGTCGTCCTGCGCTCCAAGGAAGAAGCCCACGACTACCGCTACTTCCCCGAGCCCGACCTCGTCCACATCCAGGCCGACGCCGCATTCGTCGAACGCATCCGGCAGGCCCTCCCCGAGAAGCCTGCCGCGCGCCGTGACCGCTACGTAAAGGAACTCGGGCTCCCCGCCTACGACGCCGGCGTCCTTACGGGGGACAAGGAACTCGCGGCCCTGTTCGACAAACTGCGCGGCGAAGGACTCGCGCCCAAGGTCGCTTCGAACTGGGTGATGAAGCACGTCCTCGCGGCGATGAACGAGAAAAAAATTGCGGCCACGACGTTCACCGACAAGACACGCCGCATCGCCGAGCTCGCGAAGAAAGTCGAAGCGAAGCAAATCACCGGCCAGACCGGAGCGGAGATCTTCGCCTGGATCCTCGGGACGCCGGAGACCGCTTCCGTCGACGAGCATATTTTGAAGCAGGGGCTGGCGCAGGTCAGCGACGCCGGCGCGCTCGAGGCGATCGTGCGGGATGTGATCGCGAAGAATCCCAAGGTCGTCGCCGACTACAAGAGCGGGAAGCCTTCGGCGGTGCAGGCGCTCGTCGGTCAGGTGATGCGAGAGACGAAAGGGAAGGCGAACGCGAGCGTGGCGAAGGACCTGCTCGTGAAGGCGCTGGAATGCTAAAATGCTCCCGTCGCGCCCGGGATCGTCGGAGAGGAACATGAGCGGCAGGAAAAAGAAGAGGAGCGGCCGTCCGTTCGGCGGCAACCTGCCGCCGGCTTCGCGAGCGCCTGCGTCCGACTCGGGGTCGGCGGCCGTCGCGGAACCCGGGCAGCCGGATTCCAATCCGCCGTCGGCGCGGACCGATCCGCCCGTCGTGCAGGCGGAAGCTCCGGTCGCCGCCGCGCCCGTTGAAGCGCCCGTCGTCGCCGCCGCACCAGCCGAGACGCCGCCGCTTCCGGGGACCACCTGGGTCTTCGCGCCGCCCGCGCCGGTCCACGCGCCTGTGACCGCAAAATCGGTCGTCGTCCCACCCGCCGAGTCTCTGTCCCCGAAGCTAGCCGAGGATTACGCGGCTCTCCAGTCGCGCCTCCCGGTCGACGCCCCGGGCGCCGTCGAGGAATACCGCTTCTTCCGCGAAAAGGCGAATCTCGCCAAGAACGCGCGCCTTCTCGCGCAGTGCACCATCGATCTCGGCGCGGCGTACGACGCGGCCGGCGACGCCGCGAACGCCCGCATCGAATTCCAGCGCGTCGTCGCGTACGGCGCCGCCGCGGGCGAAGCCGCACTCGTCGGCACCGCAAAGGACTGGCTCGGCCTCCTCGCGCAGTCCGAGGAACGCTACGAGGACGCCCTTCGCCTTCACCTCGAAGCCCTCGGCGCGCTTCGCAAGTCCGGCAAGCCCCAGCCGCTCTCCCGCTGCCTGAACAACCTCGGGATGCTGCGCGCGCGGGAGGAAGATCTTCGCGATGCGATCGAGTGCTTCCGTGAAGCGCGGGATCTGCGGGCCGCGGCCGGCGACCGGTCCGGCGTGGCGCGGCTCGAAGCGAATCTTGGCGTCGCGTGCCTCGGGCTCGACCGCGACGCCGACGCGGCGACGCACTTCCGCTCCGCGCTGGCGATCATGGACGGGATGCGCGACGATTTCGCCGGCGCCGGCCAGGAACTGGTCGCCGCCGTCTGCACGAACCTCGCCGTCTGCGCCGAGGCTTCGGGGCGGCTGGAGGAGGCCGGGGCGCTGAGCGCTCGCGCCGCGGCGATCTACTCCGACCGCGGGAATTCCCGGGGGCTCGCGGACGCCCGCCACAACGGCGGTTACGCCGCCCTGCGCGTCGGCGACAACGACGGCGCCGTCCGCGAGTTCAACCTCTCCGCCGAGGCCGGCGCTTCCGCCGGCGAGCGCGCCCTCGCCGCTCAGTCGATCTTCAATATCGCTGTCGCCCAGGCCCGCGGCGGCAACGCCGACCAGGCCCGCAAGACCTGCCAGGCCGCCCGCGCAGAGTTCGCGCACACGGCCGATCCCGACGGCGGACGGCGGACGCAGGAACTGCTGGACGTCCTCCCCAACGCGAACCAGAGCGACGTGCTGGAAAAGATCCTGGGGATGGCATATCCGATGCGGAAGCGGCGGACTTTCCAGGCCGCGCGGTTTTCGGCGTAGGGCTTGGAGGGGAGAAGAGGCGCGCGGCTGGAGGAACTGGAGGCAAGACCGGGATCGCCTCTTACCGGGAATCCTCTGGCTTTATCCGCGGCCGGTATCCGAGGTGCATCCGTGCAGAACCATCCGCGCAATCCCAATCTCCATCTATCTCCATCCAGATTCTGACCGCCCGTCGCTCAGGTGTGCTGAAAGTGATTTCCGTATTGGATGGAGATGGATTGAGAGAAAGCGATTTCGCGGATTGTTCGGCACGGATGCACCGCGGATAACCTGCACGGATTCAGAATAGAGATTTGTCATTCGTCGGACTTGCGGCCGGGACCGAGGGACGACGAGACCCAGGTCAGTTCACTCCACTTTGATGTGCTTCGGAATGCCTTTCCCCGCCTCCGGCTTCGTGATCGCCTCGCACCAGCACCCTCCATAGTCCTGCCCCCATTCAATCCGCACGAGCCGGCGGGCGTCGGAAACATAGAAGCGCTCGAAATTGGCCCCCTCGCCGTAATGGCGACACGCGAAGCACCAGGCCGGGACGCGCTTCCCGTTCACCGCGACCTCTTCCCGCCCGAGACACTCGAGACGCGAACGTCCGCGGACCACGCCCGACGATTCGCGGACCTCGGGAAACGCGCGGCGCGCCCCCGCGCGAAGCGGCATCGTGAGCGCGAGCAACGGCACGGCGTACACGTTGAGCGAAGCGGCGACAACCGGACGCTCCTCGATCTTCGTCTCCACCCCCTTCGGGTCGATGACGTACCCGCGCCACACGCCGTCGTCGCCGAGCGCGAGCCGCGCCTTCTCCTGCCCCTCGGCCTTCGTCCCCGTGATCGACTCCATCGAAATCGTCGAGAGGATCCCGTCCAGCCTGTGCGTCGACAGCACGTTGCTCCGGTACGTCCACTTCTGCTCCCCCGCGCCGCCCCCGAAATGCGTCAGGTGGTCGAACTCGACGAGATCCCCGCGCCGCTTCATGTGAATCCGCTCGTACCCCGCGCGCTCCTCGCCGAACGACGACCGCAGCCACCACGACGCGTCCTTCCCGAACGCCGAGAAGTCCGGCGCGTCCGGGCAGTCCGGCTCGCTGCGCCACGCGCACGTCGCCGTCTTCACCGCGTACCCCTGGATTCCGAGCCGGCCCGCGGGGACGATGAAGTCGAATTTCGATCCGTCGAGCTTCGTCCCCTTCACGTTGCGATCGGCTTTGTTGCCGGGCTGAAGCGCCTTCGAGAACGCCTGCAAGTCCGGCGTGGGCGCGCCGCCGACCTCGGTGACGATGTCCCCCGCGGCGATCCCCGCGCCGGCGGCGGGGGAGCCCGGGCGGACTTCGACGACGAAGATCCCGGTGGCGCGGGGGGACTGGAGGGCAAGCTCGAGGATGTCGAGAGGGGGAAGGGGCAAGATGGACTCCTTGCGGAATCTGGATTGGGGCGGGTCACGTTAGCACGGTTCGATGAATTCGCCGATGGTGGGGGAGGGCCGAGGCCCAGTAATCCGGGTGCATGGCCGGCATTGCAATAGACTTCGAGGGCGACCCGAAAAGGCAAATTCAAAACGGCGAAACGCAAAGCCAAAAGCCAAAATCAAAGAGGTGAAGTTCCCCCCATTTCTTGGACAGGTGACTAAGACAATATTCTAGTCGCCGTCCGAAAGGGGGGAAGTGGTCATGGGACAGAGGCGCATTCGGCGTA